>JAGRPC010000134.1 GCA_020439925.1 Verrucomicrobiia bacterium | reverse complement strand
TTCAAGGGAGAAGGCAGGGAAGCGATCACGATGAGCCAGCTGCTCACCCACGTTTCGGGCCTGCCGGACCAGTTGCCCGAAAATTCCCGCCTGCGTGCCGCCCATGCCCCTCTTTCCGCCTTTGTGGATGCCGCGATCCGGACACCGCTCCTCTTCGAGCCAGGGGCTCGCTACCACTACTCGAGCATGGCAATCCTTCTGGCGACCGAGGTGGCCAGAAGGATCAGCGGCAAACCCTTTGCGGATCTGGTGGACGAGACCATTTACGGGCCGCTCGGCATGAAGGACTCCGCCATGGGGGTCGGCCGGCTCGACCCGAAATCGCTGATCCTGAACCAGGTCGAGTTCGGCGCGCCGGAGTCGGGTGCGGGGGATCCTTCGACCAAGTCATGGGACTGGAACAGCGATTACTGGCGGCAACTCGGAGCTCCGTGGGGCGGTGCTCACGGCTCGGCGCCCGATGTGGCCCGCTTTCTCGGGGAGTTTCTCCTTTCCGGGGGGAAGGCCCTCCGGCCGGAGACGGCCCGGCTCATGATTCGCAATCACAACCGGGACGGCATCCGTCCCCGCGGCCTCGGCTTCGACCTCGGAGCGGAGCTCGGCGGACCGGGGTGTGGGACGAAGACCTTCGGGCATACCGGCTCGACCGGCACAAGATGCTGGGCGGATCCCGACAGTGGCACCATCTGTGTGATCCTCACCACGCTTCCGGCGAGTGCGGTGAATCCGCACCCTCGCGACCTGACCTCGGAACGGGTGGCGGCAGCGGCGAGTTGACGGGGACGCGATCCGGCACTGGCCGCGCGATTGGTTTTCCTGATAGGATCGGGAAATCTCTTGAAGGTGCCATCATGAACGAGAAACTGAATCGCCGGGAGTTTTCACGCCTCACTTCGTCGGGTCTGTGCGGGGCAATCACTGCGGGCGCTTGGTGGGAATCCCTGCCTGCCGCCGAAGAGTCCCCGGCATCCGATGGGAAACGCCTCGTCTGGCTCGGGCTCAACGCGCTCGCCCGGGCGCACACAATGAGTTACTTCCAGGATGGTCACCGCGGAGCTGCCCTCGTCGCGGCGCACCTGATGATCGAGGAGGGCGGTCTCGACGAGGCGGCCCGTACGCGGATCACCCGCTTGTTCGACCTCAATTGGGCTTCGAAGCCGCTTTGCGAACCCTTCCCCGAAGCGGATCCCGATCCGGACGGTGTCCGCAAGATCGGGCTCGCCCTTGCCGAGCGAGGGGAGACCCTCCTCGAAGTGGGGCACAACGTCATTTTTGCGATGCTGGCGATCCGGGGGTTCCGTCTCGTGCCCGAGGCCGCGACGCCCGAACGCATCGAGGGAGTCTGTCAGCTGATCCGGGCGATCAAGCCATGGCGCGACATCGAGCCGTCACCCGAGGTGGATCCGCCTCCCTTTGAAAACTCGGCCGCCGCCTCCGAGTTCGTCCTGCGCGAGGCGAGCGCGGCGGCCGACCGGTTCATCGGCTATGGTCAGGGATTCACCGGCCACATGCTCACCTTCGGCCAGTCGCTGGTGGAACTGGCCGCGATGGGTGACGTCGAGTGGGCGGAGAGCTGCCGCACCGCCTTCCGGAAGTATGTCACGGTGACCCGGCAGGGGCCGGAAGCGGACGGCAAACGCTACCAGGAACACCAACCGACGAAACTGCGTCCGAACATGGCCGAATACTGGCAGAAGCGTGGCGACCACTCGGTCGACATCGGTCACGTCTTCAAATACCCGTACAGCTACTACGATCTCCTCAAGCGCGTCGACAACGAGATGCTGGCACGCGAGTGGGACGAGAAGGCTTTCCGGATTTTTTGAGCGGTCTCCGCCTCAACCCATCGCGAAAACTCGCTCGAGGAGAGCCTTGGTCTTCTTGATGCCCTCGACTTCGCCGAGTTCGCTGCCCTCGTATTCGATGCCGACGTGGCCGCGGTAACCCGAGGCCTTGACGATGCCCATCATCTTGACGAAGTCGGTGTGGACCTCGTTGCCTTGCGCGTCGAAATCGTGAGCCTTCGCGGAGACGCCCTTGGCGTAGGGCATCAGTTCCTCGGTGCCGAGGTAGCGGTCATAGCCGAGCCCGGTCTCGTCCTCGGTGTAGGCGGGGTCGCCGGCGTAGGCGGCCTTCTCCTTTTCGTACTGCTCGGCGTTGCCGCGGTTCTTGACGACGTAGAAGTTCCCGAAGTCCGGCAGGGTGCCGCAGTTGTCGAGGCCGACGTTCTTGATGACCTGGGCGAGCCAGGCCCCGTTGGAGGAAAGCCCGCCGTGGTTTTCCACGATCACGTTCAACCCGTAGGTCGCGGCCTTTTCCGAAAGCTGCCGGAGGCCGGCGGTGCAGTGGTCGGCCTGCTGTTCGGGCGTCAGCTTCGGATCGGAAGCGGCATTCACGCGGAGGCTGTGGCAGCCGAAGAATTTTGCGGCGTCGAGCCAGGCAAAGTGTCCCTCGACGGCGGCGTTCCGTTTGGCGGTGTCGGGATTCCCGAGGTTGCCGACGCGGTCGCACATGATGAGGACGCTGGTCATGCCGAGGTCGTCGACCCGCTTTTTCATCTCCGCGAGGTAGGACTGCTCCTTGGGCTGGTAACCGAGGGTCGCGTGCTCCACGAAGAAGAACTGGTTCACCCACTCCACGGCATGGATCCCGAAAGTTTCCTTGGTGAACTTCGGGTAGTCGAGATTGTCGAGCTCACCGGCCTTGAGGGCCTTGTGCATCGACCATTGCGCGAGGGAGATCTCGAATTGCGGTCCGTCTTCCACGATGCCGACGCTCTCTTCTTCCTCCGCTTTCCTGGAGCAGGCGGTGAAGAGGCCTCCGGTGGAAAACGCGAGGGCGGAAGCGGAGGTGGCGAGGAAACGACGACGGTCTGGATTCATGGCGACGATCCTAACCCGGTCGGGTCGGGGACTCAACCCTCTTCGCCGTCCTCTTTCCCGCCCTGTTCCCGTACGACCAGGGCCCGAAGGCGTCCGGCGAGTCCCGAGTGCCGCCTTGAGCCCTCGCCGTTGCGCACCGCTCTCTCGAGCGCCCGCTTTTCGCCGACCACGACAACGAGTCGTTTTCCTCGGGTCACAGCGGTGTAGAGCAGGTTCCGCTGCAGCAGGGGATAATGCTGGGTGGAGAGAGGAATGACGACGGCGGGGAATTCGCTGCCCTGGGATTTGTGGATGGTCACGGCGTAGGCGAGGGCGAGTTCGTCGAGTTCGCCGGGTTCGTAGACGACCCGGGTGTGTCCCTCGAAGACCACCGAGATGGAAACGGGTTCGTTCGTGATTTCCGCTATGTGGCCGATATCGCCGTTGAAGATCTCCTTTTCGTAGTTGTTGCGCGTCTGGATGACCTTGTCCCCGGTGCGAAAGGTGGTCCCGAAACGTTCGATCTCGAGTTTTCCCTCGCCTGGCGAATTGAGCGCCGTCTGGAGCATCGCGTTGAGCTCGCGGGTGCCGAGGGACTGCCGGTTCATCGGGGTCAGCACCTGGATCTCGTCGCGCGGATGGAAGCCGAAGTGTGCGGGGATGCGTTCGCGGATGAGATGGCCAAGCGTCTCGGCGATGGCTTCGGCACCGTCACGGGGGAGGAAAAAGAAGTCGGCGTCGGGCGGGTTGTCGAGCGGAGGGAGACGGCCCTCGTTGATGGCGTGCGCCGCCTCGATGATGCGGCTCGTCGCGGATTGACGATAGATGTGGGTGAGTCTGGCGCAGGGAACGATCCCACTCGCGATGAGATCGTGCAGGAGGTTGCCGGGCCCTACCGAGGGGAGCTGATCGGCATCGCCGACGAGGAGGGCGCTTGCATGGCCGGGAAGAGCCTCGAGAAAGGCGTTCATCAGCCGGATGTCGATCATGGAGGCCTCGTCGACGATGAAGAGATCTCCGGCGAGGGGGCGGTGCCGGCTCCTCGCAAAGCCTGCCATGGGCTGGTATTCGAGGGCGCGGTGCAGGGTGAAGGCGTCTCGGCCGGTGCTTTCGGAAAGACGTTTCGCGGCGCGCCCGGTGGGGGCGCAGAGGACGGGTTGGACTTTCTTGGCGGCGAGAATTTCGATGAGCGCGCGCAGGATGGTGGTCTTGCCCACTCCCGGTCCGCCGGTGAGGACAAAAAACCGTCGGGCCGCGGCCGCGAGGACCGCCTCGGACTGTTCGTCCGAAAGTTTCAGGGAATGATGGCGCTCGAACCAGCCGATTGCCGCTTCTCCGTCGAGTGGGGGCAGGGTGGGGGGAGCCCCGAGGAGCCGGGTAATGATCACGCTGATAGTTTCCTCCGCTGCGTGAAGGTCGGCGGGGTAGACGAGGCTCTCCGCCTCGTTGCTTTCGACGATGACCCGGGAATCGAGGATGAGCCGGTTCAGGGAGAGTTCAAGTTCGGGGACGTTTGCCGCGAGGAGTTCGGAAGCGCCGTTCAGGAGGGTTTCCCGGGGAAGGGCGCAGTGGCCCTGCCGCTCGGCTTCGTCAAGGACGTGGAGCAGACCCGCCGCGAGACGGTGAGGAGAGTCCGGTGACTGACCCATCTGCCTGGCGATCTCGTCGGCGGTACGGAATCCCACCCCGGGAATGTCCCGGGCGAGGCGATAAGGGTCGGCCCGGAGCACGTTCACCGCCTCGTCTCCGTAGGTCTTGTAGAGACGCAGGGCCCTCGCGGTGGAGAGGCCGTGAAGGTGGAGGAAGATCATGATGTCGCGCACCGACTTCTGCTTCTTCCAGGATTCCTTGATGCGGAGGCGTCGTGACTTGCCGATCCCGGGAACCTCCTCGAGGCGCTGGGACTCTTCCTCGATGACCCGGAAGGTGTCCTTGCCGAAAGCGTCGACGATTCGTTTGGCATAAGCCTCCCCGACCCCGTCGATCAGACCGCTGGAAAGGAAACGCCTGATACCATCGGGCGAGTCGGGAGGTTCGGCGAGGATGCGCACCGCTTCGAACTGCCGGCCAAAACGCCGGTCGTCCCTCCATCTTCCCTGTGCTCGAATCCGCTCTCCAGCGGTTGCTGCGGGGAGTTTCCCACGGATCGTGAAGTTGCCGGACGGGCCGCCCTCCACCTGCATGATCGTGTAGCCGTTCTCTTCATTATGGAAAACAACGGATTGAATGGTGCCTCCGACCTCGGTGCTGTCATCCCCGGATTCGCTCATGACCATGCTGACGCGCCCCTCGACGCAGGAATACTGGCCCTTTACAAGCCTTGACCTGTGTCGCATATTCGCCGCCCCATGGCAATTTTATCCATTCTGTTCACGGTGATCATCATTGCGGTCAGCATCCTGATGGTGCTCGTCGTCCTGATCCAGCGTCCCAAGCAGGAAGGTCTCGGCGCGGCCTTCGGTGGTGGAGCGCTCGATTCCGCCCTCGGCGCGCACACGACCGACGTGCTTCAGAAGTTCACGACCTGGCTTGGGATCATCTTTTTTGCTTCGGCCATCTGTCTGGCCATGGTGAAGACGCGGCAATACAAGGCCTCGGCCGGCAAGGATATTCTCCAGGGAGTGGAAGCGAAGCAGCCCGAACTTCCGGGACTTCCTCCGGAGATCTCGAACATCCCCGGTCTCGAAGGACTCACTGTCGATCCTGCTCCGGTGACTCCGGCTCCGGCTGCACCCGCAGCCCCCGAGGCTCCGGCAGGAGACGCCAAGCCGAAGGAAGCTCCCAAGGCACCCGCTTCCCCTGCCGGGACGCCGAAAGCCGAAGAAGCTCCCAAACCGGATGCGACGCCGAAAGCGGCGGCTGACAAGCCCGCCCCTGCACCGGAGGCGAAACCCGCGGCTCCCTCCGCGCCCGCCCCGGCATCCGAGGGCAAGGCGAAGGAGCAGTGAGCGGCTCGCCGCCTCTTTCTCCGATCGGTGACCCGCGCCCGGCGAAAAGCCGCGGCGTTCCTTCCATGATTGCCACCGGAGCAGATACGAACGTGGACCCGGGCGGTTGGCTTTCCCGGATCCGTTGGATCGTGCGATCGCCAAATCCCCTCGGTGATGCCTGCATGTCCCTCCCGGCGGTTCGTGCCCTGAAACGGGCCAATCCCGCGATTCGTCTCACCGTCGCCTGTCGGGAGAACATCGCTCCGCTCTGGGAATCGTGCGAGTCCGTCGAGTCCGTCGTTCCTTTTTCAAAAGGTTTATCCCCCCTTGCGGTCGGCCGTCTTATCAGGACGGCAGGATCTTTCGATGCCGGACTCCTTTTTCCCAATTCCTTCCGTTCCGCCCTCGAATTGCGGCTCGGCGGGGTCCGCCGCCTCGCCGGCTATGCGGGGCACCAGCGCGGCTTTCTCCTGAAACTCGCGGTTCCGGAAAGACGGGAAGAGATGGATTCTCGTCACGATGTCCACCGCTATCTCGATCTCGTCTACGCCTTCGGAGTCAGGCCCGCCTCCCTCGAAGAGACCCTCGCCCTTCCTCCGGCTCCCACACCTGTTCCGGCGGAACCGGCTGAAATCCACCTCGGTCTCTGTCCCGGGGCGGAGTTCGGAAACGCGAAACGTTATCCGGTCGAGCGCTACGCCCGAGCCGTGACCTTGCTGCGTGAGCGGTATCCCGGCATCCGCTTCCGCGTCTCGATTTTCGGGAGTCCCGCGGAACGCGGCATCGGGGAGGAACTCGCTGGATTGCTCGCGGAGCCGCGGGTGAATCGGGCGGGAGAAACCACCATCGCCGGTCTCGTGGAGGAACTCCGCAGCTGTCATTTTCTCGCCACGAACGACACGGGCACGATGCATCTCGCCGCCGCCCTCGGAGTGCCGACAGTAGCCATTTTCGGTTCGACCGAACCGGCGCTCACCGCACCCGTGGGCACCGTGCACCGGGTCATCCGCGAAAAGGTGGACTGCAGCCCTTGTTTTCTCCGCGAATGCCCTGTCGACTATCGTTGCATGTTGCGCATCGAGCCGGAACGCGTCACCGACGAGATGGAGGCACTCCTCGCTTCGAATCGTTCACGGCGGGACACGAACTCATGAAGGCCATCCTTACCCATCCCGGAAGCGCCCACAAGGACGACTTCCTTGCCTGCTGTCTCCTCATTGCGAGGTATGGGCTGCCGGTGTGGCGCCGAGATCCGGAGCCCGGGGATCTCGACGATCCGGGCATCATCGTGGTCGACGTCGGCGGTGAACACGAGCCCGAGCGGGGCAATTTCGACCATCACCAGTTTCCAGCGGAACACGAGCCGGTTTGTTCCCTTTCCCTTGTCCTGCAGCACCTCGGTCTCTACGAGGACGCCCGCACCTTCTGCGAGTGGCTCGAGCCCACCGAATGGTTCGACTCGCGGGGTCCTTTCGCGACGGCCGACTGGCTCGGGATCGAGCGGTCGGTGGTGAATCGCCTCAATTCTCCCGTCGATATCACCCTTCTGCGCCGATTCGCACAGAAGCGCGAGCTCGAGGCCGGCGACCCGGTCTGGGAAGTGATGCGCATGGTCGGCGAAGACCTCTTCATGTATCTGCGCACCCTGCGCGAACGGCTCGACTACGTTGCCGCACACGCCCGTGTCCTCGAGGTCGGGGAAGGTGACGAAACCTTGAAGGTCCTCTACATGCCCCGCACCGATCCCATGCCCGACGACCCTTCCTCCGGCCTGTCACGCTACATCGAGCAGACCGGGGCCGAAATTGACGGGCTCATTTATCCCGATCGCCGCGGTCCCGGCTTCGGATTGTCGCGCCACGCGGACAACGAGCGCCTCGACTTCACCCGCATCGCCGGGGAAGAAGACGTCCATTTCGCCCATGCGAGGGGGTTCGTGGCCAAGACCACCGCCACCGATCTCGGGCGGCTTGCCGAGCTGATGGTGAGGGCAAAAGTGTGAGATCGGAAGGCGGACGCCAGCGTCCTTGCGTGACGCCGAGTCCTTGCAAAGCCGCCCCGCCGCCTTAGGTTTACCGCCCTTCGCGTTTCACCCGGTCCCGATGGACGACCTCTACCTCATTCTGGCCACTCTGGCCTTCCTCGGCGGATTTGTTCTCGCCGTCGTCTCCTGGCGGCGCGAGAGCGAGCGCCCGCACGGATTGAGCATTCCCATCGCCATCGCCGGTCTCGTCTTCCAGTCTCTTTTCCTGCATCTGCGCGGTCAGTTGCACGGGCGCTGTCCCATCACCAACGGCGCTGAAGTCCTCGTCTTCGTGAGCTGGAGCATTGTCATCCTTTACCTCATCCTCGGGCGTGCTTTCCGGCTCTCCCTTCTCGGCGTCTTTTCGATGCCCATCGTCTTCCTCTTCCAGCTCTTCGCGATTGTCTATCTGGCCGTGGCCGATCCGGGGGCGCGTCCGCCGGCGCACCTCGATCCCTGGCTCGAGCTTCACGCCGCGATGTCCTTGCTCGCCTACGGGGCTTTCGGTCTCGCCGGCATCGCGGGGGTCATGTATCTCGTGCAGGACCGCCAGCTCAAGAGCCACAAGCCGGGGAGGCTCTTTTATTCGATGCCTCCGATCCGTTACCTGGCCATCGCCCTCGTCCGTCTCGTCGTCATCGGCACAGTCCTCCTCACCGTCGGCATCGTGGCGGCTTTTTTCATGGAGGTGAAGCCGACCCGCCTGCATTTCCTCGTTTCCGGCGCGGTCTGGTTCGCCTACGCCCTGCTGCTCGTGGTCCATGCGTGGAAGCGACTCCCTCCGAAGCGTCTCTCCCTCTCCGCCATCGGCGCCTTCGCGCTTGCCCTGGCGACGCTCTCGGCGCTCTGATCCTGACAAACCTCCGACGTATTTCCCAAGGTGTCCATTTTCTGTCTCGGCGTGAATCACAAGACGGCCCCGGTTGAGCTCCGGGAGCGTCTCGCCATCGCCGAGCATTCGGTGCCTTCGCATCTGGGCGAGATCTGCGGGATCGAGGGCATCGAGGAGGCAGTCGTCCTTTCCACCTGCAACCGGGTCGAGATTTACGGGGCTTCCGCCCTCCCTGAAGAGGCGACGGACCGTCTCATCGCCTACCTTGAGAGCCATTTTGCGGTGGCTCCCGGTGAAATCGATTTCTACCGCCAGACCGGCGAGTCCGCCGCCCATCACCTCTTCGAGGTGGCGAGCGGACTGGATTCCATGGTGCTCGGCGAGACCGAGATCTTCGGCCAGGTGAAAAAGGCCTACGCCATCGCCCAGGAGACCGGGACCACGGCACGGCGGATGAACAAGCTTTTCCAGCAGTCGTTCTCCGTGGGCAAGCTGGTGCGTTCGGGCTCGAGCATCCAGCAGGGATCGACCTCGGTCGGTTCCGCAGCGGTCGACCTCGCGGAAAAGATCTTCGGGCGTCTCGACGGCTGCCGCGTCATGATTATCGGGGCCGGGGAAATGAGCCGGACCACCGCCCAGAGCCTTTTGTCTCGCGGAGCGCGCAGCATCATCGTTTCGAACCGCAGCTACGACAAGGCGGTCGAGCTCGCCGCCGAGCTCAAGGGCGAGGCGATCCGCTTCGACGATTGGGAAACCAGGCTCGACCACGTCGACATCATCGTCTCCTCAACGTCCGCGCCGCACGCCGTCGTGCATGCGCCCATGATTCGCCGGGTCATGGAACGGCGTCGCGGTCATTCCCTCTTCCTCATCGACATTGCCGTGCCTCGCGATATCGAAGAGGAGGTGAACGAGATCGACAACGTCTACCTCTACAACATCGACCAGCTCCAGCAGATCGCCAGCGAAGGCAAGGCGCGTCGCGAGCGCCAGATCGCCATCTGTCGCGACCTCATCGCCGCGTTTCTCCGGGAAAAGGGAATCGAAGCCCTCGCGGGCACTCCCGAAGACCGCGCCGTCCGCGAGGAAGCAGGCAAACGAAACGATTCCCCGGGCCGCGCCCTTCCCCAATCCTGAACGAATGAGCCAGCCTTTTCTCCTCGGCACCCGCGGCAGCGAGCTTGCCCTCGCCCAGGCCGCGATGACCCGCGACGCCCTTGCCGCCGTCGGCATCGCCTGCGAGGTGAAAGTCATCCAGACGATCGGCGACAAGCGTCCCGACCTGAAGTTGAGCGAGTTCAGCCAGGGAGAAAACGCCGTGGTCGACAAGGGGATCTTCACGAAGGAGCTGGAGGAAGCTCTCCTTCGCCGCGAGATCGATTTCGCCGTTCACAGCCTCAAGGACGTGCCGACCGAACTCGGACCCGAGTTCGAGATCTGCGCGACCCTGGCCCGTGCCGAGACGCCCGACGTGCTTCTCACGACCGAAGAGGGTCTGGGCGCGGACCTGACCCTCCTGCACGGCAGGACCATTGCCACCAGTGCGGTGCGCCGCGCCCGACAGCTTTCATGGCTTTGTCGGGACGTGAAGGTCGTCGACATCCGTGGCAACGTGCCCACCCGCATCCGCAAGCTGGTCGCCCATGCCGCGAGCGGCGATTGGCACGGTATCCTTCTCGCACGAGCGGGGCTCGAGCGCCTCGGGATCTACACGCCGGGCCGGGAATCCTTCGACTTCGAGGGAAGCACCGTCTTCGCCCGAGAACTGGACGAGAGACAATTCCTGCCCGCCGCCGGCCAGGGAGCCGTCGGCATCGAGATCCTGAAGGAGAGCGCGGCCGTGCGCGAGGCTCTCGCGAGGATCAGTCACGCCCCCACCTTCACCCGTGTTGCCGCCGAGCGCGCCTTCCTCGCCGCCCTCAAGGCGGGTTGCCAGACTCCGGTCGGCGCCCGCACCTGGTTCGAGGACGGGGGGGCGACCCTGGCCATGGCCGTGCGCGTCTTCGACGAAGCCGATCCTGCGGGCGAACCCTTCGTTGCCGAGGTCCGTGGTGCGGCGAGCGAGCCCGAGGGCCTGGCGGTCCGGTTGATGGAGCTGAAGAGCGCGAAACTTTCCTGACATGAGCAAAAAAGACGGCATCTGTTACCTGGTTGGAGCGGGCCCGGGCGATCCCGGACTGATGACCCTGCGCGGCAAGGAGTGCATCGAAATGGCCGACGTCATCGTCTACGACTACCTTTCCAACGCCGAGTTTCTCCAGTGGGCCAAGCCCGGGGCGGAAAAGATCTATGCGGGCAAGAAGTCGAAGGATCACGCCATTCCGCAAGGCGGGATCAACCAGCTCCTCGTCGAGAAGGCGAAGGAGGGCAAGATCGTGACCCGCCTCAAGGGCGGCGACCCCCTCATCTTCGGACGTGGAGGGGAGGAGGCCGAAGAGTTGCGCGACGCCGGCATTCCCTTCGAGATCGTTCCCGGGATCAGTTCGTCGATCGCAGGGCCGGCCTATGCCGGCATCCCCGTGACCCACCGCAGCCACTGCACGCAGCTCACCATCTTCACCGGGCACGAGGATCCCACGAAGGAGGAATCGTCGCTCGACTACGCCCAGATCGCCAAGGCTCCCGGGACGAAGGTGATGCTCATGGGGGTGGAGCGGCTTCCCATCATCACCGCGGCGATCCTGAAGGAGGGCGGTGATCCGGAACTGCCCGTCGCCCTCGTCCGCTGGGCCACCACCGGGCAGCAGCGCACGATCACCGGCACCCTCGCGACCATTGCGGAGATCGCGCAGCGCGAGAACTTCCAGGCTCCCGCCGTCGCCGTCTTCGGCACGGTCGTGAATTGCCGCGAGAAGCTGAACTGGTTCGAGGAGCGTCCCCTCCGTGGCAAGCGCGTCGTCGTCACCCGCACCCGTCCGCAGGCGAGCGGATTGAGCCGCCGCCTTCGCGAGCTCGGGGCCGACGTTCTCGAGATGCCCACGATCCGGATCGAGCCCTCGCAGGGCGAGGAAGCACGCGAGTATGCCCGCCTCGTCATCGACGCGCACACCTACGACTGGCTTATCTTCACCAGTCCCAACGCGGTCGATCATTTCTTCGAGACCTTCTACAAGGTTCGCAACGACGCCCGCGAGATCGGTGGCGTGCGCATCGCCGCGGTCGGACCCGGCACTGCCGCAAAGCTCAAGGAATACCACATGGCGACCGACCTGATGCCGAAGAAGCATGTCGCCGAAGCCCTCGCCGACGCCTTCAAGGAGGAGATCGGCTCGGTGGAGAACATCACGATGCTCTGGATCCGGGCAAAGGGTGCGCGCGACGTGCTTTCGAAGGATCTCAACCGGGCGGGGGCGATCCTCGACGAGGGCATCGCCTACCAGACCGTCCCCGAGACCGGAGATCCCACCGGGGCGGTGAAACGTTTCCAGGAAGAGGGCGCCGACATCATCACCTTCACGAGTGCCTCGACCGTCGAGTGTTTTCTCGACCTCGGTCTCTCCATCCCCGAGGGATGCCGGATCGCGAGCATCGGCCCTGTCACCTCGGAGGCCATCGTCGAGAACGGCTACGAGCCCGATCTCGAAGCCGATCCGCACGACATACCGGGACTCGTGGATGCGGTGTTGAAGCTGGCGAGGCGGTGAGTCGGCGGAATGGAGCGGGAGATCGGGGATGAGCGATGCTTCGAACTTCATTCTGCTTGGCTCCTTCGTCCTGTTCTGTATCGGGATTATCCCCTACCTGATCTGGGTGGTGGTCACCCTGGCGAAGAAACGCTGGCGAACGTTCGGCATTCTCCTTCTCGGCCCGGCGATCCTCATCGTGCTGGTCGTCGGGACGATCCGGGTTCTCGATGCCTTTGCCTATCGGGCCTATCTGAAGGGGGTCTACGGAACGAAGTGCTCGTTGCCGGACCCGATCTTCGAGTTTCACTCTCCGAGGGACTTCAACGGGGACGGATATTCTTTCGAGGTCATGGAACTGCCGGCCGAGATCCGGGCCCGTTTCGAAAGCGCGGACGACGAGCTTCTTTCCGGGTTTCCGAAGCGGCCGAACTACCGGAACGATTGGGAAGTTTCATCGTGGAGAGAAGCGCCGGCTGGAGACGAACTCGAAGGAAAGCTGGACTTCGCGCTGAGCGACTATGGGGTCGGTCGCGACCCGGACCTGGTCCGGTACTTTGGGTTGATTCGAGAGGCACTGGACCGGAAAGGGACCTTCTACGCCTCCTTCACCAAAGAAGGTTTGTCTTCACCGATAAACATCGACTTCTTTGTCGTCGACCTCGTTGGAGGATGGCTCTACCAGATCAATCACAACAC
>JAGRPC010000133.1 GCA_020439925.1 Verrucomicrobiia bacterium | reverse complement strand
ACTCGATGCGGACCGGATACCCGAGAAGTCGGAAGGAGAGCATGGGGGGATGTTCCTGGTTCTTGGTTCCTGGTGCTTGGTTTTCCTGAGCCGAACGAAGAACGAAGAACGAAGAACCGATCAAAGAAACTCGTTGATGAGGTTCTCCAGCATTTCCTGGCGGCCGCTCTTTGTGACCGGTTCGCCGTTCTGGAAGGTGTAGGCCTCGAGTTCCTCGAAGCCGACTTCGCCGGCCTCGATCTTCGCACCGATGCCGCTGTCGAAGGAGCGGTAACGTTCCTTTTTGAAGCCGTCGAGCCGACCGTCATCGATGATGGCGTGGGCGATCTTGAGCCCGCGGGCGAAGGCGTCCATCCCGCCGATGTGGGCGTGGAAGAGATCCTCGAGTTCGAAGCTTTCGCGACGGCATTTCGCGTCGAAGTTGAGCCCGCCGGTGGTGAAGCCGCCCATGCGCAGGACGCAGAGCATGATCTGCGTCGTGAGATAGATGCTCGTCGGGAATTGATCCGTGTCCCAGCCGATCAGCTCGTCGCCGGTGTTCGCATCGATCGAGCCGAGCGCGTCTGCCGCCATCGCGACCTCGAGTTCGTGCATCATCGTGTGGCCCGCGAGAGTGGCGTGGTTCGTCTCGATGTTCAGCTTCAGTTCGCCGAGGAGACCGTGCTCGCGGAGGAAGTTGAGGCACGCGGCCGAGTCGGAGTCGTACTGGTGGGTGGAGGGTTCGCGTGGTTTCGGCTCGATGTAGAAGTCGCCCTTGAAGCCGATCTTCTTCTTGTGTTTCACCGCCATGTGGAGGAGCGCGGCGAGGTGGTTCAACTCGCGTTTCATGTCGGTGTTGTAGAGGGTCGCGTAACCCTCGCGACCGCCCCAGAAGACATAACCCTCACCGCCGAGGCGATGGGTCACTTCCAGTGCCTTCTTCACCTGGGCCGCGGCATAGGCGAAGACATCGGCGAAGGGCGAGGTGCCCGCGCCCTGGTTGTAACGCTTGTGGGCGAAGAGGCAGGCGGTGCCCCAGAGCAGTTTGATGCCGGTCTCCTTCTGCGCCTTTTCCAGTTCGTCGGCGACAGCGTCTAGGGCGTCATTCGAGGCCTGGAGGTCGTTCAGTTCCGGCGCGACGTCGCGGTCGTGGAAGCAGTAGTAGCCGATTCCGCATTTCTGCATGAATTCGAACATCGCCCAGACACGGCGTTGCGCGTTTTCCACCGAGTCCGATCCGTCGTCCCAGGGACGCTCCGCGGTGGGACCGCCGAAGGGGTCGGCGAGGCCGTTACGCATCGTGTGCCAGTAGGCCGCGGCGAAACGCAGGTGATCGCGCATCGACTTGCCTCCCACGACTTCGTCGGCGTTGTAGTGCTTGAAGGCGAGCGGGTTTCTGGACTTCGGTCCCTCGAAAGGGATGACGGGGATTCCGGGGAAGAATTCTTGGCTCATGGTGGGTCGGAAGTGTCTCAAAGTTGGGGGGGAGTGCAAGCGGAAAGCGCCCGCGAAGCGGCGAGCGGCGATGACTTCATGCCGGGCTAAAGCAAGGCAAGGCTCGGAGAGCCGATCACCTCAGCCCCGCAGATCGTAACAGATCAGCCTCGGCGGAATCCCGTCCATGTCGGGCTCGTGCTGTGCGATGTAGAGCAGGCCGCGATGCAGGACGGGTAGAGACCAGGTGGATCGGGCGAGGAACAACTGCGTGCGGTCGAGTTCCTCGAAGCCCGCGGGTGTGAGCTTCAGGATCCCGAGAGTGCCGAATTCTCCGAGGGCCCAGATGCGTCCATCGGCCTGGAGGAGACTGCCGCGGAAGTATTTCATCCGGTAATCGCGCCCTCCCGGACCCGCCACGTTGAACTCGGGATCGGCGACCCAGTTTTCCTTCCCTGTGGCCACCTCGACCGACTTGAAGAGGACATCGGGTTCATTGCGGCCGTGGAAGCCATACAGGTGTCCGTCGAGGAGCATCGGCGTGGCCCAGTGCAGCCCGAATTCGGGAGTTCGCCAGAGTTCTTCCCACTTTCGGTCGGCGTTGAATTTCAGGAGGACTCCACCCTTGTTGTAGGAGGCGGAGATGAAGACGCGGTCGTCTCCCACCGCGATAGGGGTCGAGCCGTTGACACTCTCGTATTTGTCGGGCCGCCAGGGAAAGGCATCGAAGAGGGTGCCGTCCTTCGGGTCGATCGCAAGGAGGCCGCCCGCCGGCGGATCACTGTCGTCTCCGGCGAAGACGAGGAGGCGTTCCTCGCCCTGGAGGGTCGCGATCACGGGAGAGGCGTAGGCGGCCTGCCAGGTGTGCCGTGTGCCCCAGGCGAGTTGGCCGGTGGCCACGTCGAAGGCGGCTACGGAGAGCCCGTCGGTGGTTCCAAGGGGCACGATCACCCTTCCGCCGTGCACGAGCGGGGCGCAGCCATGTCCAAAGAAGTAGGGAAGTCGCTCGAATTCCTCGGCGAGGCGACGCTGCCAGAGTTTCGTCCCGCTGGCGAGATCGAGGCAGGTGAGGACGCTCTGCACGCCGAGGGTGAAGACCCGGCCATCCGCGATCACCGCACTGGCGCGAGGTCCGTTGTTGAAGCCGTAGCGGTCGCGGTAGTCGGAAGGATAAGCGAAGGACCAGAACCGCTTTCCGTTCTCCGGATCGAGGCACTGCACGACCTCCTCGTCGCCGAAACGGCTGAAGACGACCATGCGGCCATCCACGATCACCGGCGAAGTGTAGCCATTCCCGGTTTCCACTTCCCAGACCTTCTTGAGGCCGCCTTCGGGAAAACGTTCCAGCAGCTTCGTCTCGGGAGTCTTGGCGTTGTCGGAGGGTCCGAGAAAGCGCGGCCAGTCGGCGGTGACGGCTCCCTCGGCGAGCGGTTTCGGAGCGGCATGGTAGGTGAGGCCGGGAAAAGGCGACGCTTCCTTCGCCGGGCTGTCGGCCGGAGCCGGTGTGACCTGCGGCGGGGACGGATCGGTGAAACCCTGCGATCGGGAAAGAAGCGGCAGACTTGAGAGGGTCAGGCCGAGGACCAAAGAGGGTCGGATCAAAGACATGAGGCGACGATAGAGTTTTTTTCGCGACCCTGCCAAGGCCGGAATGCGCCGGGAGAATGCGGGGGGACGGGTTCCGACCAGGCGGATCAATCAAAGCCGCAGGCAGATCTGCTCGCCCGGCCCATGCACCCCCTCGATGAGGATCCCCTCGACGTCCGCGGTTTTCGAGGGGCCCGTCACCCAGATGACGTTCGGGCAATCGCCGAAGGCACGGATTGCGTCGGAGAGGGTTCGGTGAACGGGCGCCTCTTCTGACAGAACCGCCACATGAACCCAGGGCGTGAGCGCGGCGAGACGGTCGGAGGTTTCGTGATCGTTCAGAACCACGGTGCCGGTCTCGGCGACGACACCGGAGGCCCGGGTGATGCCGAAGGCGAAATCATCGTAGCGCTCTCGGTCGTATTCGTAGGAGACCTCGAGTCCTGCCGTTTGAAGCACGGAGCCGACCTTCTCGCGGAGCAGCGGATCGCAGTAGCCTCGGAGATGCCCGCCCTCCTTGAGGAACGTGGCGAGGTCGGCAGTCGTCTCCATCGGACGCCCGCTCGCGGCCTCGAAGTTGGCGGCGAAACTTTCCCACTCCGAACCGGAACCGAGGCGTCCCGAGGCGAGCAGGATCGTCTCGTCATAGTCGGGCAGGGGAGTTCTTCCCGCGAGGCCCGAGACCGTCTCGCGGAGGGCGGCAAAGAGGCTGGCTTCCGTGTCGCTCATGATTGCTTCCTCTTTTTCATCCACTTCCGGAACTCTCCGCCCCGCCACTCCGGCAGGGTCCGCAGCTTGAGCCATTCCCTCAGGGGTTTGACCGGGAGCGCAGCGGTCGGAAGGTGGTTCATCGCCCGCGAGGCGGTCATCGCCGTTCGCCAGAGTGCGGGTGAGGTGGCGAGGGTCGCGAAGGGCGCCATGGGGATCGATGCCGGGGTTCGCACGCCTTCCTCCTTGGCCCTGGCCCGGAGCCGCAGGAGCAGGTCGGGGATGGGTATGTCGACGGGACAGACCTCGCGGCAGGCTCCGCACAGGGTCGAGGCCTTGGGCAGGTCGGCGAGGTCGGAGAAACGTTCGCCGGCAAGCAGGGGGGAGAGCACCGCGCCGACGGGGCCTCCGTAGACCGCCCGGTAGGCGTGGCCGCTGGCCTGGCGGTAGACGGGACACACGTTCTGGCAGGCTCCGCAGCGGATGCAGCGGAGAATCTCGCGGCAGTCCGTGGCGAGGACGCGGCTGCGGCCGTTGTCGAGGAGGACGACGTGCATCTCCTCGGGACCCGAAGGTTGGGTCGAGGCGCGCGGGCCGTTGATGAACTGGGTGTAGACGGTGAGCTGCTGCGCGGTCGCGGAACGGGCGAGGAGATTGAGGAAGACGGCGAGGTCGCGGTCTCGTGGCACGATCTTCTCGATGCCGATGAGGGCGAGGTGCAGACGGTTGGGCGCCATGCTGAAGCGTGCGTTGCCCTCGTTGGTCACGAGGACGACCCGGCCCGACTCGGCTGAAATAAAATTCCCCCCGGTGATGCCGGCGTCGCTCTCCATGTATTTCGAGCGGAGGTGGATGCGGGCCCGGCGGGTGATGGTCTCCGGATCGTCATCGTAGTCGCCGAGACCGTGCGCCTCGAAGCTGCGGGCGATCTCGCGCCGGTTCTTGTGGATGATGGGACGCACGATATGGCTGGGCGTGTCGCCATCGATCTGCACGATGAATTCCCCGAGGTCGGTCTCGACACAATCGATCCCGTGCGCAGCGAGGTGATCGTTGAGATGGATCTCCTCGGTCGCCATGCTCTTCGATTTCACGACTCGCCGGACGCCGCGTTCCGAAAGCAGCCCGAGGATGAGCTTGCGGGCTTCCTCCGCATCGGCGGCGAAGTGGACCACCACTCCGTTGTCCCGCAGGGCGCGGACGGCTTTCGCGAGGTAGTCGTCGAGGTGCTCGAGGGTGTGCTGCTTGATTTGTCCTGCGAGCCGACGCAATCCGTCCGGATCGGGGAAATCCCGTGCGAGGATGTCGACGCGCTTTTCCGTCGTGATGGCGGCGCTCGCGGAAACGGAGTCGCGGGTCTCCCTCGCGAGGGTCTCGGCATAGCGGTCGATCGGTTGCGGATTCATCGGGCCGGGGCGGGAGCGGGAAGGAGGGCGTCTCGGAGAATCTCGGCGACATTCGCGACGCGGACGGGACGACCGCCGCGGGCGGCGAGCCCGCCGAGATGCATGAGGCAGCTGCCGTCGGCAGAGACGATGAGGTCGGGAGACGACGTGAGAACCTGTTCGAGCTTCACCTTTCCCATTTCCCCGGAGATGTGGGGAAAGGTCACGGAGAAAGTTCCGCCGAAACCACAACACTGCTCGGGTTGTCCGAACTCGCGGAGTTCGAGACCGGCGATGCCCGAGAGCAGCTGTTTCATCGCCGCGCCAGTTCCGCTGCCGCGGGTGTGACAGGAATGGTGCAGGGCGACACGGGCCTCGTAGCGGCCCGACCACGTCTTGATGCCGAGGCCGTTGACGAGGTAGTCGCAGAGTTCCCAAGTCCGTTTCCCGAAGTCACGAGCTTCGCCAAGATCGGCTTCTCCCTCGAACTGCAGGGCGTTCCCGTGGCCGCACATGGCGGTGCAGGAACCGGAAGGAACGATCACCGGCAGTTCGCCGGAGAACACCCGCCAGGTATGCCGGGCCACTTTCCGCGACGAGGCGAAGTCTCCCGCGTTGAAGGCGGGCTGGCCGCAGCAGGTCTGATCCTCGGGGAAGAGCACCTCGCAGCCGGCGTGTTCCAGCACTTCGACCGCGGCTTTTGCCGTCTCCGCGAAGAAGGCATCGCAGAGGCAGGTCGCCATGAAGAGGACCTTTCTTCCGGCCGGCTTGTCAGTCGCTGAGTCCATAAAAATCCGGGAGCGGCGAGTGTGGAGTCTTTTTTCCCGGGATTCAAGGACCGCGTCGTCGTTCTCCGGGAGGTCACGGGAGCTATTTCTTTTTCGACTCTTCGATCGGGAGATGGCGTTCGAGGAACTCGAAGCTGCCCGAGCCGTTGATGGAATGTCCGCCGTGGAAGAACTCGATCCCGGTTCGGTCGGGCAGGCCGAAACACCCGTAGAGATGTCGCACGCGCGCATATTCGTAGGCGACCCATGGGTCGGTGGAGACGCGGTCGTGATGGCCGCGTTCGACGAAAAAGGGTCGGGGAAAGATCAGGGCCGCCATCTCCCCATAGTCGTAGGTGTTGCCCAGGTTCCAGTAGGGCATCTCCCACTCGATGCTTTTCATGAAGCTCCCGGGAAAGTCGGGGTCGGCGACCTTCCGGGTCCAGTGGTTGAAGTCGCCCGAGCAGATCGAGAGACAATAGTCCTCGAGGACGGCGGGAACCCTCACCGCCGTCTCGCCTCCGTAGCTCAGTCCGTAGAATGCGATTCGCTGCGGATCGACCTCGGGCAGGGATCGAAGCCACGCAAGATGCTGGCGGTGCGAGGCGACGATGAAGCTGAAGAGGGTGGCTCCGACCAGGTTGGCTTTTCGGTCGAGCCAGCGGTAGCGGTCCTCGTGGCGGTAGAGGTTGTGCGGGGCGTAGGTAATATAACCGCGCTCCGCGAGTCTGGCGGCGAAGTCGTTGTAGGCGCTCTTGCCCGCGTCGACGCAGTCGCGCGGGAGGCCGTGGCGACCGTGCTGGCATACGACAACGGGTCGGCGCTCCCCGGGTTTGATTCCCTTCGGAACAAGGAGGACACCCCAGGCTTCGAGTTCTGGAAAGACATCGAGGCCGACTTCCCACATCGTCCATCGGTCTGTTTCCGAGAGTTTTCGGGTGCGTGGATGGAGGGGCAGAAGCTCCTCGTCGAAGGTGCCGATGAGTTCCTCCTCGAAACGGGTTCTCCATTCCCCGCTCCGGGCGATGAAGTTCGCAGGATCGAGAACGGGATGCTCCTTTTCGGTCGACCATTTGCCCGGGATCAGGCCGGGTTCGGCGTCGAGGAGGAAAAAGTTCTCCCGGGTTGTTTCCGAAGCATCGACGAGGGACTGGACATGCGCCTGCATCCCAAGAAAGATCCTTCGATGCCTCGCGGCGGGATCGAAATCCTGTCTGCCGTCGACGAGAAGGGCGAGGGGAGGAGTGCGATCGACGGAAGGATCGCGCCCGATGGCCTGGAGGAAACCGGCGACGGAGGGATAATCGCCGCGGGCCCCATCGTGGGCTTCGTTGAGGAAAAAGGAAGGTGGCGTGGCGAAGGCGTTCAGCACCTTGGCGATTCGATTCCATTCCCGCTCCACTTCGGCAAAAGGGGGCGTGACGAGATCTCCTTTCTGGTCGCGAACCTCCGGGAAGGAGGTGTGTTCGACGAGGAGGACGCGGGGGGCGATGAGGGCGGCGACGGAGGCGTCGCCGTGCTCCGGGAGCAGTCCGAATAGGTTCCGGTGAATCGGCTCTGCCCAGGCCTCGTCCCGTGGCGCGAAGGCTCCGCTGACGAAAGCATGATCGATGCGGGGATCGAGGGCCGCGGCATAGAGGGCGATCCGACCTCCCTCCCCGTGTCCGGCCACCGTCACGGCGCTCCCGGGGAAAGCGAGCTCGAACCAGTCGATGGCGGCGAGGGCGGACTGGATCTCGTAGCCGAGCGGGTGGCGTCCCATCTGGAAAGCCTGGCGGTAGATCCACTCGCGATGGCTCTGGCCGCTTTTCAGGATAGACTCGTCGTTGCCTGACAAACCTCCAAAAAGGGAACGGTTCACGGGAGCGGGGATGAGGAGGCGGAATCCGGCGAGGGCAAAACGCAGGGCGATCTGTTGCCGGCGCTCCAGTCGCGGGGTGAGACCAAGTAAATCCTCGGGAGTGTCGTCCGCATCGGGGACGAGGATCATGAGGGGAGGGGAGAGAATCCCCTCTTCCGGGGGGATCGGGTTCACGTAGAGACCCTCGGCCGAAAAGCCCGGCAACACCGGCCAACGGACCTGGTGGACTCGGAAACCGGGTCCTTCGGCAACAAGCGAGGAAGAGGGTTCGCCGGTGAAGTCGACCGGGTCGAGGCTGAGAAACTCGAGTCCGGCGTCGAGCCTCGGGTCGACCACTCCGAGCTTGTGGGCGAGCGCCTTTCGTGAGGCGTCGATGAAAGCGCTGCGGGAGGTTTCATCAAGAGGAAAAGAGGGCGTTCGGGCGGCGGCCTCCTCGATCTTGCGCTCCACGAAGGTATGAGCTCCGTCCATGAGACGAATCGAGGGATCCTCGTCGGTCCAGTCGAGCAGGGCGGTTCCGGGCAGGGAGGAGGTCTCCTGAGCAAAACCCGGTGGAACCAGGGAGAGGAGAAAAAGAAGACAGAGGTGTTTCATGGTTCGCCGTCTTGCTTCAGGTCGAGGCGGCTGATGCGGGTGCTCATGTCTCCGGTCGCGCGAATCACGAGCACGATGCCGGGGTCCGGTTCGCCTCCTGGTTCGTGGCGGGTGATGGTGTAGATGTCGGTGAGCCGGACTTCGAGATTCTGCAGGGAAACTTCGATGCCCTCGGGGAGCCCGCCTCCGGCGATGGCCTTCTGCACCTCCTCGTCGAGTTCTGCCTGGTAATCGTTGAGGTCGACACGCAACTGGGCTTCGAGTCCCTTGACGATGAGCTCGTCGAGGAGCCAGGCGGCGGCCGAGGTGAGCTGGTCGCGGGTCTCGACGGTGAGTTCGACTCCGCTGAACCCGAGAGTCTGTTTTTCGTAGTCGATCACGGGGCGCCCCCGCACCCAGATGGTGCCGGCGACGCCACGGCCGAGCGCGGAACGGTCGGCTTTGAGCTCGAGCTTGAGATTGAGATAACCGCCCTGTCCCACTTCCGCGGTGATACCGTCGACGTGGATGCTGGTTCCGATACCGGTGCGGATGTCGAATTCCTTGCCCGCGAGGACCTCGTTCAGCTCCGCCATGCTGATGACGAGGGGCAGGCGCAGGTCGGTGCCGGCCGGGCCCTCGAGAGGGGACATTTCGGGAAGCGGCGAAGAAACGGCGGGAGGGGGAACGCGGTTGGTAAGAACAGTCTCGGATTCGATCGCGACGGAGAGAGAGACCTGGTCGGGCACACGGTAATCGAGGGGACTGAGAAAGAGGCGGCGGGGAGTGACGCTCACCCAGAGAACGGGGTCGTCGTTCACCTCTTTCACGAGGTGGGCCTCGCTCCAGAACTTCTGCACCTCACGTCGGAGATTGAGCGTCTTGCGCAGGGCGGGGGTGATCTTGCGGGTCTCCTTCTGGAGGTATTGGCCGAGGCTGCCTCCGAGAAAATCGCTCACGTCGATGCGGCCGAGCTGACCGAGCTTCAGCACGCCCTTTTTCAACTCGAGTTCCGGGACGAGGTTCGGGTTTACGCTCCAGTCGGGCAGGACCGAGGGCGTGAGCGTGCCGCCGGCGTTTCCTGCGAGATCGGCGCTGCCGTCGAGAGGGACGGTGAGAATGGCGGCATCGAGCTCGCCCTGAAGTTTGGCGGTGCCCTCGAAAGGCACGGTGAAGGCCAGTCCACTCCCGGTGTTGCGAAAGCGGATCGGTCCACGTTTCACGTCCCAGGCATAGGCGCCGTTCTTGATGCGACTGTGGAAATTCTTTTTCTCTTCGCCGTTGAAGGTCTCGGGGACCTCGGCATTGGCGAGTTCGTCGAGAAGGGAAACGGGAACGGCGATGCCGAGGGCGAGAAGCGAGGTCTCCGGTTTCGGCGAGTCATGTTCACCGATCGGATCTCCGGTCGGTGCGGCGACGGAGATGAGTCTGGGTCCGAGGATTTTTGCTCCGATAAAGACGGCGAGGAGGGCGGCCACGACGACGAGGACGGCGATGATGAGGAGCTTTTTCATGAGGGATCTCGAATGAGGGTAACCGCGGGTTCAGGCGTCATCGTGGTCACGCATGCGGGCTCTTTCGGGTGGCACAATGAGGCAATACCTGATGCCGCCGTTTCTTTCAAAACCTTACTGTGAAATAATCGATCGAACACATGAAAGCAGGCACGAGCGCAAAGACAGAGTCGATCAACTGGGGATCCGGGATCATTGCCGCCCCGGCGCGATCACGACTGCTCTGCGGACACCTTCTCGTCGAGGTCAGCGGCGGAGAGGACGAAGTGTGTCTCGCCTCCAAGCAGCTGAGCGACGAAGAAGCGGGTGCGGGAGTCGGCCTTGACGTGCCCGTGTCCTGGACGAGCTGGGCGGTCTGCACCGGCGCCCGCGGTGTCAAGGTGCTGCCCGGGCTTCCGGACCGGCCGGTACTGGCCCGCCAGGATCGCCCTTTTTCGCTGGCGCCGGGCGAAGAAGCCCGGGTCTATCTTCGCGTTCCGGTTTCGGTGCAGGTGCGCCTGAGCGATCGGGAGGACGAACTGCTCGCGGAGTTTCCCAGCGAGACTCTGCCGCGTGTCTGGTTCGGCGAGAAACCCGCCACCGAGGAGTGCTATCAGCTCGCCGCCCCGGCATCCCGTGAACTTCCCTGCGATCTTGAACCCTCTGAGGTCATGGCTCCGGTGCTGGTGAGAAACGAGTCTCGCGAAGTGCTGGAAGTCACGCAGATCTGTCTCCGTGTCGGTCGACTCTCCGTCTTTCGTTCCGGTTCAACGCTCTGGACCAACGAAACAGTGGCCCGGTATCAGGGCGGTCTGAACCCGAGCCGCCTCTACGTGAAGAGCGGACCTCCCGTGGAAGCGCCCCATTCCCGGCTTCTTGCTTCCGCCCGCGAAGAAGGGCCTGCCTCGATGGTGGGACGCACCTTCCGGTCTTTCCGCCGCTGGGCCGGGGATTGGCGTTGAACCAATCGGGAATTGCCGATGGGAGCATTTTCTTCCGAGCCGACTTCCCGGCGGCATCGAATTTCCGCAGTTTCTGGTTGAAGGCTGCTCGCATGCCCGGATTACATGGGGAAATGCAGGTTTCTCTTCCGGTCGCGATTGCGGGCAGTGGCATGTCGGTGCCCGAGGCGGTGCTGACGGCGGAGGGCCTCGATGCCCGTCTCGGGTTGGCCGCCGGGGAAAGCCTGAGAATCACCGGAGTGGCAAAGCGGCACACCGCCTCCTCGGAAACGGCCTCGCAACTGGCGGCGCAGGCGGTGAGAGACGCGCTCCTTGATTCAAGAATGGATTGGGAGGAGGTCGATGCCCTCATCTGCGCATCGGCGACCATGGACCAGGCTTTACCCTACAATGCGGCAATGATTCTCGCCGAGATGCCGGAGGCGAGGGGCCACCGGGTTGCCTCGGTCGATGTCGGGGCGAGCTGCCTTTCCTTTCTTCAGGCCCTCGATCTCGCCTCCTGCGCCATAGCCGCGGGGAGGCATAACACGGTGGTGATCGTCTCGGCAGACATCTCGACCTATACCACCGATTACCGGAATCTCAGGGAGAACGGGATCTTCGGAGACGGTGCGGCGGCGATCGTGCTGAGGTGCGCCCGCGATGGAGAATCGTCCGCCCTTCTTGCTGCCGGAAGCATGACCCTGCCGGAAGGAATCGAATACTGCCGGATCCGCTCCGGAGGATCGCGTTACCATCGTCGCGGCGTTTCCGGGCACGAGGCGGCCCTTTTTGAAATGAAGGGACGTCCCCTCTTCGCCCTCGTCGCCAGGGAGCTGCCGCGTTTTGTCGACCGACTTCTCGAGGAGGCAGGTGTGGCAAAAGAGGCGATCGACTGTCTCGTTCCTCATCAGGCCAGTCGGCAGGCACTGGATCACGCTTCCCGGTTGCTGGGCTTCGATGACGGAAGGATGATCGATATATTCGCCGAATTCGGCAATCAGGTCGGAGCCTCCCTGCCCACGGCGCTCCATCACGCAATCCATCAACGCGGCCTGAAGCGGGGCGACAAGGTGCTTCTCCTGGGAACAGGCGCCGGAGTCTCGATCGGAGGGGTCGTTCTCGTCTACTGATGGCCATGACGGAAAGGGCTGCCATTCCCCTCCGCTTCGATCTGCTCAGGGTCGGGCACTGCGGACATCCCGAGTGCATCGCGATGCGGGGAGGAAGGTGGAATTCGGTGGAGTTTCCCGCCCTCGTTGGACTGATCGATCATCCGCGTGAAGGCCTCGTGCTCTACGACACGGGCTACTCCCGGCATTTTCACCGGGCAACGCGGAGCTTTCCCGAATGTCTCTACCGCCTCGTCACTCCGGTGAGTCTGCCTCCGGAGGAGGAACTGCTCTGCCAGTTGGAGGATCGGGGAATCCGGGCCGGGGACATCGGGACGATCGTCATCTCCCATTTTCATGCCGATCATGTCGCCGGGCTCCGCGATTTCCCTCGGGCCCGCTTCGTCGCGACACGGGCCGAGAAGATGGAGAATGAAAGGCGTGGGCGCTTCGGGAGGGCGCGGCGGGCTTATTTGCGGGAACTTTTGCCGGACGATTTCGAAGCCCGCGCGATCTGGGCTCCCGACTTGCCGGAGACTCCCATGCCCTGGCCGGAATGGGGGAGGGGATGGGACCTTCTTGGGGACGGCAGCCTCGTCGGCGTAAACCTCCCGGGCCATGTCGCCTCGCAGCTCGGGATTGTCTTCTCGACCGAGGAACACGGGCAGGTGTTTCTTGTCGGTGATGCCTCGTGGAAGATCGAGGCTCTTGCGGAGAACCGACCGCCTGGGCGCGTCGCCTACACCCTATTTGCCGACGGGACGTCCTATGACCGGACCTTTGCCGCCCTGCGCGATCTCCACGCCTCACCCCTTGCCCCGCTCATCGTTCCCTCACACTGCCACACGACCTGGCGGCGCGTCGGAGGAACCCGTCATGTCCACCGTGCCTGACCGTCTGCTCATTCTCTGGCATTTTGCGGTAACCCGCTGGCTCCCGTCGCCGGGAAGTCGCTTGCGGGAGCGACGGTTGCGCCGCTTTCTGAGACGAGTCAAAACGGAGAGTCCCTTCTACCGGGGAGTGGAAAGGGATCTTCCCATTCTGACGAAAACCGAGTTCCTCGCGAACTTCGAGGCCTTGAACCGCTTCGGCATCACGCTCGAAGAGGCCACCGAGGTCGCCCTGAGAGCGGAGCGGAATCGCGATTTTCGTCCGGAACTTCCGGGTGGGATCACGGTGGGAATGTCCTCGGGCACTTCGGGGACGCGGCACGTCTTTCTGGTGAGCCGGGGAGAGAGGTGCCGATGGGCGGGAGAGATGCTCGGGCGCATGCTTTCGAAGGAATCGCTGCGCCAGATTCTCAATCCATTGGCCCCGCCCCTGCGGATTGCCTTCTTCCTCAGAGCGAGCAGCAATCTCTACACGACCCTCGGGAGTCGGCGGGTCGAATTCGAGTTTTACGACCTGACGCGGCCGTTCGCGGACCTGATGAGCGACCTGGAAGTGAAGCCGCCCGACGTGCTCATCGCTCCGGCGACGGTTCTTGCCGGGATCGCGGGCGCTCGTCCCGCAATCCGACCGCGGCAGGTGATCTCCGTGGCCGAAGTGCTCGACGATCGCGACCGTGAGATGGTTGAGAATGTTTTTGAAGTGAGAGTGGACGAGGTCTACCAGGCTACCGAGGGCTTTCTCGGCTGTTCCTGCCGGGAAGGCCGTCTGCATCTCAACGAGGAGTCTCTCCGGGTCGAACCGCAGTGGGTGGATCGGGAGAGTGGGCGTTTTCACCCGGTCATCACCGACTTTTCGAGACGGACGCAATGGTTTGTCAGGCATCGCCTCACCGACGTGCTCCGGATCGATCCGACGCCCTGCCCCTGTGGCCGGAAGACGACCACGCTACTTTCGGTGGAAGGAAGGTCCGAGGAGGTGTTGTGGCTTCCGAATTCGCACGGAGACCTCGCGCCGCTCTACCCGGATGTGGTGCGGCAGGTCGTCTATTCGCTCGGGGATCCGCCGGATCACTATCGGATCGAGCAGAAGGGCATGTGCTGGATGGTGCATTTGTCGGGAGGGGACCCCGAGGAGGTGACTGCCGCACTGATCGGCCTGGCGGAAAGGTCCGGGCTTTCCTCTCCGGAAGTCATCCTCCTTCCTTGGTCGGACCAGCCGGTGTCGGAGAAACAGAAACGAATCCGCTGCCTCGAAAAGCCCGCATGAAAACGCGAATCCTCGTCACCGGCGCCTCCGGGTTTGTCGGTGGTTCTTTCTGCCGTCGTCACGGGGAAAACCCCGAGCTTGCGATCCGCGGGCTGGGGAGAAGACCGGTCGACCTCCCCGGTTATATCCAGGCCGACCTGGCCCGTCCGCTCGAACTCGACTGGACACCCGATATCGTCATTCACGCGGCGGCGAGGTCCTCGCCCTGGGGATCGCTCGCGGAATTCCGCCGCCAGAACGTGGAGGCGACCCGGCATGTGGTCGACTTCTGCGAGAAGAGGGGGGTGAGGAAGCTCGTTTTTGTCTCGTCGAGTTCCGTCTATTATCGCGACGGCGATCAATTGGGGCTGACCGAGGACAGCCCGATCGGTCCGTCCTACACCAACCACTACGCCAGGACCAAGCACGAGGCGGAACGCATCGTGGGAACGTTCGAACGCGATTGGTGCATTGTCAGGCCCCGAGCCGTTTTTGGTCCGCACGACACCGTGCTCTTTCCTCGCATCCTTCGTGCTGCCTCCGAGGGGCGCATGATCTCGATCACTCGTCCGGGGCCTCCCGCCGTTGGAGACCTCATCTTCATCGACACGCTTTCCGACTATCTCCTGCGCGCCGCCCTCGACCCGGAGGTTGTGGGCGATTTCAATCTCACCAACGGGGAAGTCGTGGTCATGGGGGAACTCCTCAACCGCATTTTCGAGCGACTCGACCTGCCGAAACCGTCGCGGAGCGTCTCCTTGGACAAGGCCATGCGAATCGCGAGGATTCTTGAGACGTTTTACCGGATCTTCCTGCCCTGGCGCGAACCACCCCTGACCCGTTACGGGGTGGGGGTGCTGGCGTGGTCGAAGACCTTCGACGTCAGCAAGGCGCTGGGGACACTCGGGCCTCCCAGCACCTCGCTGGAAGAGGGCTTGGAGCGTTTTCTTGCCTGGAAGCTCTCTGGAGTGGAGGAGCCGCCTCCCTTGGCGAGTCAGGGAAATGCGGTTAGGATCCCGCCATGAAGACTGACTCTTCGCGCCGCCGTTCCGCGATTTTCGGCGGGTCCTTTGATCCCGTCCACCGAGGACACCTCGCCATGGCAAGGGCCGCGCTCGAAGTCGGTGGACTCGACCGCGTGATCTTCATGCCGGCGGCGGTTTCGCCCTTCAAAAAAGGAACCGTGGCGAGCGGTGAGCAGCGCAGGCGCATGATCGAACTGTCTCTCGGGGACGAGGAAATGGATTGGGCGGAGGTATCCTCTTTTGAATTGAATCGTCCCGCTCCGAGCTATTCGTGGGAGACGGCCCGGTATTTCCGCGAAAGTGATCCGGAGACAAGCTGGTTCTGGATCCTCGGCACCGACCAGTGGGAGCAGATTGAAAAGTGGGCGGAACCCGAGAGACTGAAAAGGGACCTTCATTTCCTGGTCTTCAGCCGCGAGGGGCAGATCGTGGCGGAGCGGCCCGGTTGGCGGCACACGGCGATTCCCTTTGCGCATCCGGCCTCCTCGACGGCGATCCGCGGTGATATTAATGCCCACCGGGACTGGCTCACGCCCGGCGTCGAGGCCTTTTGCGAAAAGGAGGGGATTTATTTCCGGGAAGGAACTTTGTAAGGAATTTGCTCCCGAATCCGACGAAGTTCGTAATATCCATTATGAAAGCGATCCATCTCGACTCCTCCAACTTTGATTCCACCCTGGCCGGGACTGAGCTGCCCGTGCTTGTCGACTTCCATGCCGAGTGGTGCGGCCCCTGCAAGATGCTTGGTCCCATTGTTGAGCAAGTCGCCGAGGCGAAGGACGGCGAGGCCGTTGTGGCCAAGGTCGACATCGATGCCGCCCGCGATCTCGCGATGCGTTACCGCATCAGTTCCGTCCCCACGGTCATCGTCTTCAAGGGGGGGCAGCCCGTCGTCGGTGCCCGTGGCGTGCAGACCCGGGCCGCGCTCGAGGCGATGATTGCGGAGGCGAATGCCAAGGCGACTGCCTGATCCTGCGGAACGACCCGAAGGAGCGTCTGTCCGCCTACGTGACTGCGTCCATTTCCCGAAGCTGAATCCGGTGGAATCCCGTGCGAGGATTCCCCGGGTTCTTCGTTTCCCGTAGGATGTGCTTCAACGTCCGTTTGCGAGTCTTGTCTGAATCCTTATGGAAAGGGTTACCTTTCCGGCACTTCCCTCCCTGCTCCATGATCCGATTTCGCTTCGTTCTCCCCATCCTGGCTCTTTCCGGGCCGGGAGTGGCTTCCCTGCAAGCCGACCAGAAGGCTTTTGACGCGATCGAACCCATTCTCGTCAACCACTGCTACGACTGCCATGGCGATGGGGCGAGCAAGGGTGACTTTGCCATGGATGACTATGCCTCCCTCGAGGAGCATCTCGGCAACTTCGACGTCTGGTTTGAAATCTGGAAAAACGTCCGGAGCAATCTCATGCCCCCGGCAGACAAGCCGCAGCTCGCGACGGAGGAGAAGGAAAAGGTGCTTTCCTTCATCGAGTCGGCCGTCTTCAAGATCGATCCGAAGAATCCAGATCCCGGCCGGGTCACGATCCGTCGTCTCAACCGGGAGGAATACCGGAACACCATCAAGGATCTCCTGAAATATGACTTCAATGTGTCCGACATCCTGCCACCCGACGACACCGGTTACGGGTTCGACACGATCGGCGATGTCCTCAGTATCTCGCCTCTTCTCATGGAGAAGTATCTTGAGGCCGCCTCGCTCATTGTCGAGGAGGCGGTACCCACCGACGGACCGCAGATCGTCGAATGGTGGTGGGACGTGAAATCCTTCAGGGACGAGCGCAGCAAAGACTGGTCGCTGGACTGGATGCCCTTCGATCACGCCCGCAAGATGCAGGCGAAACCCTATGTCAGCTTCGATGGCGAATACGAACTGCGGGTCGATTTCCGCGTGCGCGGATCGGACGCGGCTTCCTCACACACGGCAACCCTGAAAATGGGGGCCGGGGACAAGACGCTGGCGGAGCGGAAACTGGGTTGGGACAACTCGGAGCGCATCACCCTGAAGACCAAGGCCGTCCTGAAGAAGGGCAACGAGGAGACTTTCTGGATTTCGACCGAGACAGGGGAGCCGCCCCAGCAGGGCGAAGCCAAGCTGGCCATCGATGTGGAGTCCATCCGCATCCGTGGCCCCCTCGATGGAAGCCGGAAGGACTATCCCTGGAACGTCCGGCATCTCTTTTCCGAGGGGGCTCCTCCTACCGATGAAAACGCGCGAGATCCCTATCGGGAGGCCATCCTGAGGAGATTCGCGACCCAGGCCTTCCGCCGGCCGGTCGACGACGAAACCGTGAAGCGTCTCGTCGCCCTTGCGCGACAGGTCGACACCCAGCCAGGTCACGGGTTCGAGGACGGCATCGCCGAAGCCATCACCGCGATCCTGGTGAGTCCTCGGTTCCTCCTCCGTGCCGAGATCCAGCCCGAGCCTGACAATCCGGCCAAGATCGTGCCCATCGACGAGTTTGCCCTCGCTTCCCGGCTTTCCTACTTCCTCTGGAGTTCGATTCCCGACGAGGAACTGATGAAGCTCGCCGGGGAGGGCAAGTTGCGTTCCGTCCTCCGCGCCCAGGTCGACCGGATGCTCAAGGATCCGAAGTCGGATCGCATGATCACGAATTTCGTCGGACAGTGGCTGCAGGCACGTGACGTCGAGACGCTCAGTTTCAATGAACGGTCCCTTCTCGGAGAAAAGGACCTCGAGAAGGCCCGACGCATTTTCAACGGACGCCTCCGCCAGTCGATGCGGATGGAGAGCGAGCAGTTTTTCGCCCACATCCTGCGCGAGAACCGGCCGGCCACCGAACTGCTCACCGCCAATTACACCTTCCTGAACGAACCCCTCGCCGAGTGGTACGACGTCGAAGGAGTGAAGGGATCGAACATGCGCAAGGTGGAGGTCCCGGCGGAACAACATCGCGGAGGACTTCTCAGTCAGGCGACGTTCCACCTCGTCACCTCGAATCCGACAAGGACCTCGCCGGTGAAGCGCGGGCTCTTTGTCCTCGAGAATTTCCTGGCGACTCCCGCGCCACCGGCCGTCCCCGACGTGCCGCCGCTCGAGGCCTCGGCCAAGGGTGACAAGAAGAACCTTCCCCTGAGAGATCTCCTCAAGATCCACGCCGAGCAGAAGTTGTGCGCCTCGTGCCATGCGCGCATGGATCCCATCGGCCTGGCCCTGGAGAACTACAACGCCATCGGTGTCTGGCGCGACGAGGACAAGGGCCAGCCCATCGAGACGAGCGGCCAACTCATGACCGGAGAAACGTTCGGCAATGCCCGCGAACTCAGCGAAATCCTCGCCACGGCACGCAAGGAGGATTTTCATCGAGCCCTTGCCGAAAAGATCATGACTTATGCGGTAGGCCGGGGGATCGAGTATTTCGACGCTCCGACCATCGACAAGATCGTTTCCGATGCCGAAAAGAACGGAGGCACGCTTCGGGAAATCCTCTACGGCGTCATTGAGAGCGCTCCTTTCCAGAAGCGGCGGGGCGATGGAGGTTTTACGGCGGGAGCGGCGGAGGTCGGCGCCGAGTGAGTCGCGATTGAAGTGGTCCGCAAGTCGAGGGGACCTCATCGCGGACTGTCCCCAGGTTCTGCCTTGGGATAAAACGCGGCATGAGGAAATTCATTGCTCTTGCCGTTTGCACCGCTTTCGTGGGGATCGTCACCGGAACTTGCGCCGAGGAGGCGAAGCCTATTCGTGTCGGCATGATCGGGCTCGACACCTCCCACGCGATGGCTTTCACGAAGATCCTCCACGATCCGGCAAATGCCTATCCCGTTCGCGTCGTCGCCGCGGTTCCCCAGTCGAGTGCGGACATCGAGTCGAGTGTTGCCCGCATCGACGGCTACGTCGAGACACTCTCGAAGGAGCACGGTGTGAAGATGTTCGATTCGGTCGAGGCGATGCTGCCGGAGGTCGATGTGGTCATGGTCGAGAGCGTCGACGGGCGCCCCCACCTCGCCCAGGCCAAACCGTCGATCGAGGCTGGGAAACCGACCTTCATTGACAAGCCTCTCGCCGCCTCCCTCGAGGACGCGGTCGCGATCATGGATCTGGCGAAGAAGCACGGCACACCGGTCTGGAGCTGCTCGAACCTGCGCTACAACGGCGGCGTGGTGAAGGCCGCCACCGCGGATGTGGGAGAGGTTGCCGCCGTCTTCAGCTACGGACCGGCCTCGCTCGAAGAGCACCATCTCGACCTGGCCTGGTATGGCATCCATCCGACGGAGGCGCTTTTTACGGTGATGGGGACGGGCTGCCAGAGTGTCGTGCGCACCCATACCGAGGGCACCGATGTGGTGACCGGCCTGTGGGAGGGAGGCAAGGTGGGGACCCTGATGGGTCTCCGTGCCTCGAAGACCGCTTATGGAGTCAAGGTCTTTGGAAGCAAGGCGGTGATCGAGGAAAGTGCCGGAGCCGGGTATCCCGAGCTGATGGCGGAGATGGTGAAGTTTTTCCAGACGAAGAAGCCGCCCGTTTCCGCTGAGGAGACTCTCGAAATCTTCGCCTTCATGGCGGCTGCAGACGAGAGCAAGCGCAGGGGCGGGGCCCCCGTGACGTTGAAGGAAATGATGGAAAAGGCCCGAAAGTAGTGGCGGGTGCCACGATGTAAATCCGGTCACGGACGTGTCCAGGGCCGATCGATATAGCTTGCAAAGCTTTTACAGACAATGTTTTGCATGATTCCTCACGAGGGGCTGGAGGCGGGCTCTGTCGGGCTGGGGTGAGAAAGTTGCTGTCCGGAAAAATTTTCCTGCAACTCTTGTCACGGAGAAAAGTTCGATGACAATCACGCTCGGACAGCAGCGTGCGGCTGACGCGTCATCATGTTTACGTGGCCAGAGTCGTAGTCCAAAACCCCATTGATAGAAGGCGGGCTCCGGCCCCAAATGAAAACATCCTTTCCTCTTCGGAGGGAATCTTGCGTCTCCCCGTTCGGGATTCGACGCCGCTCAGGACTCCAGGCAGTCACCATCTGTCTACTCCTCGTTGACATGTCCTTCGGGACCTTTCCGCTTCGAGCCAACCCCCAAGGGGCCACCATCGTTCACGGTGACGTGAAAATCGGTTCCGGAACCGGTGGCAACCTCCAGATCCGGCAGAACAGTGCCAGTGCCATCATCGACTGGGAACGATTCTCGATCGATGCCGGAGAACTGATCCAGTTCCGACAGCCGAATTCGAGATCCGCGGTCCTGAACCGCGTCACCGGGGGAAATCCGAGCGCGATTCACGGGGCCCTCAAGGGGAACGGGAATGTGTTTCTCATCAACCCCAACGGGATTCTTGTCGGTCCGGGCGGGACCATCGACGTGCATGGATTGGTCCTCTCTGCTCTCGACGTGGACAACGGAGAATTCCTCGCTGGCGGGGACATGAAGTTCGCCGGAGCGGGCAAGGATGTCACGAACCTTGGACGGATCAATGCGATCGGTGGGGACGTCTTCCTCATCGGTCACACGGTGACCAACAGCGGTTCGATCTCGGCTCCTTCGGGGACGGCAGGCCTAGCGGCGGGAGAGGAAGTGTTGTTGACGGCCGGAGAGACAGCCACCGGTGAACGGATGTTTGTGAGAGCATCCGGATCGGGAGCCAGCGGAACCGGAGTGCTCAATGACGGGACAATCGAAGGTGCCGCGGTCGAATTGAAGGCTCATGGCAACCTCTATGCTCTCGCGATCAACAACAAGGGTTCCATCCGGGCAACCGGAGCAAGCCACTCGGGTGGGCGGGTTTATCTCCGGGGAGTCGGAGGCAGTGTTTCCAATTCCGGTTCGATCCGGGCGACGTCTTCCGGTGTGGGGAGTGCGGGGCGGGTTCTCATCGAGGCCGCCTACGCCAAGGTCGACGGGTTGATTGCCGCGAGCGGCGGGCAGGTCCGCGTGAGCGCCGAGAAGGCGGAGATTCCGGGTTCGATCAGCGTTGCTTCCTCCAGTGGAAAGGGCGGAGAAGTGATTATCGAGGGACGGGATCTGGGTATCGGCAGCACTGCACGGGTGGATGCCTCGGGTGAGAGTGGGGGCGGGTCGATCCGGGTCGGCGGAGGAATCCAGGGCCGAGACTCGGGAATCGAGAATGCGGACACGCTCGCCATCGCCAACGGTGCGCTCTTTCTTGCCAACGCCGGGACGAACGGACCCGGCGGCAGCGTCGTGATCTGGTCGGACGGAGACACGAATTTTGCCGGACGGATCGAAGCTCGAGGAGCCGGCGGGGAAGCGGGAGGTTTTGCTGAGGTTTCGGGAAAGGAGAACCTCTCCATCGACGGGGCGGAATTTGAGCTGGGCGAGCGAGGAGTTCTCCTGCTCGATCCGAGCAACTTCACCATCTCGGATACCGTGCGCGACACGATCCGTCCGGTGCTGAACGGAGGGACCGACGTGGTGGTCTTCACGAACGGATCGGATGGGGTCGTCGGCAATGGGGATATCATCCTCAACTCCGACTTCAGCGGGCTCAACGCGATCAACGGATCGGGTTCGCTGTCTCTGCTCGCCTGGGGTGACCTCTTCCTCCGGCGGGACCTCATCAACAACGGAACGGGGAACCTGAACCTGGTCGCGGGCTGGGACGGATTGACTCCGTCCAATTTCGGGCCGGGTGCGGCAGGAACCTTCTCAGGTCCTCCGACCGTCTCCATGGACAGCCAGATTTTCGCGAACACCGCCACCTACGGCAATCGCAACGGCAGCGTTTATATCGGCCTCGAGACGGACAAGGTCACACCGACAAACGTCTCCACGATCACGATTGCGAGTCGGGCTGGAGAAACCAATGTCGCCGGATACGACCTCGTCATGGTCGGAGACAACACCGCTGCAGGCACCGGGGACAACCGTTCCGCTCAGATCGGATATCGGGCTTCGGACGTGGACGCCAGCCTGGGACGGGTGGCCGCAAGTGGGCGCATCAAGGTCAACGTTCTCAACGACATCACGATGCGTGCGGGAATCAGGCAGGCTTCCGCAAACAATCCCTCCGCCACTCCCGGTCAGTATAATTATGTCCAGATTGGCCACGGGGGCCGCGATGCGGGCGACAACGGATTCAACCACAGTGGAAACATCGAGGTAAAGGCGGGTCTCGGTTCCGGTGCAGGCATCACCGGGAACCTCGTCGGTATCGCGGGAACCAACCTCGCTGACTTCGTTCACATCGGGCACGGCGGTCACGGAGGGGGAACCGCGTCAGGCAGTTTCAGCGGGGATATCGTCGTCGAGGCAGGTCCTGTCGGCAGCGTCCAAATGACCGGCGGCACGGGCCGGCGTGCGTTTGCCCAGATCGGCCACGGTGGTTACGATGTCGATGCCGGGACTACGGTCCCGGGATCGACCGGATTCCATAGTGGCAACGTCACGGTCCGTGCGGGCACGGAAATTTCCTTCGTGGCGGGGATCGGAGCGACAGGGTTCAACACCGATGGAGCGTCCTATGTCCAGATCGGTCATGGAGGCACGGCGTCCGAATCGCGCAGCACCGTCCAGGGACACAACGGGTCCATCGACGTGCAGGCCGGAGCCGGAGGGATATCGGGGGGCATCACCTTCAAGGCCGGCGACATCGACGACAACTACGCCCAACTGGGGCATGGTGGTCGCCTTTCCCATTCGGGAACCGGAGCGGATGGCCACAATGGCGCTATCACCGTCAGCGCGATCGACGATATCCTGTTCCTCGCCGGAACGGGGCAGACATTTCGCACGACCTCGGACGGGCGGATGTATGCCCAGCTGGGTCATGGCGGTTCGGATTCCGCCGTGAACAACAACGCCAGCCTGACCGACTATCTTGGCAAGGGACACTTCGGTGACATCCTCGTGACCACCGGCGGCTCGATTTCCTTCCTTGGGGGATCGCTCGCCAATGGAAGCGTTGGTGACGGCCTCGGCAAGTTCCACTTTGCCCAGCTCGGACACGGCGGTTATGAATCCCAGGGCGAGCATCACGGCAATATCACGGTGCGGGCCGGGGTGAGTTCCGGAGGAAGCATCACCAGTTCCTCGAGCGACATCCGCTTCCTCGGCGGGAAGTCAGACGACGATGCGACGGACCTGATCACCGCGAACTACGTCCAACTTGGCCACGGTGGGTATGCCGCCCGAGGTGACCATGGGCTCTCCGGCGAAACGATTTCCGTGTCGGCAGGTCGGGACATCCTTTTCAGCGGCGGCGCGAGCGGCTCGGACGAAGGCGGTTTCGATGGAAACCGGCGCAGCTACGCCCAACTCGGCAACGGAGGGATGGAAGCCGACAATCCGAACAACAATGCCGGCGGGAAAGGCAATACCGCGAACGTCGTGGTGTTTTCCGGACGGGACCTCACCTTCACCGCCGGGGCTGACCAGTGGAACTACGTCCAACTCGGCAACGGGGGAGGTGACAACAAGGGACCCCACCGCGGAAACATCACTGTGACCGTCCTCGGTCGCATCGATTTTCAGGGTGGGCTCGGCGACGACACCGACGATGTGGTGAGCTATGCCCAGCTCGGGAACGGAGGTCGCGAGGCCGACGGCACCCACTCGGGGGACATCACCGTGCTGGCCGGGAATTTTGTAACCAATACGGGTGGCGGCATTCTTTTCCGGGCCGGAGATATCGAGGACAACTATGTCCAGCTCGGACACGGGGGTTACAGTGCCAAGGCGGCCACCACCACTCCCGAAGGTCACGAAGGGAATATCACGGTCCGCAGTGTGGACACGATCCGCTTCATTGCAGGGACCGAGAATATCATCGAGGGAACTTCCAGTGACGGCCGCCTTTATGCCCAGCTGGGACACGGAGGTTACGATGCCGATTACACGTCCGACGGATCAAGCGTGATCTCCGCAACTCCGGTTGGTCACCACGGAAATATCCAGGTCATCTCCCTCTTCGGGGACGTGAGCTTCTCGGGAGGTGACACGAGTCTTGGTAGCGCCGGCAACGGGCTTGGGCGCATACACTATGCCCAACTCGGGCACGGGGGATACGATGCGCGCGGAGATCACTACGGTAACATTGACGTGAGAGCGGGAGTCTCCGAGACGGGTGTGCTACTCAACGCCAATTCGCGCGTGACTTTCACGGCGGGATCTTCGGATGACGACACCACGAACTTCGACAATTACAACTACGCGCAGATCGGTCACGGAGGCGCGTTCGCCAGGGGCATTCACGGGTGGGGTGATGTCGATGGAAACGGATCCGCAGACGGCGACATCACGGTGCTGAGTGGTGGCGACATCCTGTTGAAGGGAGGCAGGTTCTATGACGTGAACATCGCCGGCGCGGGCGGTCGCGACGAAAACCGCCGCTCCTACGTGCAGATCGGCCATGGGGGCTTTGATGCGGACCGGGCCAATCCGGGCAACGATGCCGCTTCGGTCCTGATGCCGGATGGCAATCTATACCTCTTCGACGGATATCGGGTGGGTGGTCCCACCGCGCTTGAGCGCATGGGTAGCCAGGGGCGGGTAACGGTCGAGTCCTTCGACGGCAGTGTGAAGGTGCAGGCAGGAGAGACTCACGACAGCTATGCCATCATTGGTCACGGAGGAGGTACGAGTCAGGGCAGCACGGACGGGGATCAGACAGGCGACATCGTCGTTCGGGCGGACATCGACGGGAGCAATCGCCTCGGAGGAGCTGGCAACATCTACTTCTGGGTCGATGATCCGAACACCTTTGATCCGAACCTCAACATCTACGACCGGCGATATGTCCAGCTCGGACATGGCGGACATTATGTATCCGGCGGGCACACCGGTTCCATCACCGTCCAGGCGGGCGCCGATCTTGAATTCCGGGCCGGTGGAGGTGAGTCCTATGCCCAGCTCGGGCACGGTGGGCGAAACGACCATAGGCTTAACGCGGCCCGTGTGACCACGACAACCGCGGATGACCGCGACGCCGACAACAACTACTCCACGGTGGGAACTCAGAACGAGACTCCCGCCGACGACCGGCGTGACAACGGCAACGACCGCTATTATGCGGGAACCCACTCGGGAGACATCGCGGTCTCCTCGTGGGGCGACATTCGTTTCATCGCCTACAGCAATCCGGGGAACAACGACGGCGGGGTCGGCTATGCCCAGATCGGTCACGGAGGATTCCGGAATGCCGCGGATCCCCTTTCGGCCAATGGCCTGGGACACAACGGGGCAATCTCGGTGCTTGCCGGTGGGCTCGCTTTCGCGGGCGACGGCAGTATCGTGAGTGCGGCCAATCCGGGAGCGTCGATCACCTTCGAGTCGGGGATGCAGACCTTCAGCTACGCCCAGGTCGGCCACGGTGGTTACGAGGCTTTCGGTAACCACTTCGGTTCGATCACGGTCGCGGCGGCCGCGGATGTCGATTTCCATGCCAGGGGAGGGTCGGATACCTTCACTGATAACCGGGTAGGTCAGTACAGCTATGTTCAGATCGGACACGGGGGGATCAACGCTTCCTATGATCCCTACCTCCCGCGTGCCTTGGAATCGACCAGCGGCACTGTCGGGGTCGTCTTCAACGAAAACCCGGCGACGAATCCCTACTACGCGGCAGCGACAAGTGGGAGTTACCTCCCTGGAGCCCTCGGTCCTGACGGTGTGCCCCTCTCCGGACAGGGGAGCCTCATGCCCTTGACCTCGTTTTTCCAGACCTACGTCGATCCGACGACGATCCGCTTCGTCGACCACGACAACAATGCGGCCACTCCGATGATTCCCATCACTCCGCCGAATCGTGGCCAGTGGTTCAACATCAACGCTCCCGGAGCTCCCCTCGATCTGAGTGGCAATCCGATTCTCGGAAACTCGGGGGACATCGGGGTTAGGTCGCTTTCCGGAAACATCAATTTCGCCTCTACTCCGACGACCTCGCTTCGCGGAAGGGAAGAGTCGGTTCAGGTGGGACACGGAGGACTCTACACCAGCGGAGACCATAGCGGAAAAATCACGGTAGTGGCTCAGGATGGAAACGTGAGTCTCCTGGCGGGGCAGGCCATCACCAACGACCAGGGGCTGAACTCCTTCGCCCAGATCGGGCACGGGGGCAGTTGGTCCGGGGGAGCGCTCAGCGGAGATATCCGGGTGGCGGCCCTGGGCAATGGACACTCCTTCACGGCTCGTGCCGGCACCGACAACCAGTCCTACGTGCAGGTGGGGCACGGTGGCTATGATGCAAGCTTCCTCTCCGGATCGGGGACCCAGATCAGTGGACCCGATGCGAATGGAGTGACCCAGTCCGACACCCGGACCTTTGTCTCCACCACCGATATCCGGGGCTTCAACCTCCAGTACTGGTATAACCCGACCTTCATCCGTCGTACCGAATACTCGTCTCCCTTTGGCGACAACGCACTTGCCACGAATTCCGGGCTCGAGTTCCGACGAACCATCACCGGAAATATTTCGGTGGAAGCGACCGGCGGAGTCAGCCTGAGCGGGGGAACCACCGGCGGCATCGTGGGCAATATTTCCCCAAGCGCTTACGCACAGATCGGCCACGGAGGACGCAGCACGGAAAGCGACAATACGGGTAACATCGATGTGGCCGCGGGAACCGGTTCCATCTTGCTTGCTGCGGGAATGTCCGATCAGGCCTATGCCCAGATCGGGCATGGGGGATACGCCGGATACGGAAATCAAACGGGATCGATCACCTTGACCGGGGGGGCGGATGGCAACGGTCGTGGTCTCGACGCCCGAGCCGGCATCCGGCCCGACGGATACGTGCAGGTGGGCCACGGGGGCAGTTCCGCCAAATCGGCGGCCCGCGACGCTTCCAACCCGACCGTGCCGATTTTCAAGGGGAACAGTGGAGCAATCAGTGTCAATGTCGGCGGTGACATCACTTTCGTTGCGGGGACCGGCGCTTATTTCAACTCCGACGAGGACGCCCGTCTCTATGCGCTGCTCGGACATGGCGGTTATGACGCGGACGTGCATTTCACCACTTCGGTGGACCTTTTCGACACCGGGATCGGTCACAATGGAGACATCTCCGTGACCACCACGGGAGGTCGCATCTTCTTTGGCGCGGGAGACGCGCTCAGGTCCGACGAGGCCAGTGGCGGTCTCGGCGAGGGCAGGTTCCACTTCGCCCAGCTCGGTCACGGCGGCTATGAGGCCCGGGGCGAACATTACGGGTCGATCACGGTCAACGCGCTCAAGGACATCGTTTTCCTCGGGGGGGCATCGGAGGACAACGATACCGATCGTGTCGACTACGCCCAGCTCGGCCATGGCGGATGGACCGCACGTGGCAATCAGGGACGCAGCGGTGATCTGATTTCCGTGACAGCCGGTCAGAACCTCGTCTTCCGGGCGGGCAGTTCCCAGGGGTCCTACGTGATGCTGGGGAACGGTGGCCGCGATGCACGGGGCGACCATACCGCGGACTTCCTCATTCGTGCGGGCGGAGGCATCGAGTTTTCCGCGACGCAGGGGCGCTTCCAGGTGATCGGGGAAGAGAAGAATTTCGACCTCACCCGTGCCACCGAGTTTGGTACGCAGACCGGGGATGCCATTTACGATCTCGAGGGGTCGAACGTGGTTCCCGGAACTCTCGAGATCGTGATTCCGAATGGTCCGGTCATTCGTGATGACGGACAGGGCAATCTTGTCATCGCGGGCGGTACCCTCGGGACGTTCAATCTGGGCGATATCGTCGGTTCCATCGGTTACACGACCGGGGGGACGGGATTCACGAACGGACGCATCGTGTTCTTCCAGGATGTGAATCCTAACAACCAGGCTTCCCCGGCAACCGCCAACCTGGTCACGGTTTCCTACCAGTCTCTTGAAAACCAGGGATCCTGGGCGCAGCTCGGGAACGGTGGTTACAATGCGGACCAGACCGACGGCGGATTCGCAACCCGGGGCAACACCGGTAACATTACCGTCTTTTCCGGAGGGGACATCGTCTTCACCGGAGGAATGGGCGCGCAGGGGTATGCGCAACTGGGTCACGGGGGATACATCAACGACGGTCGCAACACCGGCAACATCACTCTCGGCTCCCTTTCCGAGCGGATCGGCGGGGCGGTCATTCTCACCGCCGGTCAGGGTGAGTTCTTCGATGCCGCTGACGCTTATGCCATGATCGGACACGGCGGTCGCACCTCCCGGGGGACCCACACCGGCGACATCTCGATCTATGCATCGAGTGGGATTGCGGGTGCCTATTCCGGAATCGGCGTGCAGGTGCAGGCGGGCACGAGGAACAACAACTTCGCCCTCATCGGTCACGGGGGAACGAGTTCGCGCTCCGGCACCGGCAACGGCGCCGCGGGAATGGAAGGAAACTCGGGCAACATCACCGTGGACGCACTCGGTAGCATCAATCTGATCGGGGGAGTGCTCAACAGTGGCAGCGGCACTCTCGCCCAGTTGAATGACGACGGAAACCTTTACGCCCAGATCGGTCACGGCGGCTACGATGCGGACGTTTCCATCGACGGAGTGGTGGTCAACGGCAATGGCATCGGCCACAACGGGAACATCCAGGTGATCAGTCGCCTCGGAGAAGTCAACGTCCTTGCCGGTGACTACCGTCGAACTCTCCTCCCGAGCTTCGCTCCCGCTGCAGGAGTTTATGACGGATTGACAAACAATGGACTTGCCCGTGCAGATGTAGGTGCGGCAGGAAGGTTCCACTACGCGATCATCGGGCACGGTGGTTATGAGGCTCGTGGCAATCACTACGGCAATATCACCGTTCACGCCGGATACGATGCTGCGGGAACCGCCACGGGAGGCTCCGGCAGCATCACGGTGCAAGGAGGTGAATCCTATGCCGACCAGGACGGAGGCCAGCATTTTGCCCAGATCGGGCATGGCGGGCGCACGGCCGTCGGTGACCAGGGGCGGGTTGGAGAATTGATCTCGGTTCGCGCCGCCGGGGACCTTGCGGTGAAGGCGGGAAGTGGCATCGATGTCTACGCGATGATCGGAAACGGCGGAACGAACAACCGCGGCGATCATGCCGGTGACGTGTCCGTTTTTGCGAACGGAAAAATCGACCTCGTGGCCGGCCAGCTTTCCGCTTTGCCTGGACTCGGGAACGGCTTGCAGGGTGGCTACATATTCACCGGAACCGATGCCAACAACAGCATTGATCGGGCTGCGAACCTCCTCGACGGGGGCAACTTCAACCTTCGGAACAACCGCATTGTGGCCGGTTCGGTCGTCTTCGACGTCTACAACGACCTTGGAGTCAAAATCGGTACGGTTGCGGACGCCGCAGGCAACGGTGAATTGCGGGTCGTTGCGGACTTTGCCGAGCTCGTCGGCGGCGTGCAGTTCACAGCGAACCAGCAGGTCGGAACGATCAACTCTGCCGCCTACACCAGCGGAGGCACACTCACCGTGACCTTCACCTCCGATATCAATCCTGGCGCAGACGATGGCGTGGCGAATCTGGTTCTCCGCTACGAAAATGCGCAGACCGACCGGTCTTTCGTCCAGATTGGCCACGGGGGCTATGATGCGGACAACACGGACGGTGACCTGATCCTCGGAAACCGTGGCAACATCACCGTGACTGCAGCTTCGGGGGACATCGTGCTCAGGGGCGGAACAGACGACAGCAACTACGTAACCATCGGTCACGGCGGTCGCAGTACTTCCGGCGCAAACAGCGGGGATATCGAAGTCAAAGCGGGGGGCAATCTGGAAGTCAGGTCGGGTGCCTTCCTGCAGAGCTATGCGTCCATCGGACACGGCGGGTATCTCGCCCCCGGAGATCACTCCGGTGATATCTGTGTTCACGTTGGCAAAGCGGTTCTCCTCGATTCGTCGGCGGGAAGTGGCCAGTTCACCTTCACCCGGATCGGTCATGGCGGCCAAGGTTCCGCCGGGAATCTATCAGGTCACATCACCGTGGTATCTGGCTTGAGCGGGACGGATGGGGGAATCTCCCTGCAGGGAGGACCTTCCGGCGGCAGTGACAACCAGTTTTCCCAGATCGGACACGGGGGAATCGCTTCCGCCGGAAACCACAGTGGCGACATCACTCTTGTGGACCTCGGAGGAGGGAACCTTTCCCTCGCCGGAGGAACCGGGGCGACGTCTTATGCCCTCGTCGGTCACGGAGATGCCGGAGCTTCGGGTGGGGCCGCCACCATCGGTGGGACCCGGGCGGGCAGCCTGATCATTCAGGTTCCCGGGTCGGTCTCCCTCACCAATGGAACTCCTGCAACGAGCGCTGCCGTGCTCGGACACCGCAGCACACTTGCTGCGCAGGGCGTTTCTCCGGGCAGCGGCGCGACCATGCTGGTTGCCGGCACCCTTCCAACTGGCAATTTCAATCTTTCCACCTTCATCGCCCAAGGGCTGGCGGGAGGTGCGACGACGATCGCGACCACGGCGTCGGACCTGGTGATCGCCGCACCGCTCTCCTTCAACTCGGATTATGCCTTGAGCCTGCTCTCGTCGGGAAATGTAGTGCTTCAGTCCGCCGTTCAGAATTCGGGCACGGGTGACCTGAATGCGGTCGCCGGGTGGAACGGCATCGGCGGCCTGGGCGGTGTTGACTTCAACGACTGCCGGCCGTTCGGAACTGGAGATCCCTTTGATCCGACCACCCTTGTCTGTGACGATTTCGGAGTTGGCGGATCGGGTACCGTTTTCGTCGGAGACGGAAAGCAGGCAGCGGGAGTATCCTTTGGAAGCCGGGCCGGTGTCACTCGCGTCTTCGGCAGCGGTGTCCAGCTTGTAGGCAGCACTTCGAACGGCAACGGCTTCGCGCAGGTCGGGTTCCATCCCTCGACCGCCTCGATCCAGCCGGGAACCGGATCGATCGAGATCATGGCGAGGGAGGGAGGACTCCAACTTCTCGGCGGCAACGTGAGCGGCACCTATGCCCAGGTCGGGCACGGGGGCTTTGGTTCCGCTTCCAACGACCTGCAGGGAGACATCCTTGTCAGCTTTTGCGAATCCGCCGACCTGCTTCTTCTGGGGGGGGCGAACAGCGCTTATGCTCAGATCGGCCACGGGGGAATCGGAGTGACAGGTGGCGTTCTCGGAGGGAAGGTAACGGTTTCCGGGGTCGAAGATTTGCTCATTTCCGGCGGCACCGGGTTCAACTCCTACGGAATGATCGGCCACGGTGGAGCGAACGCCGTCGGCACGGCCTATTCGGGAGATGTCGACGTTTCCGTTGCCGGGGACGCGGTGATCACCGCAGGCCCGGGTGCGGTGGCTTTTGCCCAGATCGGGCACGGGGGAGCCTCGGCGGATGCCTCGATGTCCGGCGCGGTTGCCGTCGCGGCCGGCGGATCGATCGAACTCGTCGGGAATCCCGCAAAGATGAGTTATGCCAAAATCGGACACGGCGACGACCTGCGCGGATCCTTCCTTCCCAACGCGGGTACCGGCAATCGTTCCGGAGACATCAAGGTGGCTGCTGGCGTGGACGTGAGCTTGATCGGTGCGCTTATCGGCCACCGCAACTCGCTCTCTCCGGCGGTTTCACTGGGAGGTTTCACCCAGATCGGAGCGAGCCGCATCGATCCGACGAATCCAGCCGGCGGCAGTCTCACGGCCGACGGATCGAGCCAGTTCGAGGGCGTCGATCAACTGCGTTTCTATCTCCCCAGCCGTGCGAACAATCTCATCGCCGCTGGCGCCCTCCTCAACGGAGCGTCCTGGAACGGAGCACCGGCCGACCCCTCTCCGACGCAACGGAGCGACGAATACACCATTCACATCACTGGAGTGAACCCTTCGGACCCGTCCGAACATGGCAATCTCTTCGGGACAGGACCGGCTCCGGCCAATGCGTCCGGGTTCGCCTTCTACTATGATACGATCGAACTGGGATCGTCTCCGGTCACGCCGGTAACACCCGAACCTCCTCTGCCTCCGGAGCCACCCTTGCCGCCAGAGCCTCCAGTGGTGAACAATTTCTTCCAACTGGACGACTGGACCATGAGTGACTGGCTTCGGTTCCGGAGGAAAGCGTTCCGGAATTTCCGGGTTCCCCGGATTTATTTCCAGGGATTCCAGCAATACGGTCCCAACGGCGAAAGCATCTTCCACACCGACACCACTTCGGACACCGGGCCAAATTCTCCCAGCCGTTGAGAACTTGTCCGGGTCCCTCTTCGCCCCAAATGGGGCGGAGGGGCGGCAGGGTTCGGAAGGGAGTGAAGCGTCGGCCAATTCGGGAGATGGCGTGGATCGGAGTGTCGAAATGGGTGCTGGATCGCTTTCGGTGTGTTAGATGCACGAAAACCGACCGCTGCTCCCCGAACGAAGAGGTGGAGCCGGGATGGTTCGCCTACGTCCGCACACGCATGAAGTTATCCGCCCTCCTCGCGATTCTCCTCTGCCCCCCGCTTTTGTTTGCCGAGACCGTGGTCTATGTCTCCGAAGGAGGGCACAACCGGATCGCGGTCTACTCGCTCGAAGAGGAAACTGCCACGCTCGAGAGAAGGGGCGACGTGCTCCTTCCGGGTTCGCCCGGAGCTCTGGCCCTGAGTGGAGACGGGCGACTGATCTACGCCTCGGTGCGGTCGGAAAAACTCTTTGCCACTCTCGGAGTGGATCCCGCGACGGGCTTGCTGTCGATTTTGGCCACGGCTCCGGCCGCGGGTAATCCCGCCTACGTTCATCCCGACGCGACAGGTCGCTGGCTGCTCGCTGCCTATTATGGAGAGGGACTGGTGAGCGTCAGTCCGATCGATGATGACGGACTCGTCAGGGAAGAGGCCCTGCAGGTTCTCGATATCGGGCCGAAGGCGCACTGCATTCTCACCGATCCGGCGAACCGATTTGTTTTCACGCCCCACCCTATGGACCTCAACTGCGTCGATCAGTTCCGTTTCGATGCGGAGAAGGGCGAACTCACTCTCAACGACCCGCCGACCATGCCTGGCGAGGAAAACGCGGGACCTCGCCATCTCAAATTTCATCCGAACGGCAGGTGGGCCTATGTCGTCAACGAGCAGGGCAAGAGCGTTACCTTCTGCCACTTCGATGCGGAAACGGGAAGGCTTGAGAAGCGCCAGACGATCTCGACCCATCCCAAGGACTGGTATCCGAACACCGGCAGTTGCGCCGAGATCAAGGTCAGCGAGGACGGCCGTTTCGTATATGCCTCCAACCGGGGGCACGAGAGCATCGCCTCGTTCACGATCGATCCCGACACCGGCGAACTCGCCGAGCTGGAGCGGGTCCCCACCGAAAAGATCCCTCGCTCCTTCGACCTGATGCCGGGAGGCCGTTTTGTCGTCGTGGCAGGGCAGGGGGAGGGAAAACTGGCCCTCTATCGCCGGGATCCGGAGACGGGACGGCTCACCCTGGCGCAGACCCTCGAGTGCGGGAAAAGCCCGGCGTGGGTGATGGGGCTGCCCCTGCCCTGACCGGTTCCGGCCCTGCGAATGACGCGGGTTTGGGCGGGAGTGGCTTGGCCACTTGCAGAAGGGCGAGGATGGGGCAAGGTTCGCCCCGGAAAACCCATGCCGATCACCTATCTGGAGGCCATTCGCGAGGCACAGGCCAAGGTCCTCGCCGAAAAAGAAAACGTCTACATCTACGGACAGGATGTGGCCGCGTTTGGTGGCGCTTTCAAGGCAACCAAGCACCTCGCGGAGCGTTTCCCCGGCAGGGTCCTCGACGCCCCCATCAGCGAGGACGCCATGGTTGGCTCGGCCATCGGTGCGGCCATCGAGGGCATGCGGCCCATCATCGAGATGCAGTTTGCCGACTTTTCTTCGATCGCCTTCAACCAGATCGTCAATCATGCCGCCACGCACTACTATCGTACTGGCGTGCCCTGCCCCATCGTGGTACGACTGCCCTCGGGCGGGACGGAAGGGAGCGGCCCCTTCCACAGCCAGTGTCTCGAGTCGATCTACGCGCACTATCCCGGTGTCGTCGTGATGACTCCGGCCACGGTCGAGGACGCCTATTGGATGTTCCTCGAGGCGGTCGAGATCGACGATCCCGTGCTTTTCTGCGAGCACAAGTTCCTCTATTACCACCTCAAGGCGGACGAACTCCCCACCGAGCCGGTCCTGCCCGTCGGTCGGGCGCGCATTCTCAAGCCGGGGCGCCATGCCACCGTCGTGACCCACAGCGCGATGGTGCACGAGTCGCTCAAGGCGGCGAACGAGCTATCCGGGGAGGGGTGGGACATCGAAGTCGTCGACCTTCGCACCGTGAAACCGCTCGACACCGATACGGTGCTCGGCTCGGTCGCCCGGACCGGGCGCTTGCTCTGTGTGGGGGAGGGATTCCCGTGGGGCGGGGTCACAGCCGAGGTCGTTTCGCGGGTGGTGCAGGACGGGTTCCACCTGCTCGACGCGCCGCCGCAGCGTCTCAATTGTCGCGATACGCCGATTCCCTACCATCCGAATCTCTGGAAGGCCCACCGTCCCACCTCGCAGAGCATCGCCGCCTCCCTGCGCTCCCTCCTTCACCTCTGAGGAATCCAATGAACGGTCTCGACCAGGTTCCCGCCACCGACCCGACCTCGATCCTGCGGTATCGCGATGGAATCTTCGCGATCGACCTGCTCACCGCGGCGGTGGCGGAATTCCGCCTCTTCGACGCGCTCCGGGAGAAAAGCGGGACGCTGGCCGAGGTTTGCGACCGATTCGGATGGGACGAGCGTCCCGCCGACACGCTCCTCACCCTCTGCCTGTGCAACGGTTATCTCGATCGGGACGAAAACGGGGCCTTTTTCCCCTCGGCCATGGCGCTTGAGCATCTGTGTCAGGGTTCACCCTGGGATCTGACCCCCTACTATGGCTCGCTTCGGGACCGGCCCGTCGTGCAGGATTATGTCAGGGTTCTGAAGACGGGACGGCCCGCGCACTGGGCGGGACTCGACGAGGCCTCCGACGACTGGCACGGTTCAATGCTGAGCGAGGATTTCGCCCGCACCTTCACCGCGGCGATGGACTGCCGGGGAGTCTTTCTCGGAAAAAAGCTGGCCGACACGGTTGCCGGGATTCTTTCCGGGTGCAGTCAACTTCTTGATGTCGGTGGGGGATCCGGAGTTTACGCCTGTGCGCTGGCAGCCAACGCGCCGCATCTCGAGGCCGTCGTTTTCGAGCAGGCTCCGGTCGATGCCATTGCCCGGGAGAAGATCGAGGAACGGGGCCTCTCGGCGAGGGTCAGGGTCGAGACGGGCGACATGTTCTCCGATCCTTGGCCGGAGGGATGCGACCTGCATCTCTTTTCGAACGTGATGCACGATTGGGGCCGGGACGAGATCCTCGCCCTGCTGCGCCGTTCGCGGGAAACGCTTGCTCCCGGGGGAAAGGTTCTCGTACACGAGGCTTTCCTCGATCCCGACAAGCGGGGGCCGCTTCCGGTGGCGGAGTATTCCTGCATTCTCGCCCACTCGACTCAGGGCAGGTGTTACGCCTGGTCGGAAATGGAAGCGTTCCTCGCGGAAGCCGGATTCCGCAGCCTCGGATACCGTCCCACCGGTGGGGACCGGGG
>JAGRPC010000132.1 GCA_020439925.1 Verrucomicrobiia bacterium | reverse complement strand
TGAAGGGCGCCATCGCCAAGGCCGAGGAGATCGCGGCGAATACGCCCAATTCCTTCATTCCTCAGCAATTTGAAAACCCGGCCAACCCGGCCATCCACGTCAAAACCACCGCTGAAGAGATCTGGACGGACACCGGAGGCAAGGTCGATATCGTGGTTTCCGCGGTGGGAACGGGCGGAACCGCAACGGGATGCGTCGAAGGACTCAAAGCAAAGAATCCCGCCATCCAGGTCATCGTGGCCGAGCCGGCCGATTCCCCCGTGATTTCCCAAACCCTCGCCGGGGAAGCACCAACCCCTGGCCCCCATAAGATCCAGGGCACCGGAGCAGGCTTTGTTCCCAAAAACCTTCGTCTCAAGACCGATGCCGGGGACGATCAGATCGTCGAGTGCGTCAAGGTGACCAACGACGAAGCCTTTGCAATGGCCCGGCGCCTTGCCAAGGAGGAGGGGCTTCTCGTCGGAATCAGCACCGGAGCGAACGTCGTCGCCGCCCTCGAGGTGGCCAGGCGGCCCGAAAACCAGGGCAAGCTCATCGTCACGATCGGTTGCTCCACCGGCGAGCGATATCTCTCGACCGCCCTCGCCGACGAGGCCCGTGCCGCCGTCGGAGGCTGACCTCTGCAACGAGAACACCTGGTCGCTGGCCCCTTCCATTTGGGGGCTGACAAAACCGGAAATTCGCTTAGAGTGGCGGGCTTTCCCGCCTCCGAGCGGTATCTCACACGCCCTTTCCCCCACCATCCATGGCCGAAGCCCCCAAAAAGCCCACCGAGTCCGACCATCCAGCCAACCTCGATGCCCTGGCAGCGAGCGAAGCCCACGGAGTCGTCGACACGATCGAGCGCCACCGCACCAAGATCCTTGCCGCCATCGCCATTTCCGCGATCGTTCTCTGTGGCGTTCTCATCACCGCTCAGTTGAAAAGGCAGAAACACCTCGCCGCTGCGAGCGCTTACACTTCGGCAGTGACCAAGGGTGAGATCGCCGCTCTCGACGGAGTTCTCGTTGAATTCCCGGGCACGGTTCCCGCCGGCAACGCACTGCTTTCCAAGGCCGAACTCCAGATCGATCAAGGGAAGCCGGCCGATGCGGTGGCCACCCTGGAACGGTTTCTGTCCGAGTTTTCCACCCACCCGCGCTACGCACAGGGGCTTTTTGCCCTTGCCAATCTTCATCACCAGTCCGGGGACGCGCAGAAAGCCAAGGAGTTTTATGAGAAAGTCATCACTGCCCAACCCGACGGCGAACTGAGCCCCCTCGCCCTCATCCGCCTCGGCGACCTCGCCCTCGAAGCCGGAGACAAGGTGACGGCCGATGCGCGCTATCAGGAGTCCTTCACCCTCCATCCGGGCAATCCTTTCTTCGAATACGCCGAGGAAAAGATCGCCCTCCTCAAGGTCGGCAATCCGCCCGAGGTCGACAAACCGGCTCCCCCTGCCCCGGTCGAAGCACCAAAAACCGAAGCTCCCGCACCAGCCCCTGCTAAACCGGAGGCTCCTAAGGCGGCGACTCCGGCTCCTGCACCCGCGAAACCGGAAGCTCCCAAGGCGGCGACTCCGGCTCCTGCTCCCGCGAAATCGGAAGCTCCCAAGGCGGCAACTCCGGCACCTGCCCCTGCACCAGCGCAGTGAGATCCGTTTCGGATTTCGCGTGATTCGTTTCAAGAAAGAACCCGACCCGCTCGCGGTCGGGTTTTTTGTTTTCATCCACGGTCCTCGCGCTAGGTTGCGGCATGCCCCGTATCCTTACCGACGTTCTTCTGGTTTCTCCCAACGACTACATTCGCCCGGTATCCCTCGAGATCGGCGATGACGGGCTCATCTCGCGGATCCACGAAGGGCACCGTCCACCCGAAGGCATCGAGGTGATCTTTGACGGTGGCGGCGAGGTCTATCTCACGGCCGGTTTCATCGACATCCACACCCACGGGGCCAAAGGTTTCGATCTCTCCTACGGCACTCTCGAGGCCGTCGAGGCACATGCCGAGGCCAAGTTGGCTGAGGGAGTCACCACTTTCCTCCCCACCACCTGGACGGCCTCTCCCGAGCACAAGATCCGCATGGCGGAGGCGGCCGCAGCCTATCGAAAAAACCAGCGTTTTGCCCGCGCTCCCTTCCTCCACGTCGAGGGGCCCTACCTGAATCCAGCGCAGGCTGGGGCCCAGGACACGCGCTACATGCGCCGTCCCGACGTCGAGGAGATCCGCCGTATCCACGAAGTCTGCCCCGTCGGTCTCATCAGCCTCGCCATCGAACTGGACGGTGCCCTCCCTTTTCTTTCGGAAATGCGCAAGATGGGAATCGTCACTTCCGCCGCCCACAGCGCGGCGAGCTATTCCGACTTCGAGGCGGCCCGCGAAATGGGACTGGCCCACCTCACGCATTACTGCAACCAGATGTCCGCCCTCCATCACCGCAATGTCGGTCTCGTCGGAGCAGCCCTGCTCGATGACGGCGTCATGATCGAAGTCATCTGCGACGGAATCCATCTCTGTCCCGACATGATCCGCCTCGTCTTCAAGCACCGCAGTTGCGACCGGCTCATGCTCATCACGGATTCGATCGCCGCAGCCCACCTCGGAGACGGCCGTTACCCGCTTCACGACGGCGAGATCATCGTCAAGGACGGCGCCGCCCGCATCCCGGCGGGCAATCTTGCCGGATCCATCGTCACCTTCGACGAGGCCCTCCGCAAAGTCGCGTCCCTCACCGGACTTCCCCTCAACGAACTCTCGAAAACCTGCGCCGCCAACCAGGCCAAATCCCTGCGCCTCTCCGACCGCGGGCGCATTCTACCGGGTCTGCTCGCCGACCTGACCCTCCTCACTCCGGGACTTGAGGTGGTGGCCACTTACGTAGGAGGCGAACTCCGCTACTCAGCGTAATTGGCTAGACGGGCTATTGTCCGGACAGAAAACAGCAAAACCTCAACGGCTCATCCGGAAGAGCTCCCGTTCCACGTCTGCATAGGGAACGGCAATATAGGGGCGAGCCACTCCCAGCGCGATTTCCTCAGCCCTCTCTTGAGCCAACGGGTCCGGAAGCGCGCGGTTCAGCGCCCACATGCCTGAAAAGACCAGGATGTAGAAAAAAAGACGGCTGCAGAGGCGTTCCCGAAGGGTCAGACCAAGAGTGTTCACACCTCCGAGTAGAGCAACTTTTCGCTCAAGATCCAGAAAATGATTCTTGATATCGCGACATTTCTCAAAATTGAAGCGCGATGGGCCCTCGAGCCACATTTCCCCCCAAGATCTCTCGAACGGCACTGGGTGGGTATCTGGGTTCGACAATCTTGAGCTCGCGCCATTTTCCACCTACACTCGAAACGTGAATTCCTCCTCCGATTCCCCCTTTCAGGTCCTGCTCTACTACCGTTATGTCCACATTCCGGATGCAGCGGATTATCTGGAGCGGCACCGCGAGCTCTGTAGTCGACTCGAGCTCAAGGGGCGCATCCTCATCGGGGAAGAAGGCATCAACGGCACGGTTTCGGGAGAGACGCCGTCGACCGAGGCCTATATGAAGGCACTCCACGAAGATCCGATCACCGCCGACATCGTTTTCAAGATCGATCCTGCCGAAGACCACGTCTTCCCCAAGCTTTCCATCAAGCTGCGACACGAAATCGTCACCCTCGGACTGCCGGACGAAGCCGACATTGACCCTAACCAGATCACTGGAGAACGCCTCTCGCCGGTCGAATTCTACGAGGCGATGCAGGAGGAGGACTCCGTCATCATCGATGGGCGCAACCTCTACGAGGCGGATCTCGGCAGGTTCAAAGGCGCGATCTGTCCGTCCGTCGATAACTTCCGAGAGTTTCCCGGCTGGCTTCGCGATCACGCCGACGAGTTGAAGGGAAAAAAGCTCCTCACCTACTGCACCGGGGGCATACGCTGCGAGAAACTCTCAGGATTCCTCCGTCGCGAAGGTTTTGAACGCGTCTACCAGCTTGAGGGTGGCATCGTGACCTACGGAAAAGATCCGGAGGTGCGCGGCCGCGATTTCGAAGGACTCTGTTATGTCTTCGACGAACGTGTCGGCGTGGAAGTGAACCGCACCGAAACTCGCAGGGTCATTTCAAGGTGCCGCCACTGCGGAATCGAGGAATCCCGCTACGGCAACTGTCGGCTACCCGAGTGCAATGCTCAGATCTTCGTCTGTCCGGCCTGCCGGGAGAAAATCGGTCTCTTTTGCGGCGAGGACTGCCATGAGGACTTCTGCGCCAAGTCTCCATGAGAAGCCTCTTCCTCCTGGTGGCCTTGTCAGGAATCGCATGGAACGCGGCGGCACAGGACCGTGACTCCCGCGCAGGAGCTATCGTCGATGCTGTCGTCGAGGATTCACGCACCATCGTTCACAGAAAGACGGGCTCGGCTCTCTTTTACGTTCGCCTCAAGGCGAAAGTCCTCGCTGTCGAGAAAGGACGTGAACTCGTGCGGGGAGCCGACTATCTCGATATCCGCTGTTGGCGGGAAGGAAAGGCGGGCCACGACCCCATTCCGGCCGACGGTCAGCGCTTCAGGACCTGGATTCTTCCCCACAAGGATGGCTACTGGCTGCCTCTCGAACCCGACGGTTTCGAACTCGTCGACGGGAGCGAAGGGAGGACCTTCCCTTCCGTGCAGAGGAGAGATTCCCTTGTCGGCATCCTTGTCGGAGGACTCATCGGACTGCTCATTCTTGCCGGAGCCGCCTTCGCGAGGTATCGCGGCCGCATTCCACGAGATCGGAGCTGGGGAGAGGCCAGGAGGGGCGATGAGGACGAGGAATCGTGACCCGCGTGCCGAATTGTCCGTTGCCCTTGCTGCGGGCCCTCGCCAAGGTAACCCCATGTTCAAGCTCCGCGTCGACACCGGCGGCACCTTCACCGACTGCTGGGCTTTGGCAGAGGGGGAATCACATCCCCGACTCGCCAAGGTTCTCTCGTCGGGACGGCTCCGCGTGCCGGTGCGCGAATGGACCGGGGAAACCGAGCTGACCATCACGGTGCCATCCGGCTGGAGAACCGGAGATACGTTTTTCACCGGCTACAAACTGGAATCGGGAGGCGAAAGCGCTCTCGTCCTGTCTTACTCCGCGAGAGAAGCCCGGCTCGTGCTCTCGAGGCCGGTTCCGAAACGGGATTCGATCGATCTCTTCACCCGCGAGGAGGCACCGGTTCTCGGGGCACGGCTCCTCACCGGCACGCCCCTCGACCGACCCTTTCCTGAAATTGAATTCCGGCTCGCGACAACCCGAGGCACCAACGCCCTCCTCGAGCGCAAAGGGGCGAAGGTGGCGCTTTTCGTGACGAGCGGTTTTGCCGACCTGCCGATCATCCGCGACCAACGCCGGGCCGATCTCTTCGCCCTGAGGCACGAGCGACCCGCCCCCCTCTTTTCCTCGGTAATGGAAGTCGACGAAAGGATCGCTGCCGACGGAAGGGTCCTGAAGGGCCTCTCGCCGGATGCGAATCTGAACGACCGAGCTCTCGAGCTCTTGGAAGCTGGCATCGACGTCGCCGCTGTCGCCCTTCTTCACAGCCATCGCAATCCCGTTCACGAAATCGCCCTGCGCGACCACCTCCTCGCGCTGGGCTTCGCCCATGTCTCGACGAGCGCGGAACTCGCGCCCCTCGTGAAGATTCTCCCTCGCCTCGAAACCGCTCTTGCCAACGCGACGCTCCAGCCCGTGATGCAGGCTTTTGTCGATCACCATCGGGAGCGATTCTCCGGCGAAAGCCGATTGCTCATGATGACCAGTGCGGGGGGGCTCGAACCCATGGAGCAGTTTCGCCCGAAGGATTCGCTTCTCTCTGGGCCTGCCGGCGGTGTCTCGGGAGCGGCAGCGATCGCGGAAGAGCTTGGATTCGAACGGGTCCTCACTTTCGACATGGGCGGCACAAGCACCGACGTGGCCCGATATGACAGCGGTTTTCAATACGACTTCGAGCAGCGGGTCGGAAACGCCCGGGTCCTCGCACCCGCCCTGCGCATCGAAACGGTGGCGGCAGGCGGCGGCTCGATCTGCCGATGGGTCGAAGGCGGCCTGCGCGTCGGTCCCGAATCTGCCGGGGCCCAACCTGGCCCGGCCTGCTACGGGCTCGGCGGCCCTTTGACGATTACCGACGTCAATCTCCTCCTGGGCCGCATCGATCCGGCGAACTTCGGAATTCCCCTTACTTCCTCGAATCTCGAGGACGCCCGAAGGGCGGCACTGGATCTGCAACGGCTGGCCGGGATCGGCGGCGAGGAACCCGATTCCGGGTTTCTTTCCGGACTTCTCGATCTCGCCGTCGAACAGATGGCCGACGCCGTCCGCACCATCTCCGTCCGGGAGGGTGCCGATCCGTCCGAATACGCGCTCCTTGCCTTCGGAGGGGCCGGTCCTCTTCATGCCTGTGCCATCGCGGAGAGGCTCGGCATTTCCACGATCCTCGTTCCCGGAGAAGCGGGACTTCTCAGCGCCTACGGTCTCGAGTGCGCCGGCATCGAACGTTTCGCCGAGCGACAGATCGACCGCGTGGTCGACGATCCGGGAATCGGTGAAATCTTCTCGACAGTGGAAAACGAAGCCCTCGAATCGCTCGCCGCGGCCGGGGAAAGAGGAACGATCACCCGCCGCATCGCAGAGCTCCGCCTCACCGGACAGGATGCCACCCTGACCATCGAGGTGATCCCCTCGGAATCGCTATCCGACGCTTTCCTGAACCGCTACGCCGCTATCTTCGGCTACACTCCTCCCGCCGGGAGGGCAATCGAAGTGGTCAGCTACCGTGCCATCGCGGGAACGGGTCGGAAGACGGGACGCGAGGCATACGCCGTCGACAGTGCGCGGAAACCGGAATCGACGGAAGGGTTTTTCCTGAACCGAAACCTGCTGCGAACGGGTGACGAGGTTTCGGGCCCCCGGGTCATACAGGACCCGTTCAGCACCCTCTACCTCGCGCCGAAATGGACCGCAACCTTGGCGAACAACGGCTCGCTGGTGTTGACCTGTCAGGGTTACCGCGGGGATCGTGCCCGCTCGCGCCCGGAGGCGGTCGAACGCGAGCTTTTCCGACACCGCTTCGATCACATCGTTCGCGAGATGGGTACGATGCTCCAGCGTTCGGCGATATCGACCAACGTGAAGGAACGCGCCGACTTTTCCTGCGCCCTTCTCGACGGCGATGGCGAACTGATCACGAGCGCCCCGCACATTCCCGTCCACCTCGGAGCCATGGGTTTGTGTGTCCGCAAAGTGCGCGAGCGGGTCCCGATGGCTCCGGGCGACACGCTCATCACGAATCATCCGGCCGCGGGGGGATCCCACCTCCCCGACGTGACCCTGATCACTCCGATCTTCGACCGGGTCGGGTCGCCCCCGGTGGCCTACATCGCCAACCGGGCCCATCACGCCGAGATCGGAGGAATCACCCCGGGCTCGATGCCTCCCTCCGCGACCTGCCTCGCTGAAGAGGGAGTGGTCATTGCTCCACGACATCTCATCCGTGAGGGAGAATCCTGTTTCGACGAGATCGCCGCTATCCTGACAAACGCCCCCTATCCCACCCGTCGCCTTTCCGACAATCTCGCCGACCTCAATGCCCAACTCGCGGCCAACCGTCGCGGTGCGGAGATGCTCGAATCACTCCTCTCCGAACATGGAGAAGAGGTGGTTGCGGAACAATTCAAGCATCTCAAGGATCGCAGCCTCGAGGCTCTAAGTCATCACCTCGAGCGATTCGGAGATCGCGAGGTCGCGGCGGAGGAAACGCTCGATGACGGAACCCCCATCCGTGTTTCAATTCAATGCCGGAAGGGGTCGCTGGCTATTTCCTTCGCGGGCAGCGGGGCCGTTCATCCAGGCAATCTCAATGCCACGCCCGCAATTCTGCAGAGCGCCGTGCTTTATGTCCTGCGCCTCTGGACCCAGAGCCCGGTTCCACTCAACGAGGGGCTCATGAGGGCGGTTTCCATTGATCTGCCCGATGGGTTTCTGAATCCCTCCTTTGACGAAGATCCAATGCTCTGTCCCGCTGTCGTCGGTGGCAACGTCGAGACCAGCCAACGGGTCGTCGACACGCTTCTCAAGACCCTGGGGATACAGGCATGTTCCCAAGGGACGATGAACAACTTTCTCTTCGGGGACGGCAACTTCGGATACTATGAGACGATTTGCGGCGGTGCCGGAGCGGGCCCCGGCTACGACGGTGCTTCCGCCCTCCACACCCACATGACCAACACCGCCATCACCGATCCGGAGATCCTCGAACAGCGGTATCCGGTGCGCCTGCACCGATTCTCCCTGCGTCCGGGTTCGGGAGGGGGTGGACGATGGCACGGCGGTAACGGCATCATTCGAGAAATCGAGTTTCTTGCCCCGCTCGAGGTCTCCCTGCTGACCCAGCACAGAATCGTCGCTCCCTACGGAAGGGAAGGCGGGAGCGACGGGCAATGCGGACGGCAAACGCTCAATGGGAAACTCCTGCCCGGTATCGCCGCCTTCGCAGCGAACCCGGGCGACCGTCTGGTCATCGAAACCCCGGGTGGCGGAGGCTGGGGCACCGCGGACGCGGAATCGAAATGAAAATGGCCTGACAAAAGATGAACCGACGCACTTTTCCAGTCGCGCTTGTCTCCCTGATCGCTGCCTTTGCCTCGGAAACGGAATTACGGGCGCAAGGCGGGCTCGATCAAGCGGTTCCCGTTGCCCCCTTCCTGAACGGACGATTGCCCTCGAGTCTATCCGGCCCATCCTCGGGAAACTGGACGTTCACGGAAGCATTCCCCCTGCTCAGGTTCATCGACCCCGTGCAGATCCTCCCAGTACCTTTCTCATCACGCCTCCTGGTCGTGGAAAAGCCCGGACGCATCGTCGTCTTCGAAGACGATCCCGGAACAGCCGCCTCTAGAACCCTGCTGGACTTCTCCGATCAGGTCAGTTCACTCGAAGACTCCGGCCTTCTCGGAGCGGTGTTCCATCCCGATTTTGGGAGAGAGTCTTCGCCGAACCGACACGATCTTTTCCTCTATTACCGTTACACACCGGACACCTCGGACAAGGATCGCGCGTATCTCCGCCTTTCCCGGTTTACATGGGACCCAACCGCCGACACGATCGATCCGGAGTCCGAATTCATCCTGATCCAGCAGTATGACCGCAACAACTGGCACAACGGTGGCGGCCTGGCCTTTGGACCTGAGGGGTTCCTCTACCTTACCCTTGGTGACGAAGGGGGCATCTACGACAATCTCGGAAGCGCCCAGCAGATCAACCGTGGTTTCTTTTCGGGAGTCATCCGGATCGATGTGACCGGGATCCCCGGACGTTCCCACCCGATCCGACGCCAACCGCTCGATCCGGCCGTGCCTCCGACAGGATGGCCTTCGTCTTTCTCGCGTGGATACTGGATCCCTGACGACAATCCTTGGCAAAGCCCGGAAGGCGAACTGCTCGAGGAATTCTGGGCCATCGGTCTTCGATCCCCCTATCGCATGACTCTCGATCCCGCTTCCGGGCAATTCTGGATCGGCGATGTCGGCCAGTATTCCCGCGAGGAGATCAATCTGCTTTCCCGAGGTGCCAATTACCAATGGCCCTTTCTCGAGGGCGACCGTCCTACCCCCAATCCCAGGCCACAGGACCTCATCGGCACGGAAATGCCGCCCCTCTATCAATACCCGCGGGAGGAGGGCGGATGCATCATCGGCGGTTTCGTCTACCGGGGCAGACTCCATCCGGATCTGGCGGGAGCCTATCTTTACGCTGACTGGAACCTCGGGGCGGTGCGGGCTCTTGTCAGGGACGAGGAAAGCCACTGGCTTTCGAAGCATCTCGTCACGCTGCCCCGGCACGGGACTCCACCAAGAAACGGAATCTCCGGATTTGGCACCAATGGTGACGGCGAAATCTTCCTGCTTTCCCTCGCCGGAACGAATCTCGCGGGCGGACGTATCTATCGCCTCGCCCGTGAATCTTCCACAGGACAGGATCCCCCTGCCCTCCTCTCGGAAACAGGAGCCTTCGCCGATCTGGAGACCCTTGAGGTCGCACCCGGGTTGATCCCCTATGAGCCGATCCAGTCTCTCTGGTCGGATGGCGCGGAAAAACGTCGATGGATCGCGATTCCAAACGATGGCACACCCAACACGCCCTCGGAACGCATCACCTATTCGCAATCGAACGAATGGATCTTCCCGGTGGGCACGGTGCTGGTAAAACATTTCGAATTGGAAGCGAAGCGGCTGGAAACCCGTTTCCTTGTGAGAGGCAGCGACGGCGAATGGTTCGGCTTCACTTACCGATGGAACGAAGACCAACTCGATGCAGTCCTCCTGCCCGGGGAGGTCCCCGTCGTCTCCATTGAATCGATCGGAGGAGAATCCGTCGAATGGCGTTTCCCGAGCCG
>JAGRPC010000131.1 GCA_020439925.1 Verrucomicrobiia bacterium | reverse complement strand
CCGTTGATCATGCCGCCCCAGGACGGCGCCCAGAGCATGAGGCTGAAGAACATGCCGAGAATCTGGAGCCATTTCGGCAGGGCCGTGTTGAGGAGGTGGTGGGGGCCCGCCCAGATGTAGATGAAGACGAGCGACCAGAAGTGGACGATGGAGAGCCGGTAGGAGTAGACCGGCCGGTTTGCCGCCTTGGGCATGAAGTAATACATGATCCCGAGGATGGGCGTGGTCAGGAAGAAGGCGACCGCATTGTGCCCGTACCACCACTGCACCAGGGCATCCTGCACTCCCGCGAAGATCGGATAGCTGTGAGTGAGGCTGGTCGGGATCTGGAGGTGGTTGACGATGTAGAGCATTGCCACCGTCACGATGGTGGCAATGTAGAACCAGAGGGCGACGTAGAGCGATTTCTCGCGGCGGATCTTGAGGGTGAGAAAGAAGTTCAGCGCGAAGACAACCCAGATCACGACGACCATGAGGTTGATCGGCCAGATCAGTTCGGCGTATTCCTTGCCCCGGGTGAGTCCGGCGGGGAGGGATACCGCGGCAAAAACGATGATGAGCTGCCAGCCCCAGAAGTGGATCTTCGAAAGCAGATCCGAAAACGTGCGCGTGTTGCAGAGTCGCTGGGTCGAGTAGTAGACCCCGGCAAACATCATGTTTCCCACGAAAGCGAAGATCGCGGCGTTGGTGTGAAGCGGCCGCAGGCGTCCGAAGGTGAGGAACTCGACTCCCTCACTGCGAAACCAGCCAAAGGTGAGCCATTCGAAGATCTTGCCGTTGACCTGCCAGAAGTTCAGCTGGAAAGCAATAAGCACGCCCACGAGCATGGCGACGACGCCCCATCCAATGGAGGCGATCATGAACCACCGCGGGGTTTGGTCGTCGAACTCGATCGTCACCTTGTTTTTTGTGGAACTGTCACTGGTCATTGTCGTTCAGGGAGCGGTTTGGCTTGGTTTGAGTAAAGGAATCTGCGAGCGGTTCGTCACGAAAGGGGAGGAGCGCATCCTGATCGGAACAGGAGCGGGAGTCCTGGCGGCTCTTGAGAAACATCGCGAGGAAAAAGATCGCGAATAGAACGCTGAAAAGGGTGGTGAGAAAAAGGACTTCCATCCAGAAAACCGCAGGCGGTGGCGCAGTTGAGAAAGACTTTAACGCATATGCGCGAACTGCTCCGCATTTGCAACGATCCCTTGCGCAGAAGTTGTGCTTTTTCGTACGCGATCTGGCAAGGGAGGCTTGTTCGCTCGTGATCCAAGAGTTTTTTACGATTCGTAAGGCGAGAACAACAGGCTCCGACCGAGGAAAGGAGCTTTCTAATTTTTGCGAAGTTTTCCTTGTTTGATATGCGAGTTTTGGATAATTTCGGCCCGTTTTCCAAATTTTTTAATAATTTTCAGATTCTGTTTTGATGCCGTCAGAGGCACTCGGGTGCTCTGTCGAGTCTAGCTATGAGTGAAGATAGGTTGCACGAAATCGAAACCGGAGATTCGCTTGGCGTTGGTTCGACCGGGGAAGTTTTCGAAGTCCAGGGGCGAGAAGGACTGGTCGTGAAGCGATATCATTCATTGGCAATCGATCGGGGATTCATGACCCGCAATTCGATCCGGTTGGCCGCAGTACCCAATCTGGAGGGCACCCCCCGCGTCCACGACCACTTTTTTGATCGGGCTCCCTACGAGGTTTTGATGGATCGAGTTGAGGGCCGTCCCTTGTCGCGGTTTGGGGGACTCAAAGAGGCGGTCGCCTGGAGAGTGATTCTCCGACTCTCGGAGATCCTCGGACACCTTCACAAGCACGGAGTGGTTCACGGTCACCTGCATCCTGGAAACATTCTTCTCTCGGGAGAAACAAAAGAAGCGCATCCGGTCGTCCTGGACGTCGGATCCGGCTTGATCGGTGAGATCCATCATATCGACCTGGGTGAATCGACCGTCTTTTCCGCTCCCGAACAACTCCTCTCCGGCGGACGGGGGTGGGATGAGGGGCGTGCGCAGCGATGGGATGTCTACAGTTTCGGTGTGGTGGCCTTCTGGCTGGTCAACGATCGGCTTCCACGCGGGCTCGCTTTTCTCCGGGATCGTGGGCACCTACTCTCGAAGAGTGGAGGACGTCCCGTTCCCTTCGATGTTCAGGCCTTCGTGGAAGACCTTCACAGGGATGCCGCGATTTCATGGGGAGGAAGTTTCGGACTTAGCCGTGAGTTCCGGTTGTATCGTGAAATCATTGATCGCTGCCTCAGCCTTGATCCCGGGTCGCGTCCTGTCGACCTTCGCGAAGTGAGAAACCAGTTTCGATGTCTCGAACAGCAGTTTGCACTCGAGGACGCCGAAGACCGTGTCGTGAAAGAGCGACTCAAACAAAAGGCCAAACTCTTCGGTGCGCGGACACTTGCGGCCTGCCTCGGACTCTCCTTCCTCGGGGCGACGTACTACCTCGTCGAGTATCTCCGGCGAACCTACTTCTTTCAGAACAGGGTTCACGAACTCGACCAGGTCGTAGTGACTCAGCAGGCGACCATCCACCATCTCGACGAAAGATGGGCGGTCACGGTCACGGATCTGAAGCGTTCGCGTGAAGCGGCCGACACCTTTTTTCACCGAATGGCCAGCGGAGACAATGCCGGGGGCAGCGGAGTGGCGGGGATTGCGGCGGAGGACTTGGAGTCGTCTCGTGGCTATTATGAGAAAATCCTCGCCGACGTCGGTGAGGATTCTTCGAACGCCCTTGAGAGGGCGCGTGCTCTGCACAGTCTCGCTCACATCGAGCGGAAACTCGGCTTGTCCGGAGAGGCTTCTGGGCATTTTCGGGATGCCATCCTTGCCTTCAGCGCCTACCTGGCTGGAGTCGAGAACGATTCGGGAAGCCTGGTCGACCTGCGCATGCGTCTCGGCGACAGCTTCGAAAACCTCAGTTCACTGCTGGATAACCCGCTCGGATCGGAGGCACTGGAAGCAATGGAGGCGGCGGTCGCCAACTTCGACGAGGTGGCCCGTTTGAAACCGCAGGACGTGGGCAACATCACAAGGCTGGCGAGTACGGCTTTCAAGTTGGGCGGTGCCTTCGATGCCCATAGTCGGCACGACGAAGCCATCTCCGCCTATGTCAAGTCGGCCGGTCTTGCGGAGCGCTTGCGCGAGGAAGTGAGACTGAAAGGGGAGGATCCCACCCATCTGACCGAGTTGATCGGGAAACTTCAGTTCCAGACGGCCAAGTCACTGCGGCTGGCCGGTCGCCTCAAGGAGTCGATCGATGCTCATGTCTCCGCGATGGAGACCCTGGAGACTCTCCGGGGAGTGAATGGCTTCACTCCCGTCCAGGCACTTCAACTTGCCGAGAGTTATCTCGAATTGGGAGAGTTGTTCTCGGGGAGGGAAGCGACTCCCGAAGATCTCGATCAGCTCTTCAACGAATCCCTTCGCCTAATCACCCCACTGCACACTGACAGTCCCATTGACATCCCGGTCGCGACGCTGCTTTGCCGCAGCCTGGTTCACCTCGGTGAACTCGAGCGGGAAGAGGCGAAATGGACTTCGGGATACCGGCTCACCACGCGTGGTATCGAGGCTCTCGTCAAGGCGCTCGAGGCCAATCCGGAGCATGTGGCGGGACACATCTGGCTCGCCGAAGCAAGGCTCGAGCATCTCAAGTTCCTCGAGGGGGACCCGGACGATTCCTTGAAGCTGGCGTTGAAAGGCGTTGCGGAAGCCGAAAAGGCCGCCCAGCTCCTTGGCCCGGATTCGCGCGAACTTGAACCCCTTCGAACCCGAATGCGGGAGAGGCTCGTGACCGTCTTTCGGGCCTATGGCGAGGTGTGCGGAGAACTCGGAGAAGCCGAGATCGCTGAACGATGTCGTGAACGGGCCGTGCTTGAAGTGACTTTGTTGGGGCCAGTTTCAGGGTCTGTCGAATCCGAGTGAGCCTGGCTCAGCGTCGTTTCGCCCTGTCGACCAGCCGAAGGACTGAGGTATCCACGGGATACGATTCGAATTGGGGCTTCGCGGAAAGGCAGCGGAGAAGGCGCGAGTGACGTTTTGATCGCCCTTTTCCACGGCTCGCTGAAATGCGGAAAGTTGCCGCGGAGAGCGGGTCGAGATCCCTCACCAGCCCGTTTCGTCTCATGGCGGCAGTGACACGCTTCCAAATACCGCTTTGAAGGATATCATATTCCAACTGAAAGGGTTTACGGTTTCCGCTGCCGCGGATCGCAAAAGAACCCGGGACGGCGCTGAAGTTGACCGCCTCTCCATAGACCCTCCTCAGGTCTCCTGACCGCAGTTTGAGCAGGATCGATTGTCCGGCTCCCTTTCCGTTGATGATCTCTTTCCCGAGGGAAGGGGGGAAGCGGAGGCCCAGCGTGACGTCTGGAACGAGCCCGCTATCGTCCTCGGAGAGCGAACGCCATTCGAGATGATAGGGCACGGCGGCGCCATCATCGCGCTCCACGAGAATGCGGTAAGTTCCTCCGTCGCCGCCGGTGTAACTCAAAACTTTGGCACCCGGCGCGTCCAGGTGAGAGGCAACCGGGGCTCCGCTGGTTTCGTGGAGCGAAACAAGAATGGAGCCCCGGTCTACATCGTAAGGAACCAGGAGGTCGAGGCGCGAGTCTCCCGGTGCGAGGGTGACTTCAAACCAGTCGGGATCTCCGTCGACCGCCACGGCCTCGATGGCTCCAGGATCCAGAACGGTGGGGACCGAGAGATCGTCGTTGTTTTCGTAGAGGTCATCGAGAGGATCACTTTCCGGACCAAATCCCAGGGACGCCGAGGTGAAATCCGAGGTTCCTGCCGAATTGGCGGCTTTTATGAAATATCGATAGGTGCGTCCTGGAGCCGCTTCTTCGTCCAGCCACGAGTTCGAGCCGGTTTCTCCGAGGAGTTCCGCGGTCATCGGATTTCCGTCGATCCCGCGGTAGACGTAGTAGGTATCGGTGTCGGGCGTAACCGTCCAGGAGACGAGAACGCCGTCCGGATGAGACCCCATCGACGCCGTTACGCCAACGGGTGGCGACGGAGGGTGGATCTGTCGTGAGCCCTCGTCGAGGTTGCTTGGGATGGAGTCGCCTCCGGAGAGAATGGCCCTGACAAAATACCAGTAAATCTCTCCCGCAGAGCCGGTCCCGTCCTCGTAACTTGTGACATTTCCGACCTGGGCGATCTCGGTTGCGCCCCCGGACGATTCGATGGAGTTGCGATAGATCCGGTAGCCGGTGGCTCCATCCCCCGCGGACCATGTCAAGAGAGTGAGCAAGCTCGATGTTCCGTCGGAAGCGGAAAGCTCCGTGGGGGTTCCCGATGGCAGGGCGATTCGGACTCCCGCGGTGGGAGAGCCTGCGGGTGCAGAGGTGCCTCCGGTGTTGACCGATTCAACAAAATAGTACCAGGCTTCTCCCGGCGCAGTCGTGGTGTCATGCCACGAGAGCAGCGAGGTGTTGGCGACTTCCGTTGATCCCGGAAAGGTATCGGATGCGTTCCGCCAGATCCGGTAAGACTGGGCGCGCTCGGCTGCAGTCCAACTCACCCGAATGGAATGTGGCGAGTCATCCGTTGTTTGGACGGGAGCGGGACTTGCCGGGGGAAGTCTTTGGCGCCATCCGGTCTCCCCCGGGGAGCGTGTCGATTCCCGCCCCAGATGGACCGCCGTGACGAAATAGTGGTAGATAATTCCTGCGATCGAACTCTCGTCGAAATGCGAAGGGACGGCAGGCGAAGCGATCAAGGCTGCGTCGCTTCCATCTTCGAGCAGGCCACGATACACGTGGTAGCTGTCAGCCGGAGTCACGACATTCCAGGAGACCGTGACTCCGTCCGTCGAGCTCCCGTCGGTGGCGCTGAGACCGGTCGGGGTTTCGGGAGGCGGGGCGGCGGTAAAGGTGCCGCCGAGAGTATAGTTGCCGACGCTGCCGTAGTTGCCGTATCCGTTGGCGAGGTCGCCCAGCCCGGTGCCATGCACTCGCAGGTAATAGATACCGGGAGGAAGAGAGGGAAGTTCGATCGAGGCGTCAAAGGGGCCCTCGGGTGCCGAAGAGGCAACGACATCGAGGGCCTCGTCGAGCAGTTCGATTCCGGTGTCGAGGTTCCGAAACTGAGCGGGAGGGCTCACATGGACCGACAAGGGGCCCGTGGCGGCACTTTGAAAGCGAAACCAATCGGAGTCGTTGGCATTTTCTATGATTCCGTTCAGGTTGAAGATCCCGTCGGAAGAGAGCGGAGTGGCGGCGATCGGCGAATTGGCGTGGTCGTCGGGAAGGAAGGAGAGATACCCTGACATGATCTGAAAGTCGTCTTCGGTCCGGCTTGCGCTGGGATACTCTCCCTTCGAGAACTGAACGACGGTCCGGTTGTACCCAGTCCCCATGATAGGGGCCCAACTCACCCCGCTGGAATGAGTGTGACCTGTGTAGTAGACGCGACTCGATGTCCCGTCGTGGCGCAATCCGAGGGCGTGTCCGATCTCGTGGCTTCCCGATTCCGCGGCACCGGAGAGGGTGACGTTGAACACCCAGCAGAAGGGATTGGTCGGGTCGCCGAAGGAGTCGACGTAGGCGACTCCACCGGCCGAGCCATACCAGCTTTTTGTGGGAGTGAAAATCGCCATGACCCGGTGTTGGGGCGCCGCGTTTTCGAAGGCTGCCCGATCTGTGGTGACATTCACTTCGTAGACGGCGTAGTCCTCGGCGATGGAAGCCCAGATGTCGGGGATGAGAGAGGGATTCGAAAATGGAGCCGCCTCGATCGGCGAGCCTGCATTGTAGGAACTGTTCCAAGGGGTGCCGGAAACGGTTTCGCCGTCGAAGTTGAGGTAAATGACTCTGGGACTCCCCGGGCGGCTTTCGAGAAGAGGGGCGGAAGCATATCCACCCGGACCGCTGTCCGCCGAATTTTCGGAGGCTTCTGGTTCCGGCGGCATCCCGGGGAGAAGGTTGCCGCGTTCGTAACGTGCGCAGATCAGCGCATCCGCGGAAATCCTCTTGAGAACCTCCTGACCGTCCTTTTCTGACCTCTCGATCCTCCATGCCGATCCGGAATTCCTCGAGGAAAGGTGCCCGCCGATTTTGCCTTCCTGATTGAGTGTGAGATACGCGCTGGCATTATCGAATTCATCGAGCTTCACTCCTATCGAGAGAAGACCTTGGGGAAGGCTGTGTGTCATGGTCACCCTTCCTGTCAGCCCCTCTCCAAAAGGCAGGGTGACAGCGGTCCCGGGGCCTGCCTGGAAAAGAAGGAGGAGGGAATCCCGGTCGAAACTGGTCACCTCTTCCTCTTCAATTCTCTCAAATGGGTCGATGGTCGCCCGCGAAAGAGTCCGCAAGTTGGATTCTGGGGCCGGTATTGGGGCCGTTCCCTCCACCGCGGTCTGGACGGATACGTCGGATACGCTTTTCCCGTGCCCGGAAGGCTCCCCGTTTTTCAAAACCAGGGCGACCCCCGCGAACGCCGCAGCGGAGGCGAGGATGATGGGAATCTGGGAACGCATTGAAAGGAGGTCTGCAGTTTGGTTTCCCTCCAAGGAAATCTACGATCCGGAAGCGAGGTGTCGAGGGACGAAGATCCGGCTTGATGCCGGTTCAATCCAGCGAGTCTCGCTGTAACCTCGATTTTACGGTGGTCAGCAAATCTTCGGCGGTATTGGCGCCCTTTTTGAGCACCGCGTCCACGCGCTCGCGGAGGAAGGCCTGCTCGGCTTCAGTGGGATCCTTCCCGCTCATCACTACCACGGGAATGGAACGGAGTTGGGGGTCGTTTCGAAGATGCTGGAGAAATTCGAATCCGTCCATTTCAGGCATGAGAAGATCGAGGATGATTGCTGCCGGTCGTGTCTTTGCGAGGGCGGCGAGAGCTTCGGCTCCGTTGCCCGCGGTGAGGGTGTGCCAGCCGGACGCTTCGAGAAGCCGAGTCATCGCGGCCAACGAATCTGCATCATCGTCGACAAGGAGAAGATTCCGCTGGGGAATCCGGGAGGTGATGCGATGGATGACGCGGACGAGGCGGTCGACATCGATGGGCTTCACGAGATAGTCCTCCACCTCGAGGGCGAGAGCATTCTCCTGCTCCGCCATCACCGAAACCATGATGACTGGGATGGAGTGGGTATTGGGAGATTCCTTGAGACGGCGGAGCACCTCCCAACCATCCATTCCACCGGGCATCACGACGTCGAGAGTGATGGCATCGGGACGCAGGGTCTCCGCGAGTTTCAGTCCCGACGGGCCATCCTCAGCGGTGTGGACACGGTGTCCATCTTTCGAGAGAATACGCGAGAGGAGATCGCGCACTTTTGCGTCGTCGTCGATCACGAGAATGGTGCTGCCTTGAGGCAGGTCTCCGAGGAATTCGGGATCTGCCGTTGATTTTTGCGTCATTTCCGGCTTTGAGGCTTCTTCCTCCCGTGGGTCGTAGTGTGGCGAGTCGGGAAGACGTGGTAGAAAAACACTGAAGTGAGTGCCCTTGCCCAATTCGCTGACGAATCCGATTTTTCCTCCCATCTGGGCCACCAGTTCCCGGCAGATCGAAAGGCCGAGACCGCTGCCTCCCGCGTTGTCTTTCTTGTTCGAAACGAAGGGGACGAAGGCCTTTGCCTGCTCCGCTGGACTCATACCGCGGCCGGTGTCCGTAACGGTGAATTCCACCCACTCACCGCCGCCGATCTGCTGGGGGCGGACCCCGAGGGTGACAGATCCGGATGCGGTGAACTTGCAGGCGTTTCCGAGGAGGTTGCCGAGGACCTGGCGCAAGCGGCGCTCGTCCGCAATCAATTCGCCGATGCCCGGATCGCACTCTCCGGAAACGGAGACCGGCTTCGAGGCTACCGAGGCCTGGAAGGTTGACACGAGATCGTCGACGAGGGACTGGATTTGAATCGTGTTCCGCAGGAGCGTTTCCGCTCCCATGATGATTTTCTGGTATTCGAGGATGTCGTTGACCAGATTCAATTCCCTGGCGGCATGGTCGCGGATGCGCTGTACGTCCTTCTGCTGGGTCTCGTCGAGCTTCGAAAGTTTGAGAGCCTCGACCTGGAGGAAAATCGCGTTGAGAGGCTGGCGCAGATCATGACTGACCTTCGCAACGAAGGCATCCTTCTCGTGGCTGAGGCTCTTGAGTTTGTCGTTGGCCTTTTCCAGTTCGATGTTCGTGCGGCGCAGTTCGCGCGTTCGGTCGCTGACGCGCTGTTCGAGATCTTCCTGGAAGGAAATCAGTTCCTCGAAGAGTCGCTTCGATGCCCGTGCGATATCCCCGACTTCGTCTCGCCGGCGCAGGTCGAGACGCTGGGCGAGTCCCGCCACCTCCCGGAGCAGACTGTCCCGCGGGCTCTCGGTGATTCTCTGCGCCGTTGCCGTCATCTGTTTCAGCGGACGAATGAAGCGCATCGCAAAGAAGAAGCCGACGAGTCCGAATCCTCCCGCCACGAGCAAAGAGATATACTGGACGGTCAGCATTTCGTATTCGATCGAGGATGCCAGTTCATCGTCGAGGACCGCGTAGTGGATGAGGTATTCGCTGCGGCGCTCACCTTCTCCCACGAGGAGGCGTACCGCCCAGGAGTGAATTTCGTCGCACTCCACGAGGATGCGCCAGTCCACTTCGTCGAAGTCGTCTCCGAAGTGTTTTGCGAGTTCCTCCACGACCCGGTCGCGAATGACTACGAGTTCATCCCGGCTGTGGGCGAGGAGACGGATCTCCCGTACTCCCGAGAGCATTCCTCCGATGCGCACCTTTCTTCCGAAGTGCCCCTGGATCATCTCGAGAAACGATTCCAGTTCGTCTTCGTTCATGGCGCCAAGAGCGGCGGAGAGCCGGCGTCCCGGAATACCCTCCTGGAAATAATAGGGACTGGCCAGAGACACGAAATCGGAACGGAGGAGACGATCGACCTTGGGTTCCTCGAGGAGGCCTGCGGGATCGAGCGACGACTGATGTCTTTTCTCAAGGGCTTCGATCAGTTTCGGATCCTGGCTTAGAGCGAGAAAAACGGAATCATTCCCGCGTTCCTCTGGCTCGGTTTCGTCGTGGCGGACCAGCGGTTTCCCTTCGCTGTCGAACATCGCGAAGAGATGCCGTGGCGACTCCGGCGCATGCAGGGTCATGAGGATCCTCAAATAGGAGGGAGGCGCTGCCGACTCCCGATCGAGACGTTCCACCGGTGCGACCGCCCAGATCACCGGCTCCCATCGTTCGAGAGGCTCGCCGGGAATGTCGGTGCGTGTGAGACGGACCCGTTGGATCGGTGAAAAGTGCATGCGGGCACCGGCCGCGGCATCGGGGCCGGGGAACCAATAGTCAGACTCGGCGATCCGGGCCTTTTCGTGAAGGGGACGCGACTGCTGTTGAGCGGGGCCGAGAGTGACGAGATCGATGCGGAGGTGGTTGTTCCAATTGCGGCGGCAGAGAGCTCGTGCGATTGCCTTGAGCTCCTCGGGGGGGCGATCGCCCTCCACCGCCCTCTGGAATTCAGGGCTGAACGCAAGAGAGATGAGGTCGTCACGGAGACCGTCGACCTGGTCGATGA
>JAGRPC010000130.1 GCA_020439925.1 Verrucomicrobiia bacterium | reverse complement strand
CCGATGTAGGTGCGGCGGTGGCCGCGGATCTCTGCCTCGTCGCGGATACCGCCGACGCTGATGCGGGCGAACTCCCGTCCCAGCGCGTCGGCGATGGAACGGCCGAGGCTGGTCTTGCCGACGCCGGGAGGTCCGAGCAGGCAAAGAATCGGTCCGCGGCCTCCCGGATTGAGCTTGCGCACGGCGAGGTATTCGATGAGTCGGCGCTTCACCTTCTCGAGGCCGAAGTGGTCGCGATCGAGGATCTCCCGCGCGAGTTTGAGGTCGTAATGGTCTTCGCTGAGTTGGTTCCAGGGAAGCTCGGCCACCGTTTCGAGATATCCGGTGATGACCGAGTGCTCGGGGCTTGCCGGAGGGATCATCTCGAGACGCTTCAGCTCGCGGTCGGTCTGGGACTTGACCGTATCCGGCAGTCCGGCGGCATCGAGACGCTCGCGGAGGTCGTCGACCTGCTCCTCGGTGCCGTCTCCTTCGCCGAGTTCGCGCTGGATGGCCCGTAGCTGTTCGCGGAGGTAGGCGCGCCGCTGTGCATCCGAAAATTCCCCCTCGACATCGGCACGCAGTTTCTGCTGGAGCTCGGCGATGTGGAGCTGGCTGTTCAGCGTCTGCTGCATCTGCTCGGCGCGCTTCTTCACGTCGAGTTCCTCGAGCAGCTTCTGCTTCTGGTCGAGGTCGAGGCTGAGATTGGTTGCGAGGAAATCGGTAAGAATCGACGGAGAGTCGATCGAGAGGAGGGCCTGGAGGGCTTCCTCGGGGATGTTGGGATTGAGGTCGATAAAATGCTGTGCCGACTCCCGCAGGTTTCGCAGCATCGCTTCCCAGCGGTCGCCCGGTTTGGGGAACTTGTTCTCGAGGATTTCGAATCGCGCCTTGAGGTAGGGGGTCGCGGAGGTGTATTCGGTGAGCCGGATCCGTTCGACGATTTGAATGAGGACGAGGGTCTTGTCGTCGCTCTGCCTCACCATGCGCAGGATGTTTCCCAGCACTCCCACGGGATAAAGATCTCCCGGTCCCGGAACATCCTGATCGGCATCCTTCTGGGTGGAAAGCCCGAGGAGGCGTCCGGTAGGCAGCAACTCGTCGAGAAGTTGACGGCTCGCGACCCGCTCGACGGTGAGGGGCGCCACGGTTCCCGGGAAGAGTACGACGCCGCGCAGCGGCATCACGGGTATCGTGTCGGGAAGATCCGATCGCCATTCCGGCTTGGTGGCGTCGGGTCTGCTCGAAGAGATCTCGATGATCTCGCCCGAGGATTCGTTGAGTAATCTTTCAAAGTCTTCCATTACGGAGGGAAAAAGTTGGGATTGGGGCTCAGCCGGGAGAATGGCTGGAATCACCCGTGCGGATCAGCGCGATTCGAGAGGAAGGACGATCCAGAGGAGGCCGTTCTCCTGCTTGGCCGTGACCCGATGCCTGTCGACCTCTGCAGGTAAAACGATTTCGCGGCCGAAGCGCCCGCATGCGATTTCCATCGTGAGGACCTGGCGACACTGGCTCGACATGTCGCGGGCCGGCAGCGGTGGACGGCGTTCCCCGGATATGCGGACCCGGTCAGGGAGCACGTCGACACTGATATCGCACTTGTCCACCCCCGCGAGATCGACCCAGATCTCGATGCGGTCGTCGTAGCGGTAGGCGGTGATATCCGGTTGCCAACCTTCGGGCGAGCGGAAGGCGGAAAAGTGCAGGCTGTTCAGATCGTGGACGACGTCGCCCATGCGACCGATCATGCGGGTGAGTCGGACCTTCCGTGGCATAAGGAGGAAGAATAAGGGATTCCCCGGTGCTTTTCAACAGACGTGGTGACGCTCTGTGATCGCGGCTGTTGCGCCATTCTCGTCGGCACGTTAACATCCGTTCTTCGCATGAAGCCCCGTTTTCTTTTTCTCGCGTCGGTCCTCCTCCTCTTCTCCCAGGTTTCAACCGTTCGTGCTCAGGAAAAGCTGAACGTTCTCTTCATCCTCGCCGACGATCTCGGATACCGCGATGTGCGCTTCAATCATCCGGAGACCTTTTACGAGACGCCCCATCTTGATGCCCTCGCGAAGAGCGGAATGGTCTTCACCGACTTCTACGCCGCCTCGCCCGTTTGTTCGCCGACGCGTGCGAGCATTCTCACGGGGAAGTATCCGGCCCGTCTCGGAACGACCAACCTCTTCACGGGACAGCGGGCTGGAAAATTCGATCCCGCCGATTTTGAAACCGAACTCGCCCCCTCCGAGTTCACTGTCGCCGAAGCTTTCCAGGAAGCGGGATATCGCACCGGACACGTCGGGAAATGGCACCTGGGCGGTGCGGGTGCTCTCCCTACGGACCAGGGGTTCGAAGTGAACCGGGGGGGAGGGGAGAACGGCCTGCCGCACAGTCATTTTGCCCCCTACAAGAATGTTTCGAACCTCGCTCCCGGTCCGGAAGGCGAATACCTGACCTCGCGCCTTGCCGAGGAGTCAGTCGACTTCATCGAGGAGACGGCCAAGGCGGGCGTGCCGTTTTTCCTGCACCTTTCCTTTTATGCGGTGCACACGCCCCTGCAGGCTCCGCAGGAACTCGTGGCCAAGTACGAGAAGAAAGCCGCCGAACTCGGTCTGAACACCGACGAGGGGCGTTTTGACCCCGGTCATGAGAGGCAAGTCTGGCCCGGGACCGAGGAACCCCGCGCGGTGCGCATCCGGCAGGATCATGCCGTCTATGCCGCCATGGTGGAGAGCCTCGATTCCGCGATCGGCCGAGTCCTCGCGAGGCTCGACGACCTCAATCTGCGGGATTCCACCGCCGTGGTTTTCACCTCTGACAACGGTGGAAATGCGACCTCCGAAGGACTCCCGACTTCGAATCTCCCCTATCGCGGCGGGAAAGGGTGGATCTACGAAGGTGGTCTTCGCGTGCCCCTCGTGGTCCGCTGGCCCGGAGTCGCCGCCCCCGGGACGGTCTGCGCGGTGCCGGCGGTGACCACGGACTTCTATCCCACCCTGCTCGAGATGGCTGGATTGCCGGCCAAACCCGAGCAGCACGTCGACGGCGTCAGTTTCGTGCCCCTTCTGCGCAACCCCTTCGCCAAGTTCGATCGAGGGCCGATCTTTTTCCATTACCCCCACTACTCGAACCAGGGCGGATTCCCCGCGAGCGCCGTCCGCAAGGGGAACCACAAGCTGATCCAGGATCTCGAGGACGGAGCGTGGGAGCTTTATGATCTTCCGACCGACGCGCAGGAGCACAACAATCTCGAGCAGCTCGAAAGCGGAATCTTTGAGGAGTTTTCCGGTCTCCTCAACGAATGGCGGAAGGAAGTCGGGGCGAAGCCGCTCAAGAAGAGCGGAAGCAGCGGGGCGGAGCCGCCGGTGCTCTGGTGAGGATCTTACCCGTTTCCTCCAGCTTTATCCGCGCTCTTCGACCCGACCCTGTCAGCTTCCGGGTCCGACCCGCTCGGATCGCGCCATGCGTTACTTGGAACCGATGCTCTGGCGCAACTTGGCAAGACCGCGCCGGACGCGCGCCTTCACCGTGCCGAGGGGTTCCCCGAGCTGATCGGCAATCTGTTGCTGGGTGAGTCCCTCGAAGTAGACCTTCTCGATCGCCTCCCGCTGGATTCCGCTGAGCTCCATCACCGCCGATCGCACTGCGAGGCAGGTGTCACGCCGGGCTGCCGCTTCGGGCCCGGCCACGGGTGCAGTAGCGCGATGGATGAAGTCGACCGCCTCGGAGTAGGCATCCTTCAGTCGGGACTGGCGCCTCCGCGCGCGAAGCCGGTCGATGGCACGGTTTCTTGCCGTGGACGTCAGCCAGGTGATGGGGCGACCTCTTCCCGGGTGATAGAGAGAGGCTTTGCGCCAGAGTGCGTTCAGCACTTCCTGGAGAACTTCTTCGGTGTCGGCGGGATCACCGAGGATGCGATAGATCGCGGCATAGAGGAGACCGGCATAGCGTTCGTGTAGCTGACGGAAGGCGGCTTCGTCGCCAAGGGCGATACCCACGAGAGCGTCGGCGTCAGCCGCATCGTCGTAGGGAACAGATGGTTGGAGGGAAGGAGAGGTCATGATGAGTAAATCTTATTTTATCTTGGTTATTCGACAAATGGATTCAAAATTAGACTTTCTAATCAAATCGCCGTTTTGATTAGTTTACCTTTTCCCCTCATCGGACCGGAACCGCGGTTGACGGCGTCGTTTGCGCCGGGAAGCGCCTTGTGATAGTTTCGACGTGGCGACGTGTGTCGTAATCTTTATCACCCGACTCAATGCAAGAAGAAGAGCCGAATCAGAACGACCGCCGCAACGGTGGCGAAAACGGTTTCAACTGGAAGGGACTGATCCTCCTCTCTGTCGCCATGGGCCTTTTCGGTCTCGCGATCTGGTCGAAAGGCTACTCCGGTTCCTCGAAAACCCTCACCTACGCCGAGTTTCTCGACCTGGTCGATCGGGGCAAGATCCACGTCGACCCCGCCGCACAGCCGCCCAAGCTCCTGCAGATCGTCCAGAAGGACGGCAGCGCCAAGCAATTCGTGAACGGCTGGTACGAGGTGGACAATCCGGAGGAAAACGCCGGATCGAAATACAAGGAATTCAGTGTTCCGGTGATCCTCGATTATGTCGGGGAGGAACTGAAGGCGAAGCTGGCCGAAAAAAAGCTCGATACCGCCTTTACCACGGAGTCTGACGGTCTCGGCGTGATGCTGATTTCCTTCTATCTCCCGATTTTCTTCCTGCTCATCCTTCTCTACTTCCTGTTCCGCCACCAGATCCGCGCTGCGGGCAAGGGGGCCATGAGCTTCGGCAAGAGCAAGGCCAAGCTCATGACGATGGACAAGAACAAGGTCACCTTCAAGGACGTGGCCGGCGTCGAGGAGGCCAAGGAAGAGGTCTGGGAAATCGTCGAATACCTGCGGGATCCCAAGAAGTTCCAGCGCCTCGGCGGCCGCATCCCCAAGGGGGTGCTCATGGTCGGTTCGCCCGGCACCGGCAAGACCCTCCTCGCCCGCGCCATCGCCGGGGAGGCGGATGTGCCCTTTTTCTCCATCAGCGGTTCGGACTTCGTCGAAATGTTC
>JAGRPC010000129.1:8022-15000 GCA_020439925.1 Verrucomicrobiia bacterium | reverse complement strand
GGAGGCAAACCCTGGGTCTTCTACGGTCCGACCCTTCCCGCCTATCCGGACGAAGCCGAGCGCTGGATGCACGAGCAATTCCTCGCCGCCGGCGTCGCCGTCGCCGGGGTCGACGTGGGCGAGGCCTACGGAAGTCCGAAGGCCTTTCCCTTCTTCGAGGCGCTCCACCGCAGGATGGTCGCCGACGGTTATGCGGAGAAACCCGTCCTCCTCGGACGCAGTCGCGGAGGACTCTGGGCGAGCTCGTGGGCCCTCGCCCATCCCGATCGCGTTGCCGGGATTGCCGGCATCTATCCGGTCTACGATTTCACCACCTATCCCGGCCTCGCCAAGGCCGCGCCCGCCTACGCCCTGACCGAAGCCGAACTGGAAGCCCGCGAGGAAGAACTCAACCCGATCCGCCGCGCCGCCGATCTCGCGCGGGCGAAGATCCCCGTCTTCATCATCCACGGCACCGACGACACCGTCGTGCCCCTCGCGGCAAACTCCGCAAAGCTCGAGGAGATCTACAAGGCGGAGGGTGCGGGCGACCTCATCGAAGTCGTGAAGATCAAAGGCCAGGGGCACAATTTCTGGACCGGCTTTTTCCAGTGCCGGGAACTCGTCGATTTCGTGATCACCCGCGCGCCCGGCAGGAAGTAGGACGGAACGGATCGCCTTGAATCCGCCATGCCTCCCGGCGGACGGATCGGTTACAAGAGAGCCATGTCCCGTTTCGCCTCGATCCTCCTCTGTTCCGTTTCCCTCCTCGCCCGTGCGGAGGAGCCCGCGCTCCCCGCCCCGCTCGCGCCGTGGTTTGCCCCGCCGGCCGAGTTTGCCAACGACCCGGGAAATTTCCGCAGCCCCCTGCGCTTCGAGAACGGGGATCTGGTCCGCACCGGTGCCGATTGGGCAAAGCGACGCGAGGAAATCCGGTCGACCTGGATGGGGCTCCTCGGCGAGTGGCCGCCCCTCCTCACCGAGCCGGTCGTGGAAATACTCGAGTCGGTGAAGCAGGAGAACTTCACGCGCCACCGCGTCCGCTTCCTCTGGACCCCCACGCAGAAGACGACGGGCTATCTCCTCATTCCTGACAAAGCCACCGAAAGCAGGCGTCCCGCCGTTCTCACCGTCTACTACGAGCCGGAGACTTCGGCGGGGATGGGCAAGGAAAACCGCGACTTCGCCTGCCAGCTCGCAAAACGCGGATTCGTCACGCTTTCCATCGGCACGACCGAAGCTTCCGATGCGAAGGAGTACTCCCTCTACTGGCCCTCGATCGAGGACGCGACGGTGCAGCCGCTCTCCATGCTCGCCTATGCGGCGGCGAACGCCTGGCACGTCCTCGCCTCGCGTCCCGAGGTCGACCCCGAACGCATCGGGGTGACCGGTCATTCCTTCGGCGGAAAGTGGTCGATGTTCGCCTCGTGCCTCTTTGATCGGTTCGCCTGCGCCGCCTGGAGCGATCCGGGCATCGTCTTCGACACCCGTCCGAGCGTGAATTACTGGGAGCCCTGGTATCTCGGCTACCACCCCAAACCCTGGCGCGAGCGGGGAGTGCCGTCGGAGTCGAATCCGGCGCGGGGTCTTTATCCGGAACTGCTCGCGGAAGGACGCGACCTGCACGAACTTCACGCCCTCATGGCCCCTCGCCCTTTCCTCGTCTCCGGCGGCAGCGAGGATTCACCCTCTCGATGGAAAGCCCTGAACCATTCCATCGCCGTGAACCGGATCCTCGGTTTCGAAAACCGCGTCGCGATGCACAATCGGCCCGACCATGCCCCGAATCCCGAGTCGAACGAGGTGATCTACGGCTTCTTCGAGCACTTCCTGAAACCGTGAAGTGCCAGAGGGAAGCGCCGGCCAGCGTCACCCCGAAGAACGGATCACGACAAACTTCAGGATCCTGGACGTCCCGCCCGGGCCCGTCGCCCGCACCTTGACGACGGTGCGCGCCTTCTCCAAGCGCAGGGGAATCTTCCAGGGCGAGACCCTTCCCTTGATCTTTCGAAAGCCGCTCCCATCGGATTGGAAAAAGACGACATCGGCGTTCGTGGAGGTGCCCCGGAGCGTCACCCGCGGGCGAACGACCCGCAGGAGAGTTTCTCCCCTCGCGGAGAGGCGGGGAACCAATGCCGGAGAGGGCAGCGAACGAAAGGTGTAGGCGGCACCCGAGTCGTCGGCTGAGTTGTCGGATCCGTCTCCGTCGATTCCGGTGGCCGCGCTGTCTTCCCCGAAGAGGATTTCGGAAAAGTCGCCCGTCAGGAAGATCGCCGCCGCCCCAACGGCGGAGAACTCACCGTCATGCGCGACGGAAGAGCCGAAGCAATCGCTCGCTCCCGTGTTCGAGGCTTTCAGATATGCCGACTCGGACCAAGCCGATCCCGTCCGCGAGAACAGGTAGGCCGCGCCCGAGTTCGAAGCGGTTCCGTTGATCTGATCCCCGCCAACACCCGTGGCGGAGCGGTCTTCGCCGACCGCTCCGACGATGGCGGTGTTTCCCGAGAGATCGACGGAAAAACCGAAGCGGTCGCCCGCGATCGGGCGGGAGGACTTCAAGCTCGCCTGCTGGCTCCAGAGGTTTCCCTCGCGGACAAACACATAGGCGGCGCCCGCTTCGGCGGCACCGTTGTTGGATCCCGCGGCGTTAGGTCCGGCGTTGGCCCCGTCCTCGTCGCGAGCCCCGACCAGGAGGGTATTTCCGTCGAGGGCGAGGGAGTGCCCGAAGCGGTCTCCCGTGCCCGTGTTCGACGCCTTGAGGTAGGCTTGCTGGGTCCAGGTATTGTTCGCAAAGGCAAACACATAGACCGCGCCCGCGTCCGTCGACGCGTTGTTGTTTTGCAGGCCGTTTACGCCGGTGGCGTTGCTGTCCTCGCCTCGGGCGGCGACGGCAAGGGTAAGACCCGAGAGAGCCACGGTGGATCCGAACTGGTCGCCGTCCCCGGTGTTCGAGGCCTTGATGTATGCCTGCTGGCTCCAGGTGAAGCCGTCGCGGGCGAAAACGTAGGCAGCGCCCGCGTTGGACGCGCCCTGGTTGTTCTGGTCACCCCCGACTCCCTGGCTCGAAGAACTCTCGTCTGGAGATCCGACAACAGCGAGATCTCCGGAAACCGAGACCGAGGCCCCGAAGCGTTGGATCGACGTCGGGGAGGTGTTCGAGGCCTTTAGATAGGCCTGTTGGCCCCAGATCGAGCCTAACCGGAAGAAGACGTAGGCCGCGCCGGCATTGTTGGCCGAGTTATTCCCCTGGGCGCCGTTGACCCCGGTGGCGTTGCTGTCCTCGCCGGGCGCCCCGACGATCAGGGTGTCCCCGTCGATTGCGACCGAGGTGCCGAATCCATCCCCGGCGCCGGGATTCGACGCCTTGAGATAGGCTTGGAGGCTCCAAGCGCCGCCGCTGCGGGCGTAGACGTAGACCGCGCCGGAACCGGAGCGGGAATCGTCCGCTTGGCCATCGTTGGGACCGATTCCGGAGCTGGCTTCTCCCGGCGCCCCGATCACGAGGGTGTCTCCCGAGATCGCCATCGAGAACCCGAAGTTGTCCTCCGACCCGGTGTTCGAAGCCTTCACGTAGGCGTCGGGAACCACCTCGGCCCGAACGGAACCCGCGAGCAGAGATCCCGACAAAGCCGCCAAAAAAGTTCGATGGAAAGGACTCATGACGGGCATTGCCGGGGATTCTTCGTGGACGAACCGCCGCCCATCCTAATTCGGAAGGATTGGCAAGTCATGATCATTCTTCCGCCCGAGACTCGGTCGGTCACGGCAATGCTCCCGCGCCCCTTCCCCGCCGCGTCACATTTACGCTCCCGGCACAGCCATTCCGGAACCGGGCGGGAAAAAATGTGCCCCGCCCCGAGGCGTCTTTTCACTTCCCGCTCCGGCGGAGATTCGCGACCGAGTAGGCGGGATCATCCTCCAGCACTTCCACGTCCACGAGAGTCCCCGCCTTTTCCAGCATCCGCCGGCAATCGGCCGAGAGATGACGAAGGCGCAGGTTTTTTCCGGCGTTCCGGTAGCGTTCGGCCATGGCGTTGATGGCCTCCAGGCCGGACATGTCGCAGACCCGGGCCCCGCCGAAGTCGATCACGATGTTCTTCACATCGGAACTGGCCTGAAAACGGTCGGCGAACTCCCTGACCGAGCCAAAATAGAGCAGGCCCTGGAGGGCGTAGATCTTTTCGTCGGGCGTTTCCCTTTCCACGGTGACGAAGACATGCTTCGAGCTTTCCCAGGCAAACCTGAGGGCGGAGAGAATGATGCCGACAAACACGGCCGTCGCTAGGTCGTGGAGAAAGACGGTCACCAGGGTCACCGCGAGAATGACGACGATCTCGGAGAAAGGGACTTTCCCAAAAGTCCGCAGCGAGGACCACTCGAAGGTGCCGATCACGACCATGAACATGACGCCGACGAGGGCGGCGATGGGGATCTTTTCGATGACCGGACCGCCCGACATGATGAAGAAGGCAAGGGCGAGGGCGGCGGTGATTCCGGAAGTCCGGCCCCGCCCTCCCGATTTGATGTTGATGAGCGATTGCCCGATCATCGCGCAACCGCCCATACCACCGAAAAGGCCCGAGAGCAGGTTGGCGCCGCCCTGGGCCATGCACTCGCGATTGCCCTGACCGCGGGTATCCGTGATCTCGTCGATCAACTGCAGCGTCATCAGGGACTCGATGATCCCGACCATGGCGATGATGAAGGCGGTCTTCAGGATGAACTGCCATTCCGTTGCCCACGCGATGCCGGTCGGAAGCGAAGGGAGTGGGAACGATCCCGAAAGCCTCCCTGCGGGATTGTCGGCGGACCGGGCGAGCACGTCCGATACGGTGGCGGACTCCGGAAAGACGAAGAAGGCCACCAGGCCGATCGTCACGATCGCCATGAGGGTGGAAGGAACCACCTTCGTCAGCTTCGGAAACCATTGGATGATCATCATGGTCGCACCGACCAGAGCGATCATCACCCAGAGCGCCTCGCCGCTCAGCCACTGGCCCGACCGTGGATCGCGAAACGAGGGAAATTGAGCCATCAGGATCACGATGGCGAGCCCGTTGACGAATCCGATCATCACCGGGTGAGGAACGAGGCGAATGAATCGCCCCAGCTTCAGGACGCCGAAGAGGATCTGGATCAGACCGGCCGTCATGATGACCGCGAAGAGATACTGGAGCCCCAGTCCGTCCCCAAGCTGGTCACCGTGCTGCACCGCCTTGCCCGCCACGACCGCGATGGCGCCCGTCGCGCCGGAGATCATTCCCGGCCGTCCCCCGAGCGCGGAGGTGATGAATCCCATGAAAACGGCCGCCCACAATCCAATCAGGGGATCCACGCCGGCGGCAAAGGCAAAAGCAATGGCTTCGGGAACGAGGGCGAGGGCAACGGTGAGGCCGGACAGGATATCGTCCTTGTAGTTGCCGTTCTGCTTACGAAAAAGATCAAACATGACGCGGGATGGGGCGCACTCCGGAAACCCGGACGCCCTTCAAAAAAGGGGAGAAGATTCACACAGAGATTCTCCTCCGGACAAATCCGGAAGAGGGCGCGTTCTGTCGCCCCAAACCGGGGAAGATCAAGCCGCTTTGTCGGGAGCCGTTCAGCCGCGGCCCGAAACGGGCGCTGCCAGGCACACCGTTCGCCGGATCGTTTCGACCCGGACCAAACGATCAAGGGCCTGCCTGCGCCGACGCGGGTCTTTCCCGTGGCGACGTCTCCAACAAACCGATCACGGCCCACGCTGAGCCCCAGAAATCGGAGACGCGCCCGCTGTCCCCGCGGTCCTTCGTGCTCATGGTCTCCCAGCTCCCGTCTTCTCTCTGGGAACGAACGAGAAACTCCTGCGCCCGCTTCACGACCCCGGGGTGATCCTTTGCCCTGCCGGACCTTCCCAGAGCAATGAGGGCCTGCCCGGTGCCTGAGGGATCGCTTTCCTCGCCGTCCTTCCAGCTCCAACCGCCGTCCTCGTTCTGGAGCTCCAGCAACTGGCCGAGCGCTCGGGGATTCTGCGGGCGCAGCATCAGATTCAGCATCTGCCATTCGCGGCTGACGGAAGGAACTCCCTCCTTCCATGTTGAGGTCTCGCGGGAAGGGGATTTCCCGCCGAGTTTCAGCGCCAGTTCCGCCCACTGGTTCGACGACCATTGAGTTTCGATTGCAGGCCGCTGCTGGCGCGGCAACTGACCGCCGGGCGACCAGTTGCCGTCATCCCCCTGGTTTGAGGAGACGATTTCGCGAAGGGAGGCAATGACTTCCTTCGGCGCCTTGGAAGAAGCGCTGGAGATAAGGAACTGGGCCACACCTTCGACATTGCGATCCCCGTTCACTTCGCCCGGCTTGGGCTTGTTCTCGGGTCGTTTCGGGTCGGGTTGTATTTCCGTTAGGAATGACTGCCAGGTCCATTCCCTCTGTTGATCGAGGACTGCCGGATCCACCGGGAATCCGGCCTCGAGCGCGAGTTCCTTCGCCCAGACGAAAAAGGAAGTGTGGTGGCAGGAAACGCATTTCTTTTCCTCGATCCACCAGGTCCCTTCCTCCTCGAGGTAGGGCAGCGCGCGGGCCACGGCATCTCGAACGGGATCATCCCCCGCCTCGAGATGAGCGAGCAGCAGGAAACCGATTGCGGCTACCAGACACCGGGGATTCATGGAGATACCGTAGCAGAAAGCAACGCGCAATCCCAGCACGCGAATTCGTCATTCCGCCGAAGGTGGAGAGGGCCGTCCCCGACCGACGAGTCGGAGAACACGGAAAATCCTTCACGACGATCTGGAGTGGAAACCTCGGGATGTCGCCCTATCACGCGAACCCGACCCAAGAGGGTCTTGTCGCCGACCGGACCCTCTCTCACGATGCGCTCATGACTCCATCGACCCGTCGTTCGTTCCTCAGATCGTCCCTCATCGGCGCTGCCGCCGGTCCCGCCATCCTTTCCGCCGCCGACCCTAACAAAAAGCTCGCGATCGCCTGTGTCGGCGTCGGAGGCAAAGGCTGGAGCGA
>JAGRPC010000129.1:0-7955 GCA_020439925.1 Verrucomicrobiia bacterium | reverse complement strand
CGCAGTTCCCGGCCGCAAAGACCTACACTGACTGGCGCAAGCTGCTCGAACAGAAGGGCATCGACGGGGTCATGGTGACGACCCCGGACCACACCCATGCCCCCGTCACGGCCTCGGCGATGCGCCTGGGTCTGCACTGCTACACGCAGAAACCACTGACCCACAGCATCCACGAGGCCCGCGTCCTCGCGGGAATCGCGAAAGAGACGGGAGTGATCACGCAGATGGGGATCCAGCACCACGCGACGAAGCGGCTCAAGATCGCGGTGCATGCCCTGCGCGAGGACAAGGTCATCGGCAAGGTCCGCGAGGTCCACGCCTGGACGGACCGGCCCGGCACCTACTGGAAGCAGGGGCTCGACCGTCCCGCGCCCGGAGGCAACCCGCCCGCGACGGTTCACTGGGACCAGTGGCTCGGCACCGCGCCGGAGCGACCCTGGGTCGACAAGACCTATCACCCCTTCCATTGGCGGGGCTGGTGGGATTTCGGGACGGGCGTGGCCGGCGACATGGGGTGTCACATTCTCGACCCGGTGGTGAATGCCCTGCGGCTCGGTCCGCCCACCAAGGTGAAGGCCGAGGGTCCTCCCCCGCACCCGGAATCCGGTCCGGCCTGGGCGGAAATCCTCTACACCTTCCCCGGCACGGAGCTGACCACCGAAACCGTGACGGTGCGCTGGTATGAAGCCGGCCGGCAACCGGATCGCGCGCTCTTCCAGGCTCCGGCAGACTGGAAGGGTTCGCAGAACGGGATCCTCTTCGTCGGGGAAAAGGGCAACCTCTTCGTCGGCTTCCCGGAGATGCCCGAGCTCTTCCCGAAAGTGAATTTTGGCGACTACCAGTGGGCGGACCTGCCCGACACGAACCATTACCAGGAATGGGTCACGGCGGTGCGGGAGTCTCGCCAGCCCTCGACGCCCTTCGCCTACGCCGGGCCGCTCACGGAGACGGTGCTGCTGGGGAATGTCGCCTACCGCAGCGCGGCGGAGATCGAATGGGATTCGGAAAAACTCGCGGTGGTGAACGTTCCCGAAGCCAACCGCTTTCTCAGGCGGACCTATCGCAAGGGTTGGGAAGTCCCCGGGCTGGGCTGAAAGAGCGCTCGTCCCGAAAATGAGAAGCACCGGTCTCGCGACCGGTGCTTCTGTAACGCATCCAACCAAATTTGCGTTGCGGAGGGTTCCGTCTTTTGCTGCCTCCGTTGAGGAAAGCATCTCACCCCTCGACTTCTTTCGCCATGCATCCCTTGCGCGAAACTGTGCCGATCTTGCGATAGGCTGTCGAAACCCGTCTCCTTCGCGGAAGAATCGCGCCATTGCCGGATTCGGACGTCTCCGGTATTCAGAATGGCCACCAACCGAAGCCCTGCCATGCCCGCCACCGATCTCTCCGTCGCCCTGGTCACCGAATCGGGCGGCGCCCATCTCGAAGCCTACCTCGAAGCCCTGCGCGACTCGCCTGAATGCAGCGAGGTAGCGGTCTTCGACGCGAGTGGAGACTGTTTCCCGAAGGCCCGATCCATCCTTGGGGAAAAACTCTCGGCGGTTTTCCAGGACTTCGATCGACTCCTCGCGGTGGCCGATCCGGACATCGCCCTCGTCAGCCTCGTGCCGGTCAACGCCCCTCCCTTGATCGACCGGCTGCTCGAGGCGGACTGCCATGTCTTTACCGAGAAACCCGCCTGCCTCCGCGCCGCCGACCTCGCACCTCTCGTCGCGAAGGCGGAGGAACGGAAACTGCATCTCTTTTATGCCTTCGCAAACCGGCTCCTCCCCGCGGTGGGGAAGATGCGGGAACTCATCGCCTCGGGGATTCCCGGCGAACTCTACGGGGCCGAGATCCATTTCACCGCCGACCAGACCCGGGTCCGCAGCGATGCCTACCAGAAGAGCTGGTTCGCCGACCGCGACCGTGCCGGTGGAGGTCATCTCGTCTGGCTCGGGATCCACTGGCTCGACCTCCTCCTGCATCTCACGGGAAGCCGCGTCGTCGAAGTGGGCGGTTTCGCCGGCATCGTCGGAGGACAGCCGCTCAAGATCGAGGACTCCGCCGCGCTCGTGATGAAACTGGACCGAGGTGCCTTCGCGACGATGACCTCAGGCTATTATCTCGACCGGGGGTACCATTCTCATCTCCGGCTCTGGGGTTCCGGCGGATGGATCGAATACGCGGAACATCTCGGCGGGGTCGTGGAGACGCCGTTGCGGTGGTACGCGAACGCCGATGCCGATGCCGGGGTGCAGAGTTTCGAGAATCCAGACACCCCGCGCGGTTACACCCCGTGGGTCCGGGCCTGCCTGCGTGCCGCCGCCGGGGAGGAACCGGCACCGATCACCGGACGCGAGGCTCTCGCCGTGATCGAAACGATCTACGCCTTCTACGAAGGAGCGAAAACGGGGCAGTTCCGGCGACCCGGTGCCTGAGCCTCGCGAAGATGGCCGACGGGGCGGATCGAGCCAAAGCCCCCCTTTGCCACTCTTCTCAGAGCGGATGGCGCTTTTTCATGTCGAGATACACGAGGTTCGAAACCCCGCGAATCACGTCCGCCCGGCGGGAGATCCACGTGCTGTAGGAGGAGGTGTTGCGGTGGCCGCTCTCGATGATGCCGATGACTGCGTAAGGGTAGGGTTTCCCGTCCTTTCCTCTCGCCACAAGAATGCCCATGTCGCCGCAGCACATCGCGGTGCTTCCGGTCTTGTTGTAGACGCGGGTCCCCTCGGGAACACTCTTCACATCGGTATAGAGACGATCGATGCCCGGGAGGGACATGAGGCGGAGAATCTCTTCGGACTGCGGAAGCTGGCGGAACCAGAGCGCATGGAGATAGCGGGCATAATCGGCGGCGGATCCCAGATTCCGGTAGGTCTTTCCTCCGTCCGGAATGTATTCGACGAGACGGATATTCTGGCAAAGCGCCGGGTAGGCCTGCTTCAGGAGCGCCTGCGTCGCGGCCGGGCCTCCCGTTTGACGCATCACCCAGTTGGTCGACTCGTTGTTGCTCTTCTGGATCATCAGTTCCATGTGACGCTTGGCCACGGAGCTGTAGGTCAAGCGTCCCGCCTCGACCTGGTGAAAGAACGCCAGCGCGAGGAAGGGTTTGATCATGCTGGCCGCCTGCATGGGAACCCGGCCATTGATGTTCGCGAGTTCTTCCTGCGAAGTGAAGTCGTAGACGATCCACGCGGTCCGCTCGTCGCTCCGCAATCCTCCCTTGGAACGCAGCGACTTGATGTATCCGTCAATCCGCTCGCCCAGTTCCGATGCCCGGAGACCCCCGCTCCCCGACGCAACGAGGAGGAAGACACCGAGACTCGGGACGAAGGACCGCAGAAAGGACAACCGGTTCATGGATCGGAGCAGGAAAGGAACAAAAGTTTCAGTTTCCTTGAAAATACAGCATTTATCGAAATATTCAAAATTTCGATGTCAACTCCTCATGCCGTATTGCCGCCAGAAGAGGAGAGCGGCTTCGCCGAAACCTCGCCGGTCGAAGATACCGGAGACTATTCCGCTGGGAAAATCGTCTTCCAGTCTTCCTTCATGTCGACCACGATCCAGCCTCGCTGCGCCGCCTCGTCGAGACCGCGGGAGAGCCGGCCGACATGGGATTCACGGTCGTAAGCCCATTCCCGATCGGCATCGGTATGATGAACGAGCAGACCGAAGCGAGGCCCCGTTCCCGCCGTGGTCCATTCCAGCATCTGGAAGTCTCCGTCGGAGTTTCCAAATGCCATCAAGGGCCGTTGACCGATGTGCTGGTGGATTCCGACCGGTTTGCCTTCCTTGTCGTCGATGAAGTCGAGCTCGGGAATCTTCACCAGTACCGGACGACCGTCCCGGAGCTCATACTTCGCCTTGACGCTGCTGCCCACGACCTGATGGGGAGGGACTCCGTAGACATCCTCCGCAAACAAACGAAGAAAGTCGATGCCCCCTCCGGACACGATGAACGTTTTGAAACCGTTCGCACGGAGATAGTCGAGGAGTTCCAGCATCGGCTGATAGACCATCTCGGTGAATGGTCTCCCCGTTTTCGGATGACGGGCCGAGCTCAGCCAATCCCGCACCGCCTCGTTGAATTCGTCCGTGGTCAGGCCGGCATGGGTCGCCATAGCCATTTCCAGGAGGGCATGCTCTCCACCGGCAAGGGCGGATTTCAAGTCTCCTTTCAGCACGGAGGCAAAAGGCTCTTTCTCCTTCCACTCCGGATGCTGCGGCGCGAGCGCCTTGATGCGATCAAAGATGTAGATGGCCTGAAAATACACCGGCTGCTCGGCCCAGAGGCAACCGTCGTTGTCGAAGACGGCGATGCGGTCCCGAACCGGCACAAAATCCGGCGAACCTTCCTTCGCGACCTTTTCGACAAAGGTGATGATGGCCTCCCTGGTGCCGTTCTTGTTCCAGGACGGGAGGAGTTCCTCGGACCTGACCACGACCGGTGACGAGGCGGACAGGATCAGGATCAGACAGGCCAGTTTCATGTTTTGTCGGGGAAAAAGAGAGTATGGCACAATGATAGGTTTTGATGGAACCGAAAATTGAACTTTTGGTCAACCTCGTCACACACCCATGCCGCTTGCCCGGCGGGAAATACCCCGTTCCTTTCTGTCAGACTCATCCCTCCCTCCACCGAAGGGAGGTCTTTCTTCTCCCACGGGGCCAAACCGACAGGACATGGCCCGATCTCGCCGAACAAAGCGTTTCCAAATTCGGCCATCGCATCGCAGGTTCCCTTTTCCCCTCCCGATCGACACCGGCATGATTCCCCCTTCCGAGCCCAACCGCCGCACCTTCCTCCACAAGGGTTGCCTCTGGCTGGCTGGTAGCGCGTGCATCCCTTCCCTGGCTCGCGCCGCGGAGACCGGCCCTCTCCTGCGGATCGGGCTTGTCACCGACCTTCACTACGCGGACAAGGATCCGAAAGGCACGCGTCACTACCGCGAGACGCTCGCCAAGCTGGAGGAAGCCGGCGAGTTTTTCAGGCGGCACCAACCCGCTTTCGTCGCGGAACTCGGCGACTTCATCGACGCGGCCGATTCCGTGGAGACGGAACTCGGGTACCTCAAGCGCATCCAGGCGTCTTTCGAGAAGATCGCCAGGGAACGCCACCACGTTCTCGGAAACCACTGCGTGGATACCCTGACCAAAGAGGAATTCCTCGGCGGTGTCGGACAGGAACGGTCTTGGTATTCCTTCGACCGGGAAGGCGTTCACTTCGTCGTGCTTGATTCCTGTTTCCGCTCCGACGGCACCCCCTACCAGCGGAAGAACTTTGACTGGAAGGACGCGAACCTCCCCGCGGACGAACTGGAATGGCTCCGGGGCGATCTCGCCGATGCCACGGGGCCGGTGATCGTCTTCGCCCACCAGAGACTCGACCGGGACGATGTCCACACCGTTCGCAACGCCCCGGCGGCCCGCGGGATCCTCGAACAATCCGGCAAAGTCTCCGCCGTCTTCCAGGGCCACAGCCACCAGAACGACCTCGTCGACCTCGGGGGCATCCACTATGTGACTCTCCGCGCCATGGTCGAAGGTACCGGACTGGAGAACAACGGCTACAGCCTCCTCGAGGTGCACAAGGACGGATCTCTCAAGCTGCTGCCCGGACGCCTGCAACAGGCCTATGAATGGTGAGACGGGTCCGCCATTGAATCCGATCATGTCATCCTTATATCGCTCCCTCCTTTTCCTCCTCGCCGGCTTTGTCCTCGCTCCCGGCAACGCCGGCGCTTGGGGATCCGGACACGACGACATCGTCCGAGCGGTGATCGAGCGCCTGCCGGACGAGGTTCGCGCGGGATTCACTCCCGGGATCATCCAGCATGCGGTGCAACACTCCAGCCATTACCCCGACAGTTTCGAGCCCTTCGATGCGGCGGAAGTCGGCGAGGGCGCGGTGACCGCGCTGAACGAAGCCGGGTTGAAAGTGCGCTACGACCTTCATCACGATCATGGCCGTGTCGCGTCGTTCGCGCGGCTCGTCGAAGCCTTTCGCGAGGGAAACCCGGAACCCATCGCCCATTGGATCGCCTCGCACTCCCACGTCATCGCCGACATGGCCGCCTGCAACCACGATCCTCTCGTTCACAACGCGACCTACGGGTGGGCTCCGTGGAAAGTGAAGTTGCCCCACGGAGGAGACTTCTCCCAGGTCTCCCGTTTTCTCGACCTTTCCGGCACCGTGCGCGACAACGCGGGAGGGACCGCTGCCTTTCAAGAAGCCATCGACCGGCTATCACTCAACGACGACGGACGGACCGCAGAGGATCAGGTCGTGGAAATGATCCTCTACGGTCAGGAAGGCGCCCGCTTCTGCAGCCCGCGCGGAGTCGAGGTCCTGCGCGGGGCGGCCGGATGGGTCGATCGCGAGGATCCGGAGGCCCGAACCGTGCTCTGGCGGAACCTCGGAGAACTCGGCGCTTGGGCCGTGGTTCGCACCCTCCGGGACGTCGACGTGGCCCGGCGCTTCGCCAAAGAGGATATCAAGGTCACCTTGGACGAATTCGCGAAAGCGCGGGCCGACGAGGCGATCGACACCCTGCTTCACGAGCGAAGACTCGAAGAGGATGCCCTGTATGCGCCGATCCTGCGATCGCTCTCCCCGCAGGACCGCGGGATCACCGGCATCGTCCTCGAACCCACCTGGGACATGAACGACGCCATGCTGGGGTTTTCGAGCCGGGTGCAGAGCGCCTCGATCGTGCGCACGCTCGCCAAGCGCGGCCGTGGCCACGTCACTCTCGACCTGCGGGAACTTCTTGAGCAGGGTTTCCCCAAGGTCGGGCAAGTGCCCCTGGTCATCATCGTCGCCACCTCCTTCAACAACTACCGCTGGATGAAGACCGAAACCTTCGATGACCGGCTTTCCGACTACGTGGCGGCGGGCGGACGGGTCCTCTGGATCGCGGGCACCGGCCAGTTGCCGAAGCGGACCTTCGCCGAAATGATCCACCTCATGTCCCGGGAGGCGCAGGCAAAACTCCCCGTTCCGCCCGATGACTTCACGAGCGCCCGTCTCTCCGTCAGCCTGAAGGAGGAACGTAGCTGGAACATCGCGAACACGCCCGAGACTCCCGCCGGCTGGCAGCGCCCTCACTGCCCCTGGCGCTTCGATTCCGCGGCACCGGGCTACGAAACGATCCTCACCCTCGAAGCGGGATCGACTCGTCACACCGTAGGCGTGGTGGCCCGGAATCGTCGCCTCGCCCTGCTTCCGGTCTACGCCGTGACTCCCCATCTCCTCGACAAGGAGACCCCGGTTGCGTCACCTCACGAACCCGAACTCGACGTGCCCTCCGAGGCCATCCTCATGGAGACCATCGAACGTCTCCTTTCTCCCGAGTGACGAGACGATTCCGCGGCGATGATTGCCTAAGGAGCCCCGCGCATGAGTCGCGCGCGTTCGCGCCAGCGGGGGAACCCGCCGCAGGCTTTACCCCGTTCGCGGATTTTCCGAAGATCGCGACCATGAGGTTGGTCCTGCCCGGTTCCCTTTCCCTTTTCATGCTCTGCATCGGCACGAGCACCAGCGGTGCGGAACTTCACCTCGGCGCGGCCACCGTCGACATCACCCCCGACCGTCCCGTCGCCCTCTCGGGTCAGCGCCACGTCCGCATCTCGAAGAAACCCGCGACTCCCCTCCAGGTCTCCGCCCTGGCCCTCGAATCCCGCGAGGGCGACCGCGTCCTCGACCAGGCCCTCATCGTCTCCTGCGACCTCGTCGCCATCCGCCAGGGCATCCTCGCGCAGGCGAGGGAAAAACTGGCACCGCGTCTTCCCGGTTTCCCGGTCGAGAAGCTGTTTCTCTCCGCGACCCACACCCACACCGCACCGGTCATGGTCGAGGGACGTTATGAGCTTCCCGCGGATATCCTCCAGCCCGCCGAATTTGCCGATTTCCTCACCACCCGGATCGCCGAAGCCGCCGAGACGGCGTGGAAAAGCCGTGCACC
>JAGRPC010000128.1 GCA_020439925.1 Verrucomicrobiia bacterium | reverse complement strand
ACGTAGAGTCCCTCGAGCTGATGGAAGGCGCTGAGGTGGGTCGCATCGATCTCGTCCCGCCGGAAGGCGCTCCCCGGAGCGATGATGCGCACCGGCGGGACCTCTTTTTCCATCGTCCGGATCTGCACCGACGAGGTGTGGGTGCGCAGCAGCTTGCCGTTCTCGAAATAGAACGTGTCGCTCTCGTTCCGCGCCGGGTGGTCCGCTGGCGTGTTGAGGGCGTCAAAGCAGTGCCACTCCGTCTCGATCTCGGGTCCTTCGGCCAGGGCGAAGCCCATGCGTCGGAGCACCTTGACCGCCTCGTCGAGGACGAGGGTGAGCGGGTGCAGCCCACCCTTCGGCAGGGGCCGCGCCGGCAGGGTCGGATCGATCGAAGCGAAGGCGGCCGCATCCTTCTTCGCGATGAGTCCGGATGCCGTTGCCTCCAAAGCGGACGTGATGGCCTGGCGAACCTCGTTCAGTTTCTGTCCCACGTCCTTTTTCAGGTCTGCCGGAACGTCGCGCATCCCCGCAGCCGCTGCGGTGAGGCTGCCTTTCTTACCCAGAAACGCGATGCGAACCTCCTCGAGCGAGGTTTCGTCGGTGATCCCGGCAATGGCGGCCAGAGCTTCGGTCTGGATGGATTCGAGCTGTTCGAGCATGGATCTGAAGAGGGTTGGGCCGGAGACTTAACCGGGTCGCATCGGAAAAGCAACCACGGGGATGGAGTTGGCCGGGAGGGGAAAGCGGAAAAGAAAAAACCGGTCACCCGCGAAACGGGCGACCGGTTTTCGAAATCGTTGGTTCCTGGTGGGTTCCGGGAATCAGGCGGTCGCCGTGGCCTTTTCCTCGAGGGCGGCCGAAGCCTTCCCGACGAGAGCGGCAAAAGCGGCCTCATCCTTCACCGCGACATCGGCGAGGACCTTGCGGTCGAGCTCGATACCCGCGGCCTTGAGTCCCTCCATGAAGCGGGAATAGGTCATTCCGTTCTGCTTCGCGGCGGCGTTGATCCGCTGAATCCAGAGACCGCGGAAAGTACGCTTGCGGTTTTTCCGGTCACGATAGGCCCACTGCTGGGCTTTCGTGACGGCGTCCTTGGCGGTACGGATCAGTTTCGAACGCGCTGAGCGGAAGCCCTTCGCCTTCATCAGGATGCGCTTGCGGCGCTTGCGGCTTGCAGCCGAGTTGGTTGCACGTGGCATGTTTCTTTTTCTCCGAGGGGACTGTTGTTTTTCCTTCGACCGGCCGACTCATCCTCTCATCAGGCGACGGTGGGCGTTTCCGCCGCGCCGCCAGTCGGCTCGATCTTGGACCGGATCGCCCGGTCCGAGCGGTGGGAGAACCACCTCGGTCAGCTTATTTGCCGGCGAAGGGAAGGTTCATCTTGATCGCCTTCTCGTCGGCGGGGGACACAAGTATGCCCTGTCCGAGACGGCGAAGGCGCTTCGAGTTCTTGCGACGGTTCAGGTGGCGTTTGCCCTGTTTCCGACGCAAAACCCGACCGCTGCCGGTCACCTTGAATCTCTTGGCGACCCCTTTACGTGTTTTGCATTTTCCGGCGATTCTAGCCATAGGGCGGGCACTTTAAGACGGAAGTCAACTTTTGCAACGGATTTCCGGCCTTTCCCGGGAATCTCTCCCGCTCCGTCTCCGCGCCTCTTGCGGACAGTCCCGGTTTACCCGTATCCCTTAGGTATCATGATTCCCTCCCCTGCGCGCCTGATTTGCCTCCTTTTCCTTTTATTCTCGGGGTTCCCGCTCTTTGGCGGGACCACCTATCAACGGGTCCTTTTCCTGGGAAACAGCATCACGAAACACGGCCCGAAGGCGGACATCGATTGGACGGGCGACTGGGGCATGGCCGCCAGTTCGGCGGAGAAGGACTACGTCCACCTCGTCATCTCCGGTCTTGCCACCCGGAATGGCACGCACCCTGAGGTGCGGGTCCGCAACATCGCCGACTTCGAGCGCTCCCACGCGGACTACGACGTGGCCGGGAAACTCGGTGAATTCATCGATTTTCATCCCGATCTCATCATCCTAGCGATCGGGGAAAACGTCCCCGCCCCCAAAGACGACTCGGCCGTCACGACCTTCCGCAACGAGGTGATCCGCCTGCTCAAGACGATCCAAGGCGACACCGGGGCGACCATCGTCGTTCGCAGTGGTTTCTGGGCCAACGAAGCCAAGGACCGCGCCCTCGCCGAGGCCTCATCCTCGGTCGGTGGCGTGTTTGTCGACCTCAGCGCCTTGAGCAAGGACGAAAGCCTCTACGCCCGGAGCGAACGGGAATTCAAGCACGCCGGGGTGGCCAACCATCCCGGAGACAAGGGAATGGCGGCCATCGCCTCGGCGATCCTCGCCGCCCTGCCCCAGTGAGCCCGCCCGGACACGTCAGCCCCGCGCTATCCGGCCAGATTTTTCCTTTCCCCTGCGGCGCGGTTCCCGCTAAGGTCAGCGCATTCCCGATTTTCTCCCGTTTTTATGAGCGACGAAGCCCCGACTCCCGTTACCGACGAAGAACTTCCCCCTGTATCGGAAACCCCGGAGGCGGAACTCACCGTCTCCACACCGGACCTCGAGGAGGAGATGGCGGGCAAGCTGGCCCAGGCCCGAGACACGATCGGACGGGAATTGCGCAAGGTCATCATCGGACAGGACGAGGTCGTGGAGCAGATGCTCATTGCCCTGCTTTCCGGCGGTCACTGCCTCGTCACCGGAGCACCCGGCCTTGCCAAGACCTTGCTCGTGAGCACCCTGGCGAAGGTGTTTGATCTCTCTTTCCACCGCATCCAGTTCACCCCCGACCTGATGCCCTCCGACATCACCGGGACCGAGATCCTTGAGGAAACCGCCGAGGGCAAACGCGAACTCGTCTTCAACCCCGGGCCCATCTTCGCGAACCTCATCCTCGCCGACGAAATCAACCGGACTCCGCCGAAAACCCAGGCCGCCCTTCTGGAAGCGATGCAGGAGAAGCAGGTCACCGTCGCGGGACACAGCCTCGCGCTGGAGAAACCCTTCTTTGTCCTCGCCACCCAGAACCCCATCGAGATGGAGGGCACCTATCCACTGCCCGAGGCCCAGCTCGACCGCTTCATGTTCAACATCGTCATCGACTATCTCAGCGAGGATGAAGAGGTCGCCGTCGTCTCGCAGACCACCGGAGCCGGTTCCGAGGAGGTCAAAGCGGTCTTCACGGGCGCCGATCTCCTCAAGTGCCACCAGGTTGTCCGCCGAGTTCCCATTGCCGAGGAAGTCGTCCGCTATGCCGTCCGCATCGCCGCCAACTCGCGCCCTGGTCAGACCAACACTCCGGCCTACGTCACCGAGTGGGTGAACTGGGGGGCAGGCACCCGTGCCGGACAGAGCCTGGTCCTTGGCGCAAAGACCCGCGCCCTCCTCGACGGGCGTTCCCATGTCACCTACGACGACATCCGCGCCCTCGCGGCTCCCGTCCTGCGCCACCGCATCCTCACCAATTATCGCGCCGAAGCCGAGGGAATCTCGGTGGAAGATGTCATCAAGAAGATCGTGGAAATCACCGGGGAACGGTGAGAGAAGCGGTTTGGCTATTGGCTTTTTAGCCATTTGGCTTACGACGGAAAGAAGCGCTAAACAGCTAAACAGCTAACTGCTAAATGGCTGCAACGAAATTGCTCGACCCTGCCGCGCTGATGCGGGTGAAGTCGCTCGAACTCCGGGCGCGCATGGTCATGGAGGGATTCTGGAAGGGCTTGCACCGATCGCCCTACCACGGCTTTTCGGTCGAGTTCAGCGAATACCGGCCCTACGTTCGCGGCGACGACCCTCGCTTCCTCGACTGGAAGGTGATGGCGCGCACCGACCGGGCTTACCTGAAGAAGTTCGAGGACGAGACCAACCTCCGAGCCCATCTCCTTCTCGATCGGAGCCGGTCCATGACCTACGGGTCCGGCGACTACAGCAAGGCCGACTACTCCGCCACCCTTGCGGCCACCTTCGCCTATTTCCTGATGGGACAGCAGGATGCGGTCGGCCTCACCACCTTCGACCGGGGCATCGACAGCCATCTCCCCGCCCGCAACCGACCGGGACAGCTGCGGCAGATCCTCCTGCAGCTGGAAAAGGCTCCCGCCGGGGAAAGCACTGACCTCGGGGCGGCGATGAAGGGCCTTCACGAGCTGATTCGCAAGCGCAGCCTCGTCGTCCTCCTCTCCGATCTCCTCGCCCCCGTCGAGGACCTCGACAGACAGATCGGCTATTTCGCCGCCGGTCGTCACGAGATCGCCGTCTTCCAGTTTCTCGACCCCCGTGAACTCGACTTCGATTTCCCGAAAGCGACCCACTTCCGCGACAAGGAGAGCCAACGCGACCTTTTCATCGATCCGGCGGCGGCGAAGGCGGGTTATCTCGATCGTCTCCACGCCCATCTCGAGGCCATACGCAGGCTTTGCGCGCGTCACGGCACTTCCTATCGACTCGTTCCGACCGACGAACCCCTCGAGCAGGTGCTCTTCGAGTTCGTGAACCTGCGCCGGGCCTGAAGTCCAGAGACCTCGCGGCGGATCCTTCCCGAAGGTGGACAGGCGGCGCTTTCACGTTCACTGTTCCCCTCCCAACGAAGCCCGCATGCGCCAGCTCCTCATCACTTCCGCCCTGCCCTACGCAAACGGCCACATCCACATCGGTCACCTCGTGGAGTATCTCCAGACCGACATCTGGGTCCGCTTTCAGAAGATGCGGGGCAACCGGGCCGTCTACGTGTGCGCCGACGACACCCACGGCACCGCGATCATGATCCGGGCCCGCGCCGAGGGCCGCAGCGAGGAGGCGCTCATCGCCGAGATGAGCGAGGCCCACCAGCGCGACTTCGCGGGATTCGGAATCGAATTCGACCACTACGGCAGCACCCACAGCGAGGCGAATCGCGCCGTGTGCCACGAGATCTGGGCAGCCCTGCGAAAGGCCGACATGATCGTGGAGGAGGAAATCGACCAGCTCTTCGACATCGAGCAGGGCACCTTCCTCGCCGACCGCTTCGTTCGCGGCACCTGCCCGAGATGCGGCTCGAAGGATCAGCCCGGAGACAACTGTGGCAATTGCGGCGCGACCTACGGTCCCATCGACCTCGTCGATCCGGTCAGCACGCTCTCGGGCTCGCGGCCGGAGATCCGTGCGGCCAAACACCTCTTCGTTCGCATCGAGAAGATGCACGATTTCCTAGCGGAGTGGACACAGTCCGGCACGATCCCGACGGAGAGCGCAAACTACCTGAAGAACTTCTTCCTCAACGAACCCCTCCGCGACTGGGATGTCTCGCGCCCGGCCCCCTACTTCGGCTTCGAGATCCCCGATTCGCCCGGGAACTACTGGTATGTCTGGTTCGACGCTCCCATCGGCTACATCGGTGCGACCGCGGAATGGTGCGAAGGTCAGGGGGAAAAGCTCGACGACTGGTGGAAAAGCGAAAAGACCGAGATCCACCACTTCATCGGCAAGGACATCCAGTATTTCCACACCCTATTCTGGCCGGCGGAACTGGAGACGGCGGGTTTCAGCCTGCCGACGCAGGTGCACATCCACGGCTTTCTCACCGTCGACGGGGAAAAGATGTCAAAATCGCGCGGCACCTTCATCCGCGCCTCGAAATACCTCGAGCATCTCGATCCCGAGTATCTCCGCTACTACTACGCCACCAAGCTCTCGTCGAAAGTCGAGGACCTCGACCTCAACCTCGAGGAATTCGTCGCCCGTGTGAACAGCGACCTCGTCGGGAAAGTCGTCAACCTCGCCAGCCGCAGCGCGAAGTTCGTCGCCGAGACCGGCCTGTCGTCATCGTATCCCGAAGACGGCGGACTCTTCGCGCGCTTCGCGGAACGCGGTGAAGAAATCGCCTCTGCCTACGAGAACGGTGACTACGGGAAGGCCATGCGGATGATCATGGAACTGGCCGACCAGGCCAATCCCTACGTCGAGGAAAAGGCCCCCTGGGAACTGCGCAAGGATCCCGCCAAGTCGGGCGAACTCCAGGATGCCTGCACGGTGGCGCTGAACCTCTTCCGCTCTCTCGTCATCTACCTCGCCCCGGTCCTGCCTGCCCTCGCAAAGAAAGCCGGCGAGCTTTTCGGAGAACCTCTCACTTCCTGGGAACAGACAAGAACGCCCCTGACAGGACGCCCCGTCGCCAAGTTCTCCCACATGATGCAGCGCGTCGAACCTGCCAAGGTGGAGGCCATGATCACCGAGTCGCGCGAAGAGGGTGAAGCGGAGGCCGCTTCCACTCCCGCCGGTAAAGCCTGGCATGATTCCGGTGAAGCGCTGGCCGCCAATCCCATCGCGCCCCAGATCACCATCGAAGACTTCCTCAAGGTGGACCTGCGCGTCGCCAGGGTCGTCGCCGCCGACGAAGTGCCGGAAGCACGCAAGCTGGTGCGCCTGACCCTCGGGCTCGGAGGAGGAGAAACTCGCCAGGTCTTCGCCGGCATCAAGGCCGCCTACGAGCCGGCCGATCTCGTGGGCCGGCTGGTCGTGATGGTGGCCAACCTCGCCCCGCGCGAAATGAAGTTCGGCACGAGCGAGGGCATGATTGTCGCGGCCGGTCCGGGCGGAAAGGACATCTTCCTGCTCGGACCCGACGACGGCGCCCTCCCGGGACAGAGAGTCGGTTGAGAAGCGAACCGTCGGCTTACAGGCTCCTCAGGTAGGCGGCAATGTCCGCGATGGCCTGGGGTGTGAGCCCCAGATTCGCCGGGTCGTACATCAACGATCGACCGAGCGGCTCGACCGTCTTGACGCGCCCCTTCGGGATCGTCTGCATGACTCCACCCATGCATTTCACGATGAGGGGATCGCCATTTGAAAGTACCATTCCGGTGACGACCGTGCCGTCGGTGGTGACGATCCTGCTGCCTTCGTAACCGTGGGAAATGTCGGACGACGGATGGGCGATGGCACCGAGAATGACCTCGAGCGGCTGCTGACGTCCGAATGTGGTGAGATCGGGGCCAAAATCCAGCCCGGCATCCCCGACCTTGTGACAGGTGTAGCAGACCGCCACGGCGGCCTGGCCTTTCGTCTTGTCGCCGGTCAGCTTCAACAGTTCGGCAGCCTCAGGCATGGCGGCGGCTCCGGCGACGGGGGGAGGCATCTCGACCGCGGTGATAGTGACTTTGTCAGGATCATAGAGCCCTCTGGCCTTCATCGCCTCGTCGACTCCGTAGCTTTTCCAGAGGTTGCCCTTCCGGTTCATCAGCCACCACTGTGCCAGATCCTTCATCGGGAATTCCTTCGCATTCGCCAGTTCGATCATGTGTCCGACCGCCTCGGGGCTCTTCACGAAGGCCAGGGCGGTGAGCATGCGCTTTCGTTCCTCGTCGGAAAGCGAAGCGAGTCCGGCGCGGGTCTTGAAATCTTCCGCGGCCGCGGCCGGATGGAGGCGCCAGGCGAGCCAGGAAAAGGCCTCGCTCCAGCCATCGGCAGGCCCGCCGAGTTCCTTCGAAACCGCCGCATAAACCTCGGCTTCCTTGCCTTCGCTTCCGAGCCCGAAGGCTTCCAGATAACTGCGATCCCTGCCATCAAAGCCCTTCGCCACGGCGAGAAGGACCTCGAAACTCTGCTCGTAGGGAAGGTCGCGCATCATCAGCGCGGCCTCGGCACGGATCATCGCGGACGGGTCCACGGCCATACGCTTTGCCATCGCGGAGGGATCGTGACCGATGAATCGCAGCGAACGGTAGGCCACGAGACGAGTCATGGCGTTATCCGAGTCCAGAAGGGAGGTGACCTTGGCGATCCCCTCCTCACCGAGCTGCGCGAGCAGCCAGATGGCACGGGCGGCGATGTGGGGGTTCGGATCGGTCAGCAGGGCCGCCACGTAGCTCACGGCACCGACTCCCTTTTTCTTCAGCCTGACAAACCCACCGTAGCGAACATTCGTAGAAGGGCTGCGCAGGGCCTCGATCCACCCTCCGATCTCGCCCAGGTCGATTTCCGGAACCGCGGGCTTGAACCCTTTCGGCGCAACTCGGTAGATCGTGCCGGAAATTCCCTCGTCGAGAGTGCCGTGGCCGCCGACCCGACCATCGAACCAGTCAGCCACGTAGATCGCCCCGTCCGGACCGACGGTCACGTCACTGGGACGAAACATCGTCTTCAGTTCACCGGAAGGTTTTCCGCCGAGAAAGTCGGAGCCGGCCCACTCTTTCTCCTTGTTTGAGGTCATGAAGTCGAAACGCTCCAGCTTGTAGCCGGCCCCGTCGGGAACGGGCCGGTAACCGAAGACGACGTTTTTCCCGGCCTCGCAGGCGAGGAGAAGCCCGTTCCATTCCTCTCCGAGAGCGCCGTTCTCATAATAGGCCACTCCGGTGGGTGAGCCGCCCCCATAGACATCTCCCGCCGGCATGGTGCCCGGATCTTCCTGTCGCCATTCGGCCGTCGGAGTGTCCTGTCCGGGCCGCTTGTCCGCTCCCCACGAGCGCTGCCCGTCGGCCGAGGCAAATCCGGCATTGCCTCCCTCGAGGACGCGGGAAACGCGGCAGGCGGGAGGGTCGTCGTTGTCGCTCTGGAAAACGTCGCCGAAAGAGGTGACGGCCTGCTCGTAGCTGTTGCGGAAATTGTGTCCGAGGACGGTCACATTGCTGCCGTCAGGGTTCATGCGGGCGAGAAACCCGCCAATCCAGACGTGCCCGTCGTCGCTGCGCCGTCCCGCGATCTCCTGCAACTGGTAGGGACTGCCCATGTAGAAGGTCTTGCCGGAGCGGTCGGTGAACTGGGCACCCGTGTTTCCCTGGTTGAAATACCATTGCCCGTTCGGCCCGGCGGTGACGCTGTGGAGGCTGTGGTCGTGCTGTCGGCCATTGAACCCCGTGAGCAGCACCTCCCTCCCGTCGACGCCTTCCTCATAGCGGCCGTCCCCGTTCTTGTCGGTGTAGGCGAGCAGGTCGGGGGGCTGGGAAACGATGAGGCGATCATCGAGCACGGCGACGCCGAGAGGCGAAGCGAGCGCCGGTTCCTGCACGAAAACGGAGACCTTGTCGGCCGATCCGGA
>JAGRPC010000127.1 GCA_020439925.1 Verrucomicrobiia bacterium | reverse complement strand
TTCGAGTCGTCGACGGGGCCCACGACCTTTTCGCCGCGGGCCAGCACATGCACCCGGGCCTCGCGATTCATGGCCATCATCTCGAAGTTCCGCATCGCCGGAAGGAAATCGAGATAGCCGTAATCCTTGTTCCGGTCGCCGGTGTAGTAGAAGGTGTTGAGCGGCCGATAGCGCCGGAAATACTGGCGGTTCAAATCGACAACGACGGCCCGGAGTTTCTCGCTCACATCGGGGGGCGATTCCTCGAAAAGGGTCTGGAAGACCTCCCGCGCGAAGAGGCGGTAACCGGCCTCGTTGAGGTGGAGTCCGTTGTCCGAGAGATCGGCGCTCACATCGAGCAGGGCCGGGCGGGTCGGTGTGAACGCATCAACAAAAGCCACCCCCTCCCGGTCCGCCACTTCAGCCATGGCCGTGGTATAAAGAGCGAGGCGCTCGTTGACGGAATCATCGGTCCCCTCCAGAGCCACCGGTGAAATCAACACGATCCTCGGACCGGTCTTTCCGTTGAAGGCGGAGGTCTTCAGTTCCCCTAGGTAGTTTGCCAGCCGCACCTTGAAGGCATCGACCTTGTCCCCACCCCCGAAACTCTCGTTGAACCCAAAGGCCGCGAAGACCACGTCGATCTTCTCACGCGCGAGGTGCTGGGCAACGGTGGCGAAATTGTCGGGGCGCGGTTGCAGGTCTACCTCATCGCCGGACCAGGCGAAGTTGCGGATGAAGAGATCGAGATCCGGATGAGCCTGGTAGATCATGGCCTCGAGGACCCCGTATCGTCCGGCCTGCTCGAAGAGACCGTTGCCGACCAAAGCGATGCGGTCGCCCTTTTCCAACTTCAAAGGCAGCTTTGTCACCACCGCTTCCCCTTTCACCGGAAAAGGCGCCGACTCCGCGTAGATCCCGTAGCGGGCCAACCCGGGATCGGCAGGAGGGGCCTCCTTGCCGGTGGGTTGGTTCTTCGCGTCGGCCGGATTGACGGGCAACGGGCCTTTGGTCTGGGCATGGACCGATCCCAAAGCCAGGAGCAAAAGGATCGGCGGGCGAGGCAATCGGAATGGCATCCCCGAGTTTCCACATTCACGCGCGTCAGGTCAATAGCCGGACATTCGCCCCCGGATTTCCAACGCATTCCCGAATGGCCTCTCCCTTGACCCGCCCCCCGATCCGCCGAAACTCCCTCGTGACCGCCAGCCTCGACCTTCCCCTCACCCCCCGCCGCAAGGTCCTTCTCGCATCCTTCGCCGTCGCAACCGTCCTTCTCATTCCTGCGGGGCTCTGGATCGCAGGAGTTCCCGCCTTCCTCCTGTCCGGCTGGTTGGTTGCGACCGATCCGGAACCCAGGCTTCGACGACGGCTCTCCATCCTTCTCGGCTGTGTCCTCATCCTCGCGCTCTGCGACATCAATCCGGGTCTCTCGAACGAAAACTTCCTCCGTGTCGGTGTTCCGTTCACCCTCGTGATCGTTCTGCCCGCGCTCATCTCCTATTTCGGAGACAGGGAAGTGATCCGCTATCGCTTCTGGCCAGTGCACTGGAGGAAACACGACGTGATCTACACGATCCTCTCGATCCCTCTCGCCTATGCCATTCTCAAAAGCTACGAATGGGGCAACCGCACCCTGTTCGACGACGAACTCTTCCGCCACTGGACCCTCGGGAGCGAACCCGACCCTGCCGAGATCCGCAGGCTCTTTATCGGCATCAACCTGGTCGGAATCTGGGATGAACTCTTTTTCGTCAACACCGCCTTCGCCCTGCTGCGTTCCTTATTCTCCTTCCGCACCGCCAACCTGATCCAGGCGGTTCTTTACACGGCGGTGCTCTACGACATGGCTTTCACCGGCTGCGGCATCTTCATCGTCTTCCTGTTTGCCTGGACCCAGGGAAGCATGTTTGAAAAGTCAGAGAGCCTCCTCTGGGTGCTTGTCGTCCATCTCATCGTCGATTATTTCCTCGTCGCCTTCATCGTGCAGACCTACTACCCGGACTACGGGCTCGACTTCCTCTGGAGAAAGGGCTTCTGACGGAGGACGCGCAACTCCGTCCCCGGCCTCTCTTGCCACGAGGGCGGATTCCGCTACACTCCGCCACATGATCCGCCGAATCATCACCCTGTTCCCGGTCCTCGCCGTCTTGACGTCACTCTCCGCCGCGGATTCCTGGCCGGAATTCCGAGGTCCCCTTGGTGACGGCCACGCACCCGATTCGACGCCCCCCACAACCTGGACGGCGACGAGCAAGGTCCGCTGGAAAGTACCCGTTGCCGGCAAGGCCTGGTCTTCTCCGGTGGTCGCCGACGGCCGAGTCTACGTCACCTCCGCGGTCACGGAAAACGGTCAAATTTCGTTGCGGGCGCTCTGTTTCCAACTCGATGACGGTACGCCGGTCTGGGACCGCGAAGTATTCAAGAAGACCGAAATCAAGATCCACCAGAAAAACAGCCACGCGTCGCCCACTCCCGTCTATGCGGAGGGCAAACTCTACGTTCACTTCGGACACGACGGCACAGCCGCCCTCAATGCCGCCGACGGCACCCTGCTCTGGACACAAACCACGCTCCCTTACTCACCTGTCCACGGCAATGGCGGGTCTCCCGTGCTTTATGACGGAAAGCTGATCTTTTCCTGCGATGGTCAGGCCGACCCATTCATCGTTGCCCTGAGCGCAGCCGATGGGTCCATCGTCTGGAAGACCCCCCGGAATGTCACTGTGCAACGCACCTTTTCCTTCGCGACGCCCCTGCTCATCGAAGTGAATGGCAAACCGCAGCTGATCTCCCCGGCGTCGGGTGCGGTCATTTCCTACAACCCGGCCGACGGGAGTGAAATCTGGCGTTTCCGCTACGGGGAGGGCTACTCCGTGGTTCCTCGCCCGCTGCATCGGAACGGCGTCATCTATGTCTGCTCCGGCTTCAACCGAGCCATCCTCTTCGCCGTCCGCGCTGACGGCACGGGAGACGTGACCGACACCCACCTCGTCTGGCAGGATGACAAAACCGTGCCGAAGGAGAGTTCTCCGATCCTCGTGGACGACCTGATCTTCTTCAACGATGACAAGGGCATCCTCAGCTGCCTCGACGCCGCCACCGGCAAGGAGCATTACCGGGAACGACTCGACGGCCGCGGAGGTTATTCCGCGTCGCCCGTCTATGCCGGAGGCCACCTTTACTTCCACAACGGAGATGGGGTCACCACCGTTATCAAGCCCGACAAGGTTTTCCGCAAGGTCGCGGAGAATCAACTCGGGGAATATGGCCTCTCCTCGTTTGCCGTCCTTTCGAAGGGCTTCGTGATCCGCACCGAGGGCCATCTCCTTCGCCTCGGAGACTGAGCGACTCATTCTTCACTGGTCCAGGTAGCGCTGGAGCGACTCCTTAAGCTGAGCTCGGGCTCGAAAAAGGAGGCTCTTCACCGCCGGAACCGACATGGAGAGGATTTTTCCGATCTCCTCGTAGGGCATCTCCTCGTAGCGGCGCAGGATCACGGCGAGGCGCTGTTTCTCGGGCAGGGCCTCGATGGCCCGGTCAACCGCGGACTCCAGTTCCGCCTGAAGTAGCTCCTCACCGGGTGACAAACTTTTCGCGTCCTCGACCGTGCGATGGGTCGTCTCTTCCCTCTCCTCCACGGACACCGTCGGCTTTCGCTGTCTGCGTCTTACCTCGTTGAAAACCAGATTCCGCGTGATCGTGAACAGCCAGGTGGTGAATTTAGCCTGGGGTTCATAACGCGACGCCGACTTCCAAACCCGGAGAAAGACCTGCTGGGCGATATCCTCCGCTTCGGCCGGATGCCCCAGCATCTTGGCAACGGTACCGATGACCGAACGCTGATGAATACCCACCAGTTCCTCGAAAGCCTCGTAGTCCCCTTCCCTGACACGAAGCATCAGTCCCACATCGATCTCGTTGGCCTCCTCCCGTTCTGCGCCGTCACCGGAAGGAGAGGGCTTCGGAGAAGGGGGAGTCATGGACGGTTTTTTCGAAATTCCTGAGAGAACTGCCTGCAATAGCAGGTAAACTCAACCCCATCAAGCCGCGAATGTTGCGACACGCCTTCGCGGCTTCACTCTTTCCATGATGGAAATCCCCAAAGCCAAAACGCGCCGCCGTCCCCAGGTTCTGCGGCGCCTGACCGTGCTGATGATGCGCATCGGTCTCACCAGCGAGTCGATCGCCTATCTCGGGATGGGCCTCGGGATCCTCGGCGGTGTTGCTTTCATGATCACAGGGGAAACCAGCCATCCACGCATCGCCTGGGGAGCTGGAGCCGCTCTTTGTCTCTTCCGGGCCCTGGCTATCCGTCTGGACCTTCTTCTTCAACCGAATTCCATGCGGCAATCTCGCGAAGAGGAGTTTTACAACGAGCTTCCCGAACGCGTCTCGGACTCCCTTACGGTGATCGGCTTCGGTTTTGCGGTCGATTCCAGTCCCTGGCTGGGACTGGCCGCCGCCCTCTCGGCAATTCTCTCGGCCTACGTCCGTTCCTTTGCCTCCGCCCGCCTGGGCGGTCGCCGCCCGGGAGGACTCGTGCTGATGACCCGCTCGCAGCGACTGCTACTCCTCTCCGCAGCATCCATCCTGATGATTCTCGAAATCCCCCACCCCGCTGTCGGCGCCGAGATTCCCAGATTGACTCTTTCCCTCGTCATAGCCGGTTGCATCTTCACCGTCTTTCTGCGCTGGATCGCCTTGAGAGGAATCAAGGTTTGAGATCTGAAACCTCTTCTCGGGATTTTATTTAAGAAATCTTAAACAGTTTCTCGACAGATGCCATGACCTTCGCTACCCTCACCGGGTCGATGCGCCTGATTCGAACAGTTGCCACTCTGCTTTTCGTGATCGGAGGGACCTTTTTTTCAGCCATTCTTTGTGCGGGGGAAGCCTTCACGAAGGTGGTGATCGATCCGGGTCACGGAGGAAAAGATCCAGGCTCAATCGCTTTTGACCTGGTGGAAAAGAACCTCACTCTCGACATCGCCAAGCGCGTGGAAAAGCTCCTCGTCGGCAAAGGCATCACCGTTGAGCTGACCCGGCGTGAGGATGTTTTCGTGGAACTTGCCGATCGCGCCGCAAAATCGGCCGGATCGCCCGACACGATCCTTCTCAGTCTTCACTTCAACGCTCATGCCGACCGCAGCATCAGCGGAACGGAAACTCTCTACTGGCCAGGCAGTGAAAGTGGACGAGAACTCGCGAGCTACGTTCAGAGCGAGCTGGGTCGTCGGCTTGTCACCCGCAACCGAGGGTTCCGACCGGAAAGGCTTAAAGTGCTTGAACTCGCCCCCGTTACAGGAATCCTGGTGGAATGCGGCTTCCTTACCAACCGCTGGGAAAGTCAACGGTGCGGGGCGGAATGGTTTCGCCAGATCGTTGCCGAGGAAATCGTTCAAGGGCTGCTTCGTTACCGGGAGGCCGCCGAATGAAGCGCAAGGAACGGGATTGCCAGATTCGACAGATGTGTTAATTTTTTCTGAATTACTAGAATTTCCGCTGTTTTTTTACCCCAGCCATGAGTGATCCGATTGCGAACCGTACCCTCGAACTGGCCTGCACCGTCGGCTCTCTGGATGACGCCCGCGAGGCGATCGAGGACGGCGCCGATGTGAACTTCCGCTCCAGCGCACCGCTCTTCCTTGCCATCGTCAACCGGAACCGGCACATCATCCGTTTTCTCCTCGATGAAGGTGCCGAGTACGAAATGTTTCTGCAGCGGAAAAAGCTGAAGGACATCAAGACTCGCGATGATCTCATCGAGGAACTGATCGCCTGTGCTCCCTACAATCCCCGCGATGTAAAAATCGACGAGATTCAGGAGATCGATTCGGCGATTCGCGGCAAGGGCGTGGAAGTGCTCGTTGCCGATCTGGACTGGGACCACGCCACGCGATTCCGCGACTCACTCAACGCCATCGGAGCCGGCAGCAGCCACCGCTGTGTTGCCGAGTTCCTGCAGTGGGCCCGCAGCGAAAGCGGAGGCGGCGATGCCATTTGCGATTTTCTACGCGCCAATGACGATGCCGTGACCGAATATCGGCAACGCTATCTCAGTTCCGGGGAAGACCTGGTCGCTCTCGCCAGTGATTACCTCACCACCTCCGAGGGTTCCGGGGAAGATTGAAGAGGACTTTGCGGCAAAGGGTGAAAGTTTCGTTCTCCTCGGGTCGTAGAGGGGATCATGATACGTTTCCCTCGCTGGACCGCCACCACTGTCTTCACGTCCTTCTTCCTGATCTTTCTTTTCCTCCTGACCTCCGTCTTTCTCTGCGACCGCCTGGTTGAGCAGGTTGCCCGAGGTCGGGTTTTTTCCAGCGTCAACGACTGCCCGAAGGCGCCGGTCGCCTTGGTTCTGGGTTGTTCGCCCCGAGTTTCAGATGGGAGACCGAACCTTTATTTCACAGCCCGCATGGACACTGCCGCGGCACTTTATCTCGCAGGTAAGTGCAGGATCCTTCTCGTGAGCGGAGACAATGGGCGAATCGGATACGATGAACCGACTGCGATGCAGGACGCTCTCATCGCCCGGGGAATCCCCAAAGAGGCAATCGCCTTAGATTATGCGGGATTTGACACGCTTGATTCGGTCGTGAGAGCAAAAGCTATCTTCGGGGTAAAAGATCTCATCGTGGTTTCGCAATCTTTTCACAACGAGCGTGCCATCTGCATCGCAAGGCATCACGGGATCGAAGCGAAAGGCTGCAACGCGCCGGACGTGGGCGGCGGCGCAGGACTCCGGACGAGGTTGCGGGAAAAGCTGGCCCGGGTGAAAACCGTTCTCGACCTCCACCTCCTCAACAGTCGGCCGAAATATCTCGGGGCTCCCGTGGAACTTGCCTTCGGATGATGTGAGTAGGTATCGGGAAGAGGCATTCCAAAAGCCTCACGGGAGTCATTGGCGATGCCGCCGATATCCGAGACCAAGGGATCAAAATCTCGTTCTACCTCTTGAAAATCAAACTTCATTGCGGTGGCAGCGATATACAAAGGTCAAAAATTCATGATGATGCGACGAATAAAAATTCCCATCACTCATCTTGTGAAACCTCCAATGCAGACATAGGCATATAAAAAACACCCGTTTCGTATTCAAAACACATGAATTGCTTATACTGGAAAACACACCTGATGGTTTCGCGGGCACTTATGTTGTTTCCACGCCTTCGCTCGGGGTCATATTGCGGGAATCCATCGAACTTTAAGGCAAACCGCCTTGGTTTCTTTTGATCCGAATCTTTCCATACGTAAAGAAGTCGGCGCCCATCGGAAGTCAGTTGGGTCATGAGCAATATGAGCGCTTTCCCGTTGTACCAGAGAACAGGCTTGAAATTTGAACTTCCCTGATAGGTTTGGAACTCCGGAGGAATGTGGAATCTCGGCTTTACATTGTCCGCCAGCATTCTCCGATCCCAAAGAGACTCGTCAGCCGCAGGTGCCTGTCTGTTCGATTTCGTACCTGTATCCAGAAGCCAGTGGGTTTCCCCATTAGAATCGACGGAAAAAGCCCCCACCTGCAGCTTGGGATTCCTTCCCTCCGCACTGCTCTTAGCGGGCGGTTTCCTCGTGGCAACGACATTTACGAATCCGTTCGCTCTTGAAGCATTGACGGACGCATTTGGTCCAGCAACAAGCCTGAACGTGCTGCGCGGATCCTCCAACGTTGGCATTTCACCTGAAAATCTTCCCTCCCAAACTTCCTCCAGTCCAGGAAATCCCAGAATTCCTACGAGAAAACGCTCAGGACCAATCGCAATGGGAGGAAAATGGAAAGCAAGCCGTGTTGACCGATCAAGAATTGACATAGGTGGAAGACGGCTCGTATCGACGAGAGCGGTGTGCTGGAATGTCTTCCTGGAAGTCATATAAAGTCCCTCAACCGGTACAATGGCGTGAACGCCTACCGGGCTGCCCGTGAAGGAGGCGATATAGTTCCCCAGAATCGCCATTCCGGAACGATTCTCAAGAAACGCTTCGGAACGAACCGACCACTTCTCGGTCCGTCGGTCATAAACCGCGGAGCCGCCCGGGAAGGCCAGCAATATCTGAAGAGGACCAACTTCAAGGGCACCCAGTCGATCAATATCGTTCAGGGAACGGATATCCGTGGAACCTTCAACAAGGTCGCGAATCTCGACAGGCGCCTTCACCTCGGTAATCGGGCCACCGATATCAAAGCGAACCAGGCTCGAATCCTCTTCATACCTCGGGTTTCCATGCCTCAAAAGATAGAATCCATCTTCGGCAAGGCAGGATGCAATCACGGGGGGATACGGCACCCAGTAGGATTTATCCAACACGATTGTTTCATCGTCAGGAATTCCGTCAAGCCCACCCTTCGCTGCAAGATCGTAGACATCTTTCTCACTGTCGGAAAGCGCCATCCTCGCTTTCTCAAGGTCTCTCAGGCTTCGCTCACGCGTCTTGGTGGAAAAGGGGTTCTTGTTCTTCTTTAGGTCAGATTCCACTGACACGAGAAGTCGTTCGTATGCCGCCTCATTCGGAACCAGATTCGACACCCATTTCGTACCGTTGGAATAACCGATGAGAATCTTGGTGAATTCTCCAGAGGTCCATGCGTCGTCCGAAAGCAGAACGTGATGGAGGTCGATCCAAAAAGCGCTTTCAGTGTCGCGGCGCTCAACCTCCCGCTTTCCATCCAATTTGGCGAGGCCGATCAGGTAAATCTCCAGCACTCCAAGTTCCTTGAGGATTCCGACGCTTTTCTGCAACTCCGATCGCAGTTTCTCAAGCGCCTTTGTCCGCTCATCTCCCGACTTTTCCGAAGCCGCATTGCAAAGTAGCCGATTCAATTGCTCAAGAGCCTCGTACCCCTGGGGAGCCGACGAGACTGCAACCTCGAAGACCTCCTCGTAGGAACAACCTTTTCCAGACAAGGCAGCTACAAAGGGAAGGGTCAACAACGACTCATCCCGCAACACAGATGCAAACTTGTCCCCCCCATCTCGATCATATCCCATGTGCTCAAAGAACGTGAACGCTGCCCCATGAGCCCGGGATGCAGCATCCCAATGAGTTTTTACGTCGCCCCCCTTCCACTCGCGCAATCTCCCAAGGCTAGAATGGTAAAGCAGACCCCGGATTCTCTCTATCGACGCATCTCTCGATGTGTCAAGATAGAGCAAATCGTAGTAGTCTAGAATACTGAACCGGCGACCAGGGTTATCCGCGGAAGCCTCCTTTAGGCGAGCTGCCGCGCTGCCAATACGCCGGACAATCTCTCGTTCGAATGAAGGAAGCCTGACCCCATAGCGCTGCCTCAAGTTGCGAAGGGCTTCGGAAGACAGCATATCCACTCCCACCTCAAGCTCATGCAATTGCGGATTCCAACCTTTGGTCCGAGGATCCGGCCGAAGGCGATCGCGACGCTCAACCTCAACTACACGCTCTGCGGCCGAGGCCAGTGCCTCCCATTGTTCGCGTTCCGGCAACCGTTCTTCCTGTACATTCCCCTCCTCAAAGAGGGCGCCATACAGGTCGAATGTGGAATTGCCGACGCTGTCGTAAAACCTTGGAAGAATCGACGAGGACAAGTCGACGCCTTTCCCCCGCATTCCCGGCAAGGATGCAAGGAGCTTGGCACAGCCAAGCAGGTGAGCCGCAACCGCACTTTCCGTTGAATCGAGGAGATAAGCCGTTTCGGCGAATGCAACAGCGGACTCGTGCAGGCCGAGCCGCAGGCAACGATCTGCTTCCATCCGGTACTGAGCTACCTCGTCATAAGTGTAAGGTGTGTTTGGCGCGACAACATCCTTCCTTTTCGCGGTCTCAAAATGGGAAACCAGATTCTCCACCATGGATCCAGCAATATCAGCAAGCTCCGCCGAAGGAACGTCCATCTCAAACCTGGCGCCGCTCAAGCTACCGGACTGCACACGAAGATCATAGCGGCTCTTACCGTCGTCGCGCCGGACCGTTCCGGTAACAACAAAGTCTGCGGTTTCAAACGAATCGGTGTCAATCCTCGTGAGAAAACGTTCAAACTGGATCAGGGAAAGATCCTGACGTTCAAGCAGGCGGAGTTCCGTCCGGCGGGAGAGTTCGGCCACGACCAGCCTCGTCAGCGCGACACCCACAACTGGATTCTCGACTTTTCCCGCTGCAAACTCCTCCCGAATCACGCGTACCGACACTTTTGGCATTTCACTGTCAAGTTGCCGGTCGGTTGCCGCGAATGCATGAAGTTGCCGCGTGATCGCATCGCTCCAGCCTGTTCTAAACTCTTCAAGACGGCGGAGATCACTCGAACGAACGCGACCATCGTCCCGTCCCACCAGGCGTGTCGCTAGATAATTACTGTCGTCGATCTTGATCGATTCAACGAGCACAAGGACATCGGCGCTCGCCAAACTACTCGAGATGCTTCCGGCAATGAGCGCACCTTCCCTCGCCAAAACGGAAAGATCACTACGCTCGAGGGTTTCGAATCCAGCAGTTGAAATGGAGGCTGAGAGGAATTCAGCCTCGGAGGAAGCAGCCACGGAACTCAGAACTGCCACCCGGGGCACCTTCCAGACTTTCTTCGATGAAACAGATTGCGAATGCACCGATGAGGGGCCCCAATGGCTCGCCAAGACAGAGAGGAAAACTGAAAGAATCGAACTTCTTCGAAGAATCATCGATAAGTTGGTCTTTCTCGTTTCAGTTTTTTTTCGGGACGAGGAAAGGAAGAATTCTTTCCGAGATCAAACGTCCGCCCTCCTGAAGCGCGGATTTGGCGGCAATGTGCTCGGAAAGATCGATTGCCACACTGGTCTGACGATCGACCTTGATCTCGCGCGTGCGAGATGATGTAATCTTTATCTCCAGCCGGGCGCGACAGGCCACTAAGTTTCCATGTTGCCCCGCCCTTTCACTGAAGGCCTCGCCACTAACAACATAGACGGCATCTTCGGCACGGTCTACCAGGGTAAATCCCAAGTTCTGAAGGGTGACTTGGATTTCGACCTGAGCCGCAGGATCTGGCACTTGCCGTGTTAGGTGCTGCTCTGGAATGGCGACGTAGACTGTCGGAAGATTCTCTTCCCCCCCTACAGCCTTCCGCAATCGCTCCAATCGCTCCTCCGGCGTCTCCACCTTCGCGAGCAGCTCGCCCGATCTCGTTGTCAGTGTTTCGGCGAGAGCTCTTGACAAGGCGTCGACACTCGCGGTGAAATCACCTCCCGTCTCATAGTCGAACGCGTGTCCGAAAACACGGCCGGTTTCCGTTCCTATGCATTTACCAACCATGTATTCACGATCTCCTACTTTGAAGATCCGGCCTGTGATAATCGCCTTCGCACCTGTCAAATGGCCGACCTTCATTGCCTCGTCGCCATTGGCTCCACTTGTCATCGCGATTTCACTCTCCGCCAGGACCCTTGCCAGATCGACTCTCTCGACAAGGTGAAGCAGTTCGTTCGTGGAGAGCAAGGCGGTAAGCAAAGAGGACGCGGCCGCCCCCCTTTCATCCGGCGAATCAAAATCCATAACGGCCACGGTCAGTATCGACGGGACTTTCGCTTCCTCGGTTGCAGTGGCGTTCATTGTCATGAACGACAGACAACTGACTGACAAAAAGAACCGAATCCTGTTGTGCATGGCTTTTAAAGGTTTAAGGATGTTCGGAAAGAAGTCGCAATAATCTCGTTCTCGATGTTGCATCGTCTGAAAAACTTGTAAGGACACCAAGAGGCAAGCTCACGATGCTTCCTTTTCCTGGCAATGACTCTACTCGGTCCACTTGCGGACCGGAACTCGCTTCGGCAGATCCGTCGAAGAAGACTACAACTTGACCTTGACGTAGGCGCCCGAGCAAAATTCCGCTTTCAATGGTCGGCCTGCATGTGAAGATCCAATCGAAACGATCGAAGGCTGACGGAAAGTTGTCGATCCACTCGATTGACGCGCCTGCGTTTGCAAAGAGCGCCCCCCATTCCTTTCGCGTCTCGGCATCGAAACCCACAGCCTGAATCCTACGCCCCTGGACCTCAGGAAGATAATCTCTTGGAGCGGCATGCAGCCTGATCGAGGCAAGCAAAACCCGCTTACCTTCGCTCTCATTCCAAATTCTGACCAAATACTCCGAAGGTCCCCGAGTCTCCGGCACTCCAAACGGGATGAGCACCTCGATCAGTGAGCCCGCCTCCTTCGCTTCTTCTTCAATCGCCACAGGTCTCTCACCGATCGGAACCGCGGAAGGTCCAGCGATGCGATGAGCATCGAGTATGACGTTCCCCAACTCTTCTCTGACCTGACCGCCGATAAGGCATCGAATCTCGTGAACCTCGCCCGAGAACACGTATCTCTCTTCGTGCGGAATGGCCAAAGCAGGGAGATTCTCCTCCGAAGGCAACAAACGAACATCGCCGCCCAGTCCTAGCGAAAATGTCGCGAGTTCACCCGCGAGAGTGGCGTAGCACCATAGTAACCGGTTGCTGAGGGAGGTGATGGGCACACTCATCTTTCTAGGGCGAACAAAACGATTCGTCAAGGTGAGTGCGGATGAATTCACCTCCCAATCACGATGATTATGTTTTCTGAAGCAGCCGGGCAAACATCGAACTCACGTTTTTGAACTGGACGGCGCTAAACGTCCCTGCTCGGTCTTCCCGCGACAAGCCCCCCGGTGGCTCCGATCCCCCTCAACCCAACACGGTCCATCGCCTCCCTTGCCACTCTTTGCTCCGCTCCTGGAACGCGGAAACCGTTACGGAAGCCGTCCTACCTGATCGACGCCTCACTTGGCTTTTGCCTTTGGGGCGGGTTTTGGATCCAGGTTGGCGTCGAGTTCCTCTTGGGAGGGGGTCGGTGAACCAATGCCTTCACCGGGGATTTCTGCTCCAGCAATCCAGCAAATCGCATTGAGGACCGTCTTGCGGAGATCGTCATTGGCCCAGTTGTCATGGAAATGGAGACCGGTGAAACCGAATCCCCTTCCACCGTCCGGGCGTTCGACCACCCAACAGACATGCTGGGGCATCCCGGCCTCGACCATTTTCCTGACCGCCGGATTTCCGGAGTGGTCTCCATCGGGACGGGACATGGTCTCCTGCGGCGGAACCGCCGAAAGAATAGGAGTGACTCCCTCCATGTCCTTTTTGAACCGCATGTTGAAATACCACTCGTCGCGAATCGTGAAGGGTTTCACCCCCCGCGCAACGAGATGACTGGGCAACTTGGCAAACTCTCCATCCCAGTGCGGATTGACGGAGTAGTTGATCTCGAAAGCCCCGCCGGTAGCGGCGATGAGCGTGTCATTGGTCTCGCCCGGGGTCATCTCGACGGCATAGTGAATCATTCCCACGCCGACTCCGCGTTCCCGGAGATAGTCGATCTGGCGCAGGTGCCAGTAGGCGGGATGTTTTGGCCCCCCGTCTGACTGGATGACGAGAGCGTCGGCATTCTGAAAAGCACTGGGATCGCGCGGCCAACCGTTCAGATAGGTGGTCACCAGCACCTTGTCAGCGTGATGGGTATTGAGCAGCTTTTTCGCGAGCAGGGCGCCGGCATTGTGCTCATGCATGCGCGGCGGGTGACTCGGCGAACCAGCGACGTAGACCACCTTCTTCACATCTCCCAGAGGGAGGCGCTTGAGACGGACATTTCGAAACTGGACCTTCATGGGCGGCCCCACGTGCAACTGAAGAGCAAGGAGTCCCGCACGGCGACGAGTATCGGTATCATTGTCGACGATCTCCGACATGACGGTGCCGTTGATCTCACACACGATCTTGTTCCCACGGGCGACGATGCGGTAGGTGTTCCAGTCTTCCTTCTTGATACCCCGGGCCAGTTCAGCAGGATCTCCCAGGCTCCCGACGATCTCGGGCTTTCCGTCCTCGTTGATCACGGACTTTTCCCCCCGCTTGGCGAGAATCCCGCGAAACGCCTCGCCATAGTTGGTTCCAGCCCACTGAGCGGCAGCATCGATGTCTGCCTGATAACCCCCGACAGCAAACGGTTTGTCGAGATCGAAACTGCGCACCTGGATCCCTGAATTCCCTCCGAAAATCCGGTATTCGGCAACGAGTTCGAAATCGTCGAGTTCGCCATCAGTCCACTTGAGAAAGGAATTGTGCTTCAATGGGGCACCTTCCGTAGTCTCGCCGGTGATAGCCCCGTCCTCGACCCTCCAGAGCGTGGGATCTCCCGCCCATCCTGCAAGAGTCTCTCCATCAAAAAGGGAAACAAACTCGTCGTTGCTCACTGCCTTTTCCTGCTGTGCAGGAGCCTGCGACTCCTGGGCAACAGGCATGGAAAGAAAGGCAGCCAGGGATAAGGCGGCAACCAGGGTGGTGGCGTGGGGGAGAAATCGCGGCAACTTCATGGGTTTCGGGTGGGCTATAGGTTTAACGCCCCCCTCGAAACGAGGACAGGAAAATTTTGCCGCCCCCCATCACGGTGATGCGCCTTTATTGGGTGGACGACGTCAAAAGGAGCCAACCGACGAGGTCGCGAAACTCGTCCGGCTTCAGGACTTCTCCAAAAACCGGAGGCATCAGGGAAACCGACGCAATCTCTCGGTCGGAGACTTCATTCTTGAGGACACGATGGGCCTGACCGGCAGCGTCGATCAGGGTGACGACTTCACCTCCCTCAGAGGTCACAAATCCTGAGGCCACGCTGCCATCAGTCTTCTTCAATGTGGTCAGTCGAAAATGGGCATCCACATTGCGGCTCGGATCGAGAATGTCCTCGGAAAGCCGGGCAAGCCCCCGGGTGCCGACTCCGTCCAACTGTGGCCCAATGAGTCCCCCTTCCCCTCCAATCCGGTGACAAACGGAACAGTGGGCGGAAAAAAGGAGTCTTCCTTTTTCCGCATCCACGGCGGCAGGGTCATGAGCCGCGACGCGCTCGGCAATCAGTTGATCCAATCTCGCTCGTGCCTCCGCCGTAATCTCGAGGGGAGGAACAGGCGCGGGAGGTGGCAGGAAGGGTTTTAATCGATCTCTGAGATCGACGGGAGCGCTCGTGACAAGGAGCCGAGCCAGACGCCGCAAGAGACCTGCGCTCTCCTCGGAGCGGGAAAAGTCTTCAACCGGAAGACCAACCCCTTTGACCTCGCCCAACCCGATCCAGGCGTAAGAAGGACCGCTGTCACCGTCCACGACCTCCAGTCGGACCTCGCGTCCCACGATTTCCGGAAGATTCCACTCGATCTGCACGGCCATGTCGTTTCTTGGCGGCCATGCCCTGGCGAGTTCCGTTCCGTTGGCAACCTCAACGAGACGGACGAAATTCCGTTCATGCTCCACTTCGCCGGGTTTCCCACGGTGCCCGCATAGCGCGAAGGCAAGACGTTCCGGCATTGCGAAAGCTCGCGACCTCAGAATGCCGGTGTATTTTTCCGCTCCCCGGGCGGATCGAACCAGACTTGAGATCACTTTGATCTCTCCTCCGCCCGGTCCTTTCCTGGACTGGATCTCCCAGCCCCCCGGCCCCTCGGAAATTTCCCAAGAGGGTGCGCCGGAACGCTCGTGCTCCTCGACGAGAACTCGTGCGATTCCTTCAAGAGCACCAAGCAAGGAACCATTTCTCACCACCCCTTCCCGTTCCTCTACTGCCTCGGCAATCTCAAGGAGAGCCGCCGCCTCCTTCAAGGGCGCGTCTCCATTCAAACGTTTCACCTCCCGTTCGATCAGGGTCCCTACTGTCATCTCGTCACCGTATCGGGCGATATGTTTCCGTCGGGAGCTCTCCCAGTCCTCCGGTGCGGGAGCGGGAAATCCTGTTGCCAGCATCCACGACGCACTCTCGGAGGTGGGAACCGCCAGCGAGATGGCCGCGATCTCGGCATCAGCATCAGCGCCGATCCAGGAAAAGGCTCCTGGACTTTGGAGACAATATTTCATTGCCACTCGCAAAGTATGCCGAAGATGAGTGTCTTCCTCAGGCGTGGAAGCGAGAGCTCGACGCAAACCCGGAACGGCTTTGGCTGTTGGGGAGTCAATCAGAGCCGTTGCGGCCTGCCGTTGCTCCCACGGGTCACTTGAAGCGAGCAAACCACCGGGATCTGGCGGTGCCGAGGGCGGGGAAAAGGGCTCGACGACATCCGGGACCGTTTTTCTCACGACCCGCCAGATTCTCCCTCTTTCACGGTCGCGGCCGGGATGATCCAGTGGAACTTCGTAGTGACCGATGATGCGGTTGTAGAAGTCGGCGATGAAAAGCACCCCGTCCGGCGCCATTTGAAGGTCGACCGGCCGGAACCAGGGGTCGCCGCTGACGATAAAGTCGTCCTTTTCTTCCGCCCGCGGGGTCGTCCCCGCAAAACGGATGCGGTCGTGATTCACCCGCGAGGTCACGGGATTACCGATGAGGACGTGATCGTCCCACTCTCTGCCCCAGATACCCCTGTCCACATAGACAATTCCGGCGATGCCGGTCGAACCATGAGTGTGCTCGATCATGACCGGACCAAATCCGAGCCCGTCATGCGGTTTTCCAAAGCTTGGATAAACGGCACCGTGAATGAGCTGGTAGACGGGGGCGCTATGACAGTCCGCGCTGTAGAGATTCCCCCTCCGATCAAAAGTCAGACCGAAGGGATTGACCTGCCCCCGCGACCAGACTTCCACCCGTGAGCCATCCGGACGAAAACGGAACACGTTGCCGGAGTGCAATTCGATTTCGTTCCCGTCCCGCGCTCGAATCACGCTGGTGTTGTTGAATCCGTGGGTGGCATAAATCCACCCGTCCACGCCCAGCCGAAGGCTCGAGACCATGCCATGGGTATCCTTTTCGTAACCAAGTGGCCCAAAAATCACTTCCCTGAGGTCGGCTTTCCCATCGCCATCCGTATCGGCGAAATACCAGAGATTCGGAATGCTCCAGGCGATACACCCGTCGTGATGTTCGGGGCGGTGCCAGGGCAGAACTCCGGTAGGAATATTCAGACCATCGACGAAATCGGTTACCCGATCGGCATGCCCGTCACCGTCCGTATCCTCAAGGATCTTGATGGCGTCACGGCTGTCCCGCACCCGGGTCCCCAGAGGATCCGACCACCGGTCTTTCGATGCGGCATAGGGATATTCCACCGTTGAAGAAACCCAGACCCTGCCACGCTCGTCGATCGCAAGGTTGATGGGCTTGTTGATCAAGGGCTCGGACGCAAAAAGGGCAATCTCGAATCCCTCCGGAACGGTCAAGCGATCAAGTTCCTCCTCCGCCGATAGCGCCCCCGTTTCGCGCACCAGATGATCCTGAGCGGCGCAAGAAAATGCGGTCAGGAGGAAAGCGGCGAAGACTGAACGAAAATGCAACATCACTCGACACGGTGCCAGAAAACGAAGGAGGTGTCAGTGCCGTCATCAAGGGGCGTTTCAATATTTAAAATCATTTTATGTAATTTGTTCAAATTTTCCCATCGCCTTTGTCATCGCGCATCGAACCGATCTCCTCTTCCTTGGGGCGGCGCAGATTCTCCCACCCTAACGGACCTGCTTCCTTTCCCGTCCTCTCTCAAAGTGAGCGGCTGGCCTATTCAAACGAGGCACTTTGTTTTCGGATCGCCCGGTCCGCCCTGAATTGCAATAGAGGGAGAGTTCACGCCACACCGCCTTTTTTCTTTCCTTGAATTTCCCATGTACTCCAAAGGGCCACCAAAGGTTGGAAAAATAAGTGTTTACATATTGTCAAGTTTTCTTAAGTGTTTTTCTGATGACCAGATTCGGGGCTCTCGTTCGCATTTCTCCGACAGAGCCCGCCTCCCTCAAACCATCCACTCAACGCTTGCGCCATGAACCATTCGTCTTCGATCTACCATGAACGCCCGCAGCGGCCCAATCCTCTGAAGCACCTCTTCTTCTGGCTCTCGGGAGCCGGGGCAGACACCCTTGAACAGTGTCCCGGGTGGGAGCAGCGCAAATACGTGGCCTTTGGGGCCACGGTCCTTGTCCCAACGGTATTTGCCTTCATTGCCTGCGGATACGCCCTCTCCACCCTCACGGACAACTGGAATATCATCGTTCCTATCGCTCTGGCTTGGGGCCTCATCATCATGACGATCGACCGGGCTCTCCTCTCGATTTATCGCTCCTACCAACGTTTTCATCGAAAAGTCGGACAGTTTTTCCTTCGAATCGTTGTTGCCGCGCTGATGGGCGTCACCATCTCCCACCCGCTCACCTTGCTCCTCTTCAATGACACGATCACAAGCGTCGTGGAGGAAGAACGGCAGGGAGAAATCGAGGCGGTGCGGGGTGCCGCGAACTCGGAAAAGGCCACCGTCGAAACGAAAATTGCCGATCTCGAGGGCCAGATCGCCGAACAGCGCGCCAGTTTCGAAAAGACCTTCTCCGCCGAGTTTCTCGTCGAGGATGCGAATGTCGGACTCCCCGACCCTCTGGCGGATCTCGATGACGAGCTACGCGCCCAGATGACCGCCAGGATCGAAGGCGACACCGCCGCGGACCTCGCCAAGATCGCTTCCGTAGATGCCGACTTTACCGCCACACAGGAAAAATACGCCACTCTCCAGACCGAGCTCGATACGTGGCAGCGCGAATTCGAGCGTGAAGTGAACGGCCAGCGGAGCGGCATCGTCGGTCTCGGCCCCCGTGCCAAAAGCATTCAGGCCGACCAGCTTGCCTGGCGGCGCGAGGAAGCCAAGCGTCTCAGCGACGCCCTTGCCTACCTTACGAGCCAACGCAACACACTCGCCGAGCAGGTCAAGGCGATCGAAGACGGCATCAAGGAGGAATTCATCGGCATCGCTGCCGCCAAAGCAGAACGACTCAAGGCGGAACGTGACCGGATCGCGGACCTGAAGCGCCAGGTTCAGCAGTCGCAGGCTGACCAGTTTGTCGAACAGCAGAACACAATTCGCGCGACCATCACCGCCCAGATCGATACCCGCCTCGCCGAACTCGGACGTCTCCAGGGTGAACTCGCTGCCATCGGAACTCAGGAACAGGAACGCATCGATGCCATCGCTGCCGAACCGCGCCGGGACATCCTCACCCAGACCCTCGCCCTCCACAGCCTCTTCAACGAGAACTCAGAGGGCGGAGAATTCGCGCTGATCGCCTACTTCGTTCTCGCCGGTCTCTTCATGCTCATCGACACCATTCCCCTCGTGGTGAAGTTCTTCTCCCAGCCCGGCCCCTACGATGCCCTCGTCGACCGCGAAGAGGTGCGTTACGCACGCGAGCGTCAGGCCTGGCTCAAGAGCTACCATCGTTACATGGATGATCTATCGGACGGTCGTCTCCTCCACCTGACCCAGAACAAGCCTCTGGAAAAGGCACTCATCGAGGGAATCGACAGCTCGCGGGCGGCGAAGGCATTTGTCGAAAACCTCCTTGAACTGGAAACGGCCTTCGAGGAACGCGTGGAAAACGAGAAAGCCAGACTCGCCGACGAGAAATCCACGCGGGCAAAACATCGCTCGAAGCGACTAGAGCAATTTGCCGACACCTTCTACGACGACCTCAATCGACGAATGGAATCCTTTTTCGACCGCGACGCGGCCAGGGCGGCGGCACGCAGCGCTGCCTGAGGATTGAGGCCTGGCACTCCCGGTGTGGGCTTGGGGAACCGGTTCCCCCCCCTCCGGGAAGATTCCGGCGGATCAGATCCCTGATTCTTCCACCTTCAGGTCTTCGCGGAGTTTCTCCAACTCGCCCTTCGTACGCTTCACTTCATCCTCCGCGTCCTGCATCTGCATCTGGCCCTTTCTCCAGATGAAGTAACCACAGATCAACCCGGCAAGAGTGAACAGCACTGCACAGACAAGGTAATAAACCGGTCCGCTCAGGTTCAATCCGGAAAAGGCTTCTTCCACCACTTCCTCGTTCAGTGCCAGTTCGGCCAGGATCATCGGCGAAGGGAAGGTTGTACTTGCCGTTTCAGTTGACTGTTTCAGCCACCGCGATGGGTGCGACGACCACCTCGACGCGACGCGCTTTCCAGTCCGAAAAGCGTCGGTCCTGACCGGCAGCACGGACCTTCACCACCGACTGGGAAACTCCGCGTTCGACGAGGCGCTCCCGGACCGAGTCGGCACGGCGGGCACTGACGGACTCATTGAAGTCCGGAGATCCCTCCGCTCCCGCATATCCTATCACCGTCACTTCCACCTTGCGGCCAAGGCGACGAATTGAACGAGCGCTGCGATCGATCTTCTCGAGTTCCGCCTGGCTTGGAACCGCCGCCGACTCGTTGAAAAACACGGTGAGGTCATCCTCGTCGTTCTTCCAGACCGGCGACGCCTCCTCAGCAGGAACCGTTGATGAAGGAGCGGGCGTCGGCGGGTGATGAACCTTGGCGGCGGGCAATTCATCGAGAGAGATGCCCGAAGATTCGTTGTCTTCCGCTCGTAATTCCTCCTCGACCGAAGCGAGGGTCGCCGGATCGATCGTGGAGATCTTGCTTGCCACCGCTTTCGGCTCTGCCGCTGTTTCGGGAACGGGTTCTCGAAGCTTCTCCTCCATCTCCTTCAGTCTTTCCTTGAGGATCGAGAGTTCGGAGTCGCGGGAGTCCCTTTGCATCATCACCGCGCTGATTTGATTCTGTAGATCGCGGATGGATTCGGTCCGAGCCGCCAACTTGTCCCGCAAAGCGGCGATCTCAGAAGCGCTGGCCTCGCGGAGGGAGGCTTCTTCATCGGCCTTGCCCCTCTCGGCCGCGAGCTGCGCCCGCAGTTCGACAATTTCTCCCGATTGCAGGGTAATTTCTCTGGCCTGAGCTTCCCCGAACATTTCGTTCTCGGCCCGGATTTCTGCAATGCGGGTTTCCAGTTCCGATTCGAGTGCGGAGAGTCTCACCTGAGCCTCGGTTTCCGCGGCAGCCCGGCTGTCCACTTCCTCTCCGAGACGAGCCAGTTCGGACTGCAGGGAAACGAGTTCACTCTCCTTCTCATCGAGGCGCCCCGACAACTGGAGCGTCCTCTCATCGCTCGCCCTCAGGGCCTCTTCCAGTTCGGCGACCGCCGCAGCCGAAGACTCACGCTCCCGGCGGGCACTCTCGAGTTCCACCTGGAGCCGTTCAATGCGCTGCTCGAGAGGAGCGCTCAACGCCTTGGCTTCGTGAAGTTCACGTTCGAGTTCGACGACCTGAATTTCGCGACGACGGGACGCCTCTTCGAGCTCGGTGATTCGGCGGGAGGCGCGTTCGAGGTCCCGCAGGGTCTCGTCCTTCTCGCGGGAAAGCGTCTGCAATTCATTCCGCAACTCACTGAGGGATCCCTCCGATGCCTCCAGCTTTGCGGAAAGACCGGCGATCTCGAGATTGGCTGCCTCGAGCGCCTCTTCGGCGGTGGCGACTCGGCGGTCGGAAGCCTCGAACTCGGCGCCGCGACGCTGCAACTCGGCCTCCAGATGAACGGCCCTCGACTCGTGATGTCGAGCGTTGCGGGAGTGCTCCTCGGCATCGACCCGTGCGCGATTCAGCTCGTGGTAACGCTCGGCCAGGGCCACTTCGAGTGCCTCGATGCGGACCTGCTGCTCTTCGGCAAAGGCGACGCGAGCCTTCACACCGGCGTTCAGTCGACGGGATTCGTCCGAGAGCGCTTCCAATTCTCCCTGAGATTGGGCGAGGGTTTCCTTGAGTTGTCTCACCTGATCGCGCTGCTGTCGCAACTCGGCCGAGAGATCGTTCACTTCCGCACTACGATCGCCGATGATCGCCTCGAGTTCTTCCATCTGGGCTTTCGCCTTGTCATATTCGCCCGATTTCACATTCAGGGCGATTTTCACTTCGCTGAGTTCCCGACGCACCTCCGTGAGTTGCGAAGCCGTCTCGTCCGCCTCCTGCCGTTTCGCCTCAAGCTCTGCACGAAGTTCTCCAAGCCCGGTTTCCGCCTCATCGCGTGCGTTTTCCGCACTTGCCTGGCCTTGCAGGGCGGCGGCGAGTTGTTCCCGCGTTGACTCGAGATCCTTCGTAAGTTGGGCATTCGTCGACTCGACGGCACCCAATTCAGAAACCGAGGTTTCGAGACGCTCGACCATTTCAATGCGTGAAATCAGTGCGCGCCGCACGTCGTAGAGTTCGTGACAGGCATCGTTGAGCTCGGCCTGCAGGGAAACCCGCCGACGTCGCAGTTGCTCCAGTTCTTCCGTCTGCTCTCGCAGGTTCTCAATTTCGGCGTTCTTTTCATCGATCGCTTTTCCAAGTCTCTCGATTTCTTCGAAACGTTCCGCGGCAAGGACGCGGGCAGTTTCCACCTGCACCTGAGTTTCCTCGAGTAGAGAAGCCGATGCCATGGCTTCCGTGGAAATCCGGTCGATCTCCGATTTCCGCTCGTCTGCGAGCGTCTCCGCGGAGGACAGCCTGGACTCCATTCCACCCAAGATCATCCTGACTTCTTCCTCACGGAGCTTGCCCATACGGGCCAAGCGTTCCCGTTCGGCCCGGAACTCGCGGGAGCGCTGGGCCAGAAGCGCAGCGACCTGGAGGCTCTCGGCCGGAGCTTCCTGAATTGCCGGAGCCGTTGCCGGAATGGAGATGAGGCGCGCCTCCAGCGACTCGACCAGTTTCACCTGCTTGTCGTAATCCGAACGGACGCGATGAAGCTCGTCGTGGGTGTCGATGAGATCCTGCTCGAGATCTCGCAGCCTCGCCTCCAGGGCGACGCTCTTGTCGCCCGTCTCCTTCTCTCCTCCGAGTACCGCGAACGGCAGAACTTTCGGTGCCTCCTCCGACTCCTGGCGCTCTTTCAGCCTGGCGACTTCCGCCTTCTCCTCGGCGAGGGCGGCCTCGAGTTCCCGAACACGCGCAGCCGTGGCGATTTCTTCGGCAGAAATCAGAATCTCGTCGGGAACGGCGGCCCCCGACTCCTTGAGCTGATTTCCCAGGCGGGCAATCTGCAGTTCTTTTTCCGAAATGACCGATTCAAACGCATCGCGGTCGGCCTGCCAGCGCACTCGGAGCTTCTTGAAGAGATCCTGTTGCGAGGCCCCAAGTGCACTCCACTGGCTCGCGAGGTTCATGTTCTCCTCGATCGCGTTGGCGAGCCGCTGATGGAAACGTCCCCAGATAAACTTCGCGAAGAGCAGGCCAATCCCGAAAAACAGGATCGCCGAAACACCCACCGGGAGCCAGTTCTGGAGCAGAAAAAATGAAAACTCGTGCATTGTGTTGGGAATCGGGAAAAGAGGATCCGGGAATCAATGTTCCCCGGTTGAAAGTTCGGATTTCAGCCGGGAAACCTCATCACTGGATTTTTCGTAGTCAGATAGGGCGGTGCGGTTCCGCTCCTCGACGCGCTCGGTAAGGTTACGGGCATTCCGCCAAATAATCCAGCCGCACAGGAGACCAAAAATCGCGCAAATCCCCCCGCCCAGGGCCAAGGTGAGCCCCCAGTCCAGCAGGTAGGATTCCGAGGAGGGCGTGAGGAACGTTCGCATGGTTGAATCGAAGAGGGTCTGTTGTCGGACTCGTCAGGGTTTGGTCTCTGCCGGCGTCAGGGGTTTCAAAGTGACTTCCACGCGACGGGACTTCCATCGCTCCGACCGGGGAATGCTGGAGACGTCCTCCTCGACGGCGTCCAGAGTCATGGAGGCTTCCGCAATACCCAGTTTGACGAGCTCGTCCTTGACGTGACCGGCTCGGCGCAGGCTGAGTTCCTTGTTCGAGGCCGAGTTGCCGATGTTGTCGGAGTATCCGGTAACAACCAGTTCCACCTCGCCCCCGGCGGTCGCGAGAGCCTCGGCGACGGCGGATACCTTGCTCCGCTCTTCTCCCGAGACAATATCGCTCCCCTTTTCAAAGTAGACCGGATGAGCTTTCATCGCCTCTCCCAGCCTCGTCCGCTCCTCGGGAAGCAGTTCGGGTTTCGGGAACGGCTGGTCTGCATGCAGAAGACGGTTCTGAATTCGAATCTCCGCCGGCATTGCGTTCACTGCCAGATTTTCGATGATTTGCCGATCTGGAAGCGCAATCGTCCGACCTTCGAGATCCAGGACTCCTCCCTTCATCTGCAGCTTTGCCGTGGAAACACGGGCGAGGCTCTCCACGAAGAACTCGGGGAGGGCATCCCCGAGTTTCTCGGCCGCCTCTCCTTCCATCGGGCGGGTTTCATTCTTCAGACTGACCTCCGGCAGGCGTTCCTTCAAGAGGGTCTCGATCTCTTCCGCAGTTCCCGTCCCGGGCAGCTGTCCCTCGAGAATGAGCAACCCTCCTTCGAAAACCGCCGTCCATTCGATGGAATCTGGGGAGACCCGACCTTCGGCCACCTCGATTTCGATCAGAAGATCCAGGGGCGGGTCGGCCACACGAAACGGTTCCAACTGCGCAAGCACCGCCGCCCGCGAGGCGTCATTGCCGGTCGTCCCACTGACACGGATGCGGGACTCGGAGAATTCGGCCGTCATTTCCCCATCGAGGTTACCGAGCATCACCGGCAGCAGCGCCTCGAGACGCCCCTGCCACAGCGCCGGGGCACAGGCGGGATCTCCTTCGATCCTGTCGGTCACCACAAGATCCTTTATCGCACCACGCACTACCTGGAGGAGCGGTTCCCTTTCGACCCCGGCCGGAAACACACCCGAGAGGGTGACTCCGAAGCGGTTTCGTGTCACCCGTAGCTCCGAGGCACGCAGAAACGTGTCCGGCACCTTGACCGAGACCCCATCCTCGACTTTCTCCGCTCCCGTCGCCGACGCCAACTCCAGCAGGCCCTTCTTGAGCCCTTCGTTGGGCAGCGTGCCCGAAACGGAAAGTTTTCCTTCTTCGAGCGCAACCGTCACCGCGCCGGGGTGAGAAAGCAGTCCCGACGCGAGGGAGGCAAATTCCGCCATCTTCGTGAACGGAAGCACCATCGCGTCCAGCTCCACAGCATTGTCTACGGTATCCACTCCGGATAGCACATGCAGTCGCGAGCCCAGCAGGTTGCGCACCGCCTCGTCTCCTGCAGCGAGGGTGCCTTCGATACGAACGTTGGTCTCCTCTGCAGCTCTTGTCACCTTCAGCCGGGGAGGCAAGGTCGGGCGGACGGAAATGTGGCATTCCCCGGGCTCCGGCCAATAGGCCGCGGGAACCTTTTCCTTCAGGAGCTCCACGACGCGAGGAAGATCCTCCGGCCGGTCGACATAGCCTGACAAAGCCGCGTCGAGATGGTCGAAAGTGACTTCGACTCCCCCAAAACCCGCTTCCTCAAGCACGGCGAGTGACTGAACCTGCATCTCCTTTTCCACGCTGTTGCGCAGCCCCACCTTGGCGAGGAACGTCGACCCGGCGAGGGCCGCGCAGAAGAGAATCACGATCAGGAGAAACCTCATGCCGAAAACGGGGAACCGGCTGCACTTTATCCGAAATCCGGAATCTGCTCAAACTTCCTCACGTAAAAATAAAATTTTAAGTAATTTTGACGCTGCAGGCTTCTTCACCATACGGAGATGAGGATCTCAAATCCTAGAATCTCCACCGAAGTTCCCTTCACTCGTCCTCCATGAGCACCTGGAGCGCTGCTCCGGCATTGCGGATCGAGTTGGCACGCAGGCCGCGACGTACCAAGCGCGCGGCGCGGTCCGAATCTCCCGATGGGTGGTTTTCAGCCTTGGCGAGGAGTCCTTTGAGAGCCTCCGGTTTCTTCGAAGTGGCTTCCTTGCTGAGATGTCGGACAATCCGTCCCCCATCGAGATAAAGGCGATGCTCGACCGCCGTGTCGATCGTCTCGCTTTCGCCGTTGGAGAGCGTTTCACCGGTGAAGCGCCAGTAACCATCGGAGGCATAGACAAAGAAAAGCGTCCCGCCACTGTAATAGTAGTATTCGTCGCTCGCACCGTGGTCCCCGGCCCCATAGGAGAGGAGAACCTTCACGACCTCGTCTCCCTGAAAATAGAGCGTGCACGTGCCGGAAAGCGGTTCGTCCTGGGATTCGAATTCGAAGGAACGGGATCGAAGCCTGGCCCCCTCGATCTCCCCGTATCGGGCACGGATCCAGTTGACCCTGTCCTCAACCGGATCGGCATGAAGACTGACCCCGAAGGAGAGCAGGAAGAGACCCGAGAGAAAGAAACGCCTGGTCAGGAAAGATGAGTGCTTCATGCCCGATTCAACCTCAGGCGGCGGTCAGCCGCAAGAGACAATCAGGTTTCCATGCTGACAAAACGAAAAAAGCCCGCCTCTCCGCGAAGGAAAGACGGGCTCTTTCGAAAGAACAGGGGGGATCGAGGGATCAGTCCTCCTTGGACATGTCGGCAGCGGCCTCGACGGCGCGTTCGGCCATGGCGGCCTTGCGGCTGAGCTTGACCCGACCGCGCTCGTCCACGCCGATGCACTTGGCATGAACCATGTCGCCGACCTTGACCACGTCCTCGACCTTGTTGACCCGGAAGTCGGCGAGTTCGGAGATGTGAATCATGCCATCCTTGCCCGGAAGGACTTCGACGAAAGCGCCGAAGTTGGTCGTGCTGACCACCTTGCCGTAGTAGGTGACACCAATCTCGATCTCCGCGGTGGTGCGGCGCACCAACTGGATGGCCCGGTCGAGGGCCTCCTGGTGGGCGGCGTAGATGTTGACGGTGCCGTCATCGCTGATGCTGATGTCGGCTCCGGTCTCCGCCTGGATGCCCTTGATGTTCTTGCCGCCGGGGCCGATGAGTTCCCCGATCTTCTGGGGATCGATCTTGATCGACTCGATCCGGGGAGCGAATTTGTTGAGGGCGCCGTGTGAGGGAATGACGGCATTCATCACCTCGAGGACCTTGAAGCGACCGTTGGTCGCCTTGTCGACACCTTCGAGAAGGATGTCGAGCGGGATCCCCGGAAGTTTGAGGTCAAGCTGGAAACCCGTGACTCCTTCGGAGGAACCGCAGAGTTTGAAGTCCATGTCTCCCATGAAGTCTTCGTTCCCGATGATGTCGAGAAGCGTGACGTAACGCTTCATCGCCTCTCCTTCGAATTCCGTGACAAGGCCGCAGGAAATGCCGGCAGCGGGCCTCTTCAGGGGAACCCCGGCGTTCATCAGCGCCATCGAACCCGAACAGACCGAAGCCATCGAGGTGGAGCCGTTCGACTCCATGATCTCGCTGGAAACGCGGATCGCATACGGGAAGTCGGCTTCGTCCGGGATCAGCGGCTCGATCGACTTCTCGGCGAGGGCACCGTGACCGATCTCGCGGCGGTTCAGCCCGCCCATGCGGCCGGTTTCACCGACGGAGAACGGCGGGAAGTTGTAGTGAAGGATGAAGCGTTTGGTGTCTTCACCACCGGCGTAGTTGTCGAGATATTGCTTCTCGTCGGCGGGAGCGAGCGTCGCGATGGCAAGCGCCTGGGTCTCACCGCGCGCGAAGAGCGCAGAACCATGGGTGCGGGGCAGCACGTCCACCTCGCCTGAAAGCGGACGGATCGTGTTGATGTCGCGACCGTCACAACGCACTCCCTTGTCGAGAATGCTGATGCGGAACGCCTTCTTCTGGAGGTATTCGAAAGCCTGCGAAATGGCGAAGTCACCCGCTTCGGGATACTTCTCCTTGATCTTCGCTTCGACTTCCTTGCGGAGAGCGCCGACGGCGGCTCCGCGCTCGATTTTCGAAGGCTTGTAAAGGGCTTCCTCGATGCGGTCGCCGGCGACCTCGTAGGCGACTTCGAGGAGTTCGTCCTGCACCTCGACGAGCGGTGCGTTGCGTTTCGCCTTGCCGACGCGACGGGCCAGTTCTTCCTGGGCGTCGAGAATCGGCTGGATGGCCTGCTGGGCGAAGACGAGAGCCTCCTTGAAGCGGGCGTCGGGCACTTCCTTGCCCCCGCCTTCGATCATGATGACCTTGTCGCGGAGACCCACGTAAACGAGGTCGAGATCGCTTTCCGCCCGTTCCTCGTGGGTCGGGTTCACGACAAACTCACCGTTCACCTGTCCAATGCGGACAGCCGCGATCGGCCCCGCGAAAGGAATATCCGAGACACAGAGGGCCGCGGAGGCACCATTGATGCTGAGGATGTCCGAATCGTTGACCCCGTCGGCACTGAGGAGCAGCGCCACGACCTGGGTGTCGTAGAGGTAGCCTTTCGGGAAGAGCGGACGCAGGGGGCGGTCCGTCATGCGGCAGGTCAGGATCTCCTTTTCCGTGGGGCGTCCCTCCCGCTTGAAGTAACCACCCGGGAAACGTCCTGCGGCGGCAGCCTTTTCCTTATATTCAACGGAGAGCGGGAAAAAGTCCTGCCCCTCCTTGATCTTCGTGGAGGAAACCGCCGTGACCAGCACGATGGTTTCCGCAACTTGCACGGTGACGGCGCCATCGGCCAGCTTGGCGAGCTTGCCAGTCTCGATGACCATTTCTTGCGTGCCGACCTGGCACACGATTCGTTCAGTACTCATGTTTTTCTTCTTCTTGTGGTTAAAAAATGGATTCAGCCTGTCCTGGGCATGCCAATCCCGTGATCGGGCCCGGCTGAGGCGGGGAGGTGCCTGGCGGGAAATCCGGCCCCTTCACGGGTCCGGGAACACCAATTCCCCAAAACGCAAGAAGCGCCGGAAAACCGACGCTTCTGCCTGAAATGAATGTCAGCGACGCAATCCGAGCGTGGCGAGAACCTTCTGATAACGCTCGTGATCGGTGCGGGAAAGATAATCGAGGAGTTTGCGACGGCGCGCCACCATACGGAGAAGTCCGCGGCGCGAGGAAACATCCTTCTTGTTGGCCGAAAGGTGGCCGGTAAGATGGGTGATGCGATCGGTGAGGCGCGCGATCTGCACGTCAGCGCTACCGGTGTCGCGATCGTGGAGCTGAAGCTCCGCAGTGTTGGTTTTGGATTCGCTCATTGGCTTGGGTTTTGGCATCGCCCTGATGCCGACGGTTTCGTCTCTCGTTCAGGGGCGGGAAGGAAATCACATTTTGCCCGTGATGCAATGGAAAAGATGCCATAAAAGTCAGTTTTGCAGTAGAAACCCTGACCGTTCACCTCGATTTCTTCGTATACTTGGAACGATGCCTTCAGGGGTTCAAGATCTGCCGAAAACGGCGCCGGTGATGGTGCTGGGAGGAGCCACCCTCTTCCCCTGCGGTTACATGCCCCTGTTCATCTTCGAACCCCGTTACCGCGCGATGTTGAGTTATGCGCTGGAGAACGACCGTCTCTTCTGTGTGGGCCACGCCCGGCCCGGGATCGACACCGACCTCAGTTCGGATCCCGTTTTCCCAATCACGACGATCGGTCTCATCCGCGCCTGCGTCACCCACGACGACGGCACGTCCCATCTCATGCTCTCGGGACTGCAACGCGTCGAAATCACCGGATGGACGCAGGACTGCCCCTTCCGCATCGCGTCGATTCGTCCCCGCCCCTGTCATGTCAGCGATCCGGAGGCGGCGACCGAGGCCGCCCTTCAACTCGTCGATCTGTCCTCGAAACTCTGCGGCAAGGGACAGCCGGTGTCCGAACAACTGCGCAACCATCTGCATTGCGTCAAGGACCCGTGCGCCATTGCCGATGTCGTCGCCCAGAGTTTTGTCTCGGATCCGGGAGAGCGACAGCGGCTCCTCGAGATCGATGACCTCGTTATCAGGCTCGACGACCTCGTCGGCCACCTCAGTTCTCTGCTCGCGGACGGAAAGTGAGACACTCACTTCGGCGTCGAGCCGTCGAACCGCCAACCAGAGGAGAGGCCGGCAGATCTCATTTCCCTGCCAGCTTCTTCGCCAGTTCCTGCGCGGATCGCCAGGCGCCTCCCCCACCGAACTTCACTCCCAGGTAAAACCATCGGGCCCGCAACCGGGCCATCGCGGGATGTTTCGACTTCGGACATTCGGCGAGCATTTCCTCGAGAAAACGGCGATCACAGGCGTGACGGTCCGAGCCGATGCAGTCGTAGCAGGCATCATGACGCCGGCAGGCGTCGCGGAAGTCGGCTCCGGCACAACCCTGATAGATCAGGTAGCGGAGCGGTCCGCAGATTGAATCCGGTCCGCAGGGACGTTCATCGAGGATTTTCGGCCGCGCCTTCGGTTCTGCTGCGGCGCTCTCCATCAAAAGAACCCCGGAAGTGAGGCAGAACATCAGCACGGCTGCGAATCTTGTTGGCATTTGGCCAGAGGCTGATTCTTCTCCGGGATCGCGTCAAGTTGAATCCCGTCCGCGCGTTCCTTCGTTCTTGCCCGTCCCGTTGCTTTATGTATCCTTGCGGCTCTTTCGAAAAACAACCTTCATCCCAGAACATGTCCCAATTGAAACTCCACAATGCGATGTGGCCAGGTCTCGTCGGCAAAGGCGACGGCGAAGGCCAGGAGCCGCCGATTTCCCTCGAGCACATGCTCGACCTCACTGCCGCGGCCGAAGTCAACGGACAGAAGTTCGACGGCATCGATTATTTCCTCTTTCTTCCCCACACCGACCCTTCCGCCTCCGACGACGAACTCCGCGGCATCGCGGACATGATCGCCTCCAAGGGCTTCGAGGTCGGTTCCCTCGTCGCCCCCGTGTGGCCGGGAACCGTCGGCGACTCCGCCATGGGTGACGATGCCGCGAGGGCCAAGTTCCTCGAAGCCGTTCGGGTCGGCTGTCGCATCGCTGGAATCTTCAACGAACACGGCGTGCGCAAGCGTGGCGTGATCCGGATCGACTCCGCCGAGTTCGGGGTGAACAAGTGGAGGGAAGACCCTGCGGCCAACACCGCACGCATTGCCGAAACCTTCCGCGAAGCCGCGAAGATCGCCGCCGATCACGGAGAGCGCCTTGCCGCCGAAGGCGAGATCTGCTGGGCCGGGATGCACAGCTGGAAAGACATGCTCGACCTCCTCGAGGCCGTCGGCATGCCCGAAACCCTCGGCTTCCAGGCCGACCTCGCCCACACCTATCTCTATCTCCTCGGCTACAACGCTCCCGAATACGCCCTTCTCAAGGACGGTTACACCGAGGACGAGTTTTATGCTGCCTACGAGGAGATGACCGACAAGCTGCGCCCGTGGACCATCGATTTCCACGTCGCCCAGAACGACGGGACCGTCCACGGGGCCGGCAGCCATGACAAGACCGGCAAACACTGCCCGGCCGACGATCCCAACGGCAAGCTCGATATCGTCCGCTGCTCCCAGTATTGGCTGAAAGACCGCGAGTCCCGCGGCATCTCTCACATCTGCTGGGATGGCTGCATGTTCCCCAATGCCGTCCTCGAGACCCCCTCGACCTGGAACACCATCCTCAAGACCATGATCGACGTGCGTGACGCCGTCTGATCCTCTCGCACGAAGGAATGCTTTCCGCGAGACGGCCGCCTCCTCAACGGGGCGGCCGTTTTCTTTTCGAGGCCGCGCACCCATTTCCCGGAATTTCCCGGATGCCTCACACCGCGATCACACGGCATCAAAACGCCTGAATCCCTGGATGCGCAGCGACTGCCCCTCGAAATCGGGGTAGCTGCTCTTCACGTCGTTCAGGTGCAGGATCGTCCACGGGGCGTAGAGACTCCGCCCGTTCTTCGTGTAGACCAGATCCGCCCCGAGGTAGATGCAGGAATGGTGCGCGTTCATCTCCTCCGTCACGAAGACGAGGGCGTCACCGAAGCGGTAGGGCGGATCGACCTGCTTGAAGCCCGACATGAGCCGGGACGCGGCGAAGAACTCGTCGAGATAGATCGCCTCCGAGTTGTAATTGAAAAAATTCAGGGCCGTCCAGTGGCAATCGGGCAGCACCCCGTCGATCGCCATGCTCATGTCCGGGTAGGTGTAGAGCAGCTTGCGTGGCAGAGGAGGAAGGATGTGCGTGAGATCCAGCCCCGTCACTCCGGGAGTGGCGATCGCCGCCTGGACCAGAGGCTCCACCTCCTTGCGACGCAGGCCCAGTCCCGTCGTCCAGTAGGAAAGGATCTTCTCCGGGCTCGTCGTCTTTTTCACGTCGAGCCTCACCACCATCGAGCGGACGCGGGAGGAGTGACGCTGCATCGCACGGGCTTCCGTCTCCGAAGTCGCCTGGGAGATGAGATGTGGAAAATCCCCGAAAAGCATGAGGTCGCCGCGGAAGTAGGTCATCGCCTTCATCTGCGCGATGAGATCCGGGCGGATCGTCGTGCCCTTGGCCCACTCCTCCACCGAACCCGAGCGAATCCGCACCGGGTGCTTGATGTCGGGATTCGAATCGAAGCGGGCGAGGTAGTTGTAGATGACCGCCCTCGCCTCCGGGTTCAGTTCCACGAGCAGCTGGGTCGGCGGAAAGATGGCGTAGAGGCCGTCGGCGACCCCCACATACTGCTCATCCGCGAGCACCGTGCGCTGCGCATCGGACATCGGGGCGCTCTCGATGATCGCACGAAAACTGGCTTCCTCGTGAATCGGAACCGCCCATCGCGTGCGGGGATTGCGCAAGGGAAACGCCTCGATGAGGTGCGCCGGTGCCTCGAGGTAGAAATAGAAATAATTCAGGCTGCCCCAAGGACCGTCCATGGCCTCGTAGAGCACCCCGGTGGTCTCCTGGTTGCCGCCCGTTCCCGGCACGGTGACGTCGCCGACGGTGTTCGCGGAAGCTTCCTGCGCCCTTGCGATCTGGGGGACCAGCCCCGCGCCGGCCGCAAGTCCGGTCATGGAGAGGAGATCCCGTCGGGAGAAACCGGAGCGCGTTGGCATTTGTCAGGAAGGAAGGGGGCGAGAATGTCTACGATCCGGGCAAAGTTTCAACGGGATTCCGCTTCCCTGCCCCCTCCGTGATCGAGCCGGATCAGATCCTCGCCTCGCGCCTCCCACTCCCCTTCGCCAACGAGGCGCCAACGCAACCCGGCCCTTCGGTGACGGTTCCGCGTCGCCGAGGCCCCGGCGTCCTCGTGCCGGCGCGCCGATCCCGCCTCTTCGTAGACCCATCCCCCACCTGCCCCGATCGCGATCAAGGCCGATGCCTCCCCCTCCCCGGCGTCAGACACTCCCACCGACAGCCCCGCGCCCTCCAGCGCCGTTGCCAGTTTCCCGAACAGCGGGCGCGTCCTTGAACGTGACTTTTCACCCGGGACCTCCCCCGTCGTTCCGACCGTCGCCGCGGCCAGATAACGGCCCAGCAGACCCTCGCGCGCCGCCCCCGACCGTTCGAAGGACACCATCACCCGGTTCTCCCGGCGCGCCCGCGTGATCGAGACGTTGAAGACATCCTCCTTCTCCAGGAAACGGAAACTCATCGCCGGCGATTCGTCGTCCAGCACGAGGGAGAGGAAGATCACGTCGCGCTCCTCTCCCTGGAACGAATGGGCCGTACCCACGAGGAGCTTGTGCCGATCGAGGAGCACTGGCAGGTCGGCCCGCTTTTCGAGCCGCTTCAGCACCGCCTCGACCTGGTCGCGGAAGGGCGACAGGATGCCCACGCTCAGCGGAGCGCCGCCCTCGGCGACGAGGGCATCGAGCTGGCGCAGGATCTCATCGATCTCCGCGACGTTCACCCCTCGGGTATCGCGCTCGCCGGCACACCGCGTCAGCGAGACCGCCGGAGGCAGGTTGTGCCCGATCTCCCGGTGCGAGGTCATCACGAGGAGGCGCCCCCCGTAGAATTCCCGGTTGCTGAACTCGATGATCCCCGGCCGACTCCGGAAATGCTCGTTCAGGAACACCACCGCCTCCTGGTCGCCCACCGATTCCAGGACCAGGTCGACGAGACTGGTGCGACGAAAGTGGAAACGCTCCCTCGTTTCCTCGTCGAGCCCGTTCTGCCGCGCGAACTCCTCCTGCCGCGCCACCGGTAGAAAAGAGACGTGCCGGAGCTGTTTCGGATCACCCGTGATCACCGCCCGCTTCGCCCGCTGCAGGGCCGGCAAGGCCGAGGCGATGTCGCATTGCGAGGCCTCGTCGATGATGACCAGGTCGAAGAGCCCCTTCTCCAGCGGCAGGACCCGGTGCACGTCCGAGAGATTCGCCAGCCAGACCGGCAGCGCCCCCAGCAGCTTGCGCCAGCCCACCTCCGCGAAATAATCCTCCTGCTTCTTCGCCGACCGCGCCCGCAATCCCTTCGCAAAGGCCTGGAAGGTCGCCCGGTCCCGCCGCAGGGCCCGCGCGAGACCCGAGGCCCGCAGCGCCTTGAAATACGCCGTCGTTTCCGCGACCAGAGCGTCCCACGCCTCGTCGAGGCGGGCGTTCAGGAGCACGAGCGGATCGCGCCGCCGCACCGCCTCCCGCTCCCGGCCGAGACGCCAGCGCGTGAACCAGCCCGGGTTCGCCTCCTCCCGCAGCCTCGCCATCCGTTCCTCGTGCCGCCAGCGTTTCTCGAGAAGCCGTTCCCGCCGCGTGATCTCCGCCCTCAGCTGCCCGAGCCGGGCCTTCGAGGGAACCTTCCCCGACGACGCAGCCGCCGGTCCCGAGTGCATCCCCGCGAGCAGTTCGTCGAGAAACTGCTTCAGGTCGCGCAGGTAGTTCTTCCGCCCCGCCCGCACGCAGAGCCCCGGCAGACCCAGCGTCTCCTCGATCTTGTCAGCCACCACGTCGACCGCGTGATCCATCTTCGAGGCGATCAGGACCGACTCGCCACGGCTCACCGCCTCCATCGCCAGCGCTGCGATCGTGAAGGACTTCCCCGTGCCCGGCGGCCCCACCGCAAGCGTCAGCGGCCGGCAGGACGCCGAGACCGCGATCCGCTCCTGCGCCTCGCTCAACAGCGCCGGCACCTCACCCCGGCGGACCCGGCCGCCCCCGCGGGACGCCCCGCCCCCGTCGAGGAGTTGCTGCACCGGAGGCGAGAGCCCCGCCCGCCCCTCCGAAGCCTCCGCCATCGCCGCGAGATCGTTCAGCACCCCGCGCATCTCCCGCGAACGGTCCGCGAGGAAAAGCACCGCCGCCGGCAGCAGGCTCAGCGAAGCCGCCTTCGCCCGCGAGGCCGAGGGATGTTTCAGTCCTTCGTTCCCCAAGCCCTCCTCGTCGAGGAGATGCGGATAATTCAGGAGCGCCTCCGTCACCGTGCCCGGGATCGCCTCCGCAAAGAGACGGCGGATCTCCCCAACACAGCCCTCCGAGTGCGTCTCCCGGTCGATCCCCGCCTCCAGCCGCGCCGCCAGCGCCTCGTCGCCGATCGCTTCCAGCAGCGCGTCGTTCAGCATCCGCTGCCCCGTCCCGATGACAAATTCCGCGCCCCCTTCCCCGTCGATCCGCTCCACCTCCGCCCGGTAGAGCAGCAGCGGGGCAAAGACCGGCTTCAGCCGCGACTCCCCCGTCTCCACATTCCCCGCGACGAAGACCGAACCGTAGAACAGCTCGCACTCCTTCTCGTAGAGCTGCGCCTGCCTCGCCAGCTCCGCCGCCTTCGATCCCGGCACGAAAAGCTGCCCGTCCAGCACCGAGGCCGAGACCACCGCGTCCACCCCCTTCACCACCAGCGAACGCCGCACCCGCTCCGACCCCAGGCTCGTCACCCCGAGGCGGCTCCCGTTTTCCCGGTAGCACTCTGCGAGATACCTGAGGATGCCGGACGACAGGCTCATTCGCTCGAGGGCGGCCGGCGGCGCAGCCGTTTTGCGTGCATCCCCAGCCACAGCCCCAGCACCACCGCCAGCATCAGCGCCGCGTAGATGTGGTGCGAGACCCGCGTCGAGGGCACCAGGTCCGCCGTCGCCCGCGTCGCCGCCGTCAGCACCACCAGCCAGAAGATCCAGCGCCACATCCCGCTCCGCGGCGCCACCCGTGCCGGATCGTCACAGTGCCCCAGCACCACGCGGTCCGCCGTCAGCAGGATCACCAGCGAGAAACCGCCCAGAAAGAGGAGATGCTCGAAGGCGAAGAGCAGCGAGGGCCACACCGCCCGCAGGAGAAAAGCCAGCCCCGCCATCCCCAGGCCCAGGCGCAGCGCCCAGGCCCGCGTCCCCGGAGCCCGCACCCGCCAGATCCCCGGCAGCGCCAGCGCCGACCACAGCCCCACCGCGACGAGACGCAGCCCGTTCCCCGCCCGCGGCGAGAGCCACGCCTCGATTGCGAAGGAGACCAGCACCAGCCCCGCGCAGCCCCAGACCACCAGCCCCCGGCGGACCCGCCGCCCCGGACGCCCCTCCGCTTTGCCCGGCCTCCCCGACGGAACGCCGCCCGAGGAAGGCCTCCCCGACGGCACACCGCCCTGAGGAGCAAAAAAGCGCGCAAAGAGATACGAACCCACCCCGAAGATCGGCAGCAGCAGGAAACCCTGGTAGGCCAGCAGCCGCAGGAATTGATCCCACGCCACCGAGCGCGTCGCCCAGCCCGCCGACCACGCCAGCAGCACCGCCAGCGAGAGCCCCACCGCAAAAAACGCCAGAGCGAAGCCCGGCGGAGGCAGCTCCCGCCCCTCCGCGAAGAGACGCCGCCCCAGCACGAGGAGGAACCAGCCCGCCACCGCCGCCGCGACCACATCGCCCCCCGGGATGCTGCCCCGCGCGTAGAAGAGCACCGCCGCCAGCCAGCCAGCCGCCGTCAGCAGCACCTCCGCCGCCGAGAGCGCCGACGAACCGAGGAAACGCGGCCACGCCGTGCCCAGGAAACCGAAGACAAAGGCCGAACCGAAACCAAAAACCAGGATCCGCGGATGCTGCACCGCCGGGTAGAGCGGCCACCAGCCCGCGTAGTGCAGCGGCCACAGCAGCAGCCCGAAGACCGCCGCGAGGATCCCCAACGGGAAAAAGACCCGGAAAGGCTCCGAGGCCCAGAGAGGGACCCTTCCCTCCCGCACCTCGTAAGTCGGCGGCGCCTTCGCCATGATCCGCAACTCAGATCGCGGGGAACTTCCGCCACTTCTCCGCCGAAGCCGAGCTCTCCACCGTCGCCTTGATGAAGGCCACCCCCGCCACCCCGTCGTCCACCGTCGGGAAATCGTAGCCCCCCTCCGGCTCCGGGTTGCCGTCGATCCGATCCGCGATCGCCTGCGCCGCCGCCAGGTAGATGTTCGCAAACGCCTCGATAAAGCCCTCCGGATGCGCGAACGGCGTCCGCGTGAACCCGTGACCCGCCGCCGCCTCGCTGATGTAGGCGTTGCCCCGGCGATAGATCCGCCGCGGCGCGTTCGCATACTTCACGATCAACTCGTTCGGATCCTCCTGGTGCCACTCCAGCGAGGCCTTCGTGCCGTAGACCCGGATGTTCAGCGCGTTCTCGTCCCCGTTCGAGATCTGCGAAGCGTGGATGATCCCCTTCGCCCCGCCCGTGAAACGCACCAGGTTGTTCCCGTCGTCGTCCAGCGTGCGGCCCGGGATGAAAGCCGTCAGGTCCGAGCAGATCTCCTCCACCTCCAGCCCCGTGATGTAGCGCACCAGGTTGTGCGCGTGCGTGCCGATGTCGCCCATGCAGTTCGAGATCCCCGCGATCTTCGGGTCCGACCGCCAGTTGTTGATCTTGCCCTGGCCATCCCCCTCCACGTCGCCCACCGCGTAGCCCTGCGGATACTCCGCCACGATCTTGAGGATGCGGCCCAGCTCCCCGTCGCGCACCATGCGGCGCGCCTCCTTCACCATCGGGTAACCCGTGTAGTTGTGCGTCAGGGCAAAGACCTGCCCCGTGCGGCGCACCACCTCGCGCAGCTCCAGCGCCTGCTCGTAGTCGTGCGTCAGCGGCTTGTCGCAGATCACGTGGAAACCCGCCTCGAGGAAGGCCTTCGCCACCGGGAAGTGGAGGTGATTCTGCACCACGATGGAGACAAAATCGATCTTGTCCGGCCGCTGCGCCTCCTTCTCCGCCATTTCCTCGTAGCTCGCGTAGACCCGCTCCGGATCGAGGAAGAAATCCTCCCCCGAGAGCCGCGACTTTTCCGGGTCCGAGGAGAAACAGCCCGCCACCAGCTCGATCCTGCCGTCGAGGTTCGCCGCCATGCGGTGGACGTTTCCAATGAAAGCTCCACGGCCGCCGCCGACCATGCCCATGCGCAGTTTTCGATTCATCGTCTGAGAAAAAGGGGGTTGAGATTGCGGGAAAAAACGGAGCCGGAGGTTAGCAAAGGGGTGGGCGGATGGCAATTTTTCGTTCTTCGTTCTTCGTTCTTCG
>JAGRPC010000126.1 GCA_020439925.1 Verrucomicrobiia bacterium | reverse complement strand
CTTCTCGATTTCGGCCTTCGTATCGGGACCGCCTACCAGGTCTACGACGACTGTATCGACCTCATCGGCGACGAGCAGGAGTATGGGAAAACGCTGCGAACCGACCTGCACAAGGGAAAGCTGACGCTGCCCATCCTCAACCTCCTCGGCTCGGCCACCGAACGCCAGAGGGAAAAGCTTCACAAACTTCTCCTCCAGCGCGAGCCCATCGACCTTCCCGCGCTTGCCAGTATTGCCGATTACGTCGGAGCGATCGAGTCGGCCATCGACACCGGTCAGGAACTGGTGGCGGAAGCCCGCAAACTCCTGCTGATCCTGCCGGCAAGCGAGCACCGCGCCGCTTTGGGAGGCATCGCCGATTTCCTCGACCTGCTGCTCCAGGGGTGCCGCCAGTGATCTTTAAGGGGAGCCGTTGTCCCATTGGCGGGGTGATTGGAACTGCCTGATAATAAATTACGGAGGCCGTTGACAATTGGCATGGAACTTGCTTTTCTTCCGTGCGGTTATTCAACCCGAAGTTCGTGCTGAAAGCGCAGGATGCTCAGGCAGTTGCAGGGCTTCGAATCCCAAATACAAAAACGACAAGAAAATGGCAAAACTGAAACTCGAATATATCTGGCTGGACGGATACGAGCCCACCCCTAACCTCCGTGGCAAGACCAAAATGGTCGATGGAGATCCCGATAAGTTCACCCTCGCGGATTGCCCGTTGTGGGGTTTTGACGGAAGTTCCACGATGCAGGCCGAGGGTCGCAGTTCGGACTGTATGCTCAAGCCGGTCGCTCTTTACCCTGACGTGACCCGCACCAACGGGTTCATCGTTCTCGCCGAGGTCATGATGCCGGACGGTGTGACCCCGCACCCGACCAACGCGCGTGCCACCATTCCCGAAGATCCGGGTCTTTGGATCGGTCTCGAGCAGGAGTATTTCCTCTTCCAGGATGGTCGTCCCCTTGGTTGGCCCGATGCCGGATATCCGGATCCCCAAGGTGAGTACTACTGCGGCGTCGGCTCGAAGCAGGTCGGTGACCTGGCCCGTACCATCGTCGAAGAGCACCTCGACATCTGCATCGCAGCAGGAATCAATCACGAAGGTATCAATGCCGAAGTGGCGAAGGGACAGTGGGAGTTCCAGGTATTCGGCAAGGGTGCTTGCACCGCTGCCGACCAGATCTGGGTGGCTCGTTACCTTCTCATGCGCGTTTGCGAAAAATACGGTGTCGACGTGATCCTGCACTGCAAGCCCTTCCAGGGCGACTGGAACGGATCCGGCATGCACTGCAACTTCTCCACCGACTACATGCGTGAGAAGGGTGGCAAGGAGTACTTTGAGTCGCTCATGGGTGCCTTCGAAAAATTCCGCGACGAGCATATCGCCGCCTATGGACCCGACAACCACCTGCGCCTCACGGGTCTTCACGAGACCCAGTCGATCGACAAGTTCAGCTACGGGGTGGCCGACCGCGGTGCGTCCATCCGTGTGCCTCACTCTTTCGTGAACAACGGATACAAGGGTTATCTGGAAGACCGTCGCCCCAACTCCCAGGCCGATCCTTACCAGATCGTGGCTCGCGTCTCCAAGACGATCGCCACGGTTCCCACGGCCTGATCCATTGGTTGCACTGACCGTGCCTTTCGAAACGCCGCAGTCTCCGGGCTGCGGCGTTTTTTTTGGCGTCAGAGGGGATGCTGGGAGGTCCGGGTCAGTCTGACCAGGTTCTCGATGGCGGGGTCGAGGGTCAGCTTCCTTCTCCTGGCCTTCTTGAAGAGTCTTTCGGCTTCCGCTGGATTCTGAAATACCGATGCCTGCAGCCAGATCGCCTTCTCGTAAGCCTCCCTTGCCCGGGGGTGATGTCTGATGGCCTCCAGATATTCGGCGAGCGCCTCCTCGTGGCGCCCCTCGTTGAGGTAGTGGTCCGGTAGTTTCAGGTTCAGGGCCGGCTTACTTTCCCGGTCTGAAGGAGAAAAAACCTGGTCGGCCAAGGCGAAGAGAGGTTTCATCGCGATCTGGAACAGCAGGGGCCAGAGCAGGGCCATGCCAAGGACGAAAAGGAGCGCTCCGAGGAGAACGGAACCCGCGTCGAGGAGGGCGTCCGGGGCCTGCTGGTGAATCCCGAGATACCACGCTGCGCAGAGGCAGGCGAGGCCGCCGAGGGTGCGAAAAATACCGGTCAAACGTCCCGTTTGCATCGATTCCAGAGAAAGCGGTTCTCATTCTAGACGAGTTTGCTTGCACGACCAAGGCCGGAAACCTCGGATCGGAATCGGCGGATGGAATGAGGGTGATCTCCTCATCGTCCACGCAAATCGGTGAAGAAAAGCGGTTGCGCCACTGTCCGTGTTTCGCTACAACCCCGGCGATGAAAAGAGGCTTCTTCTTCCTGACATTGATACTCTCGCTGGGATCTTCCTCCCTGCTCGAGGCCGGGTTGCGTCTTCCCGCCCTCGTCGGTGATCATATGGTTCTGCAGCGGGATCTGGCCAATCCCATCTGGGGATGGGCCGACCCCGGGGCGGATGTGAGTGTCTCCATCGCGGGGCAAACCCATGCGACGAAGGCGGATGATCAGGGCCGTTGGAAGATCGTGCTTCAACCCATGTCGGGAGCCCAGCACGCCTTGCGCATGACTCTTTCCTCGAACGGCGAAGTGCGCGTCCTTTCCAACATCGTCATTGGAGAAGTGTGGATCTGTTCGGGCCAATCGAACATGCAGTGGTCGGTGAGCCAGTCCAATGATCCGGACCTCGAGGTCGCATCGGCAAACTATCCGAACATCCGGTTTATTTCCGTTCCGCAAACCGGAACCCAGGAGGAGCAGGATGATTTCAAGGGCCGATGGGAGCTCTGCACCCCCGAGACCGTCGGGGAGTTTTCGGGAGTTGGGTTTTTCTTCGGTCGCCAGCTGCACCAGACCCTAGGGGTCCCGATCGGACTCATTGACAACGCGTGGGGAGGATCCGCGGCCGAAGCCTGGGTGCCTCGCGAGGTCATGGAGGCGGATGCCCGGTTCTCCGTCGTGATGGACCAGTGGCGTGAGATTGAGGCAAACTACGACCATGAAAAGGCCATGGCGGACTGGAAAGTCAAGGCGGACGAAGCCCAGGCGGCCGGCAAGACCCCTCCTCGGGCGCCTTCCGACCAACTCCGCGGCCAGCACCGACCGGGAAATCTGTGGGCTGGTGTGCTGCATCCGACCATCGGATATGGCATCCGCGGCACGGTCTGGTATCAGGGTGAATCCAATGCCGGGAGGGCCTATCAATACGACGACCTCTTCTCGCTCATGATCACGGAGTGGCGAAAGGCCTGGGGTATTGGCGACTTCCCGTTCTATTGGGTGCAACTCGCCGATTTCATGGCCGAAAAACCCGATCCCGGGGACTCCTCCTGGGCCGAGCTTCGCGAGGCGCAGACCAACACCCTTGCCCTTCCCAACACCGGTCAGGCGGTCATCTACGATCTCGGAGAAGGACGCGACATCCATCCTCGCAACAAGCAGGACGTTGGCAAGCGCCTCGCCCGTATTGCCCTTGCGAGAGATTATGGAATGGCCCTCGAGTATCAGAGCCCCTCCTACAAGTCGATGGAGGTGAAGGACGGAAAGGCCACGCTGACCTTCGAAAACGTGGGGACGGCCGGGCTCTACACCTTTGACACGCAGGAGGCCGTGGGATTTGCCGTTGCCGGGGAGGACAAGGTCTGGCACTGGGCGACCGGCAAGCTCGTTGGATCTGACAAGGTCGAGGTAACGAGCGGAGAGGTCCCCAATCCCGTGGCGGTCCGTTACGCCTGGGCCGACAATCCGGTGGCAAACCTGCGCGGGCGGAATGGCCTGCCGGTCGTGCCTTTCCGCACCGACGACTGGCCGCTCACGACTGATCCGGCCAACGCGCCCGCTCAGTAAGGGAATCCGCTGGGCCACTCATGGAAACGCCGGTTGCCGGCCATTAACATCAGCAAAACCGAAAATCAAAACGTGACCGCCGATCCCTACGCCGTCGACAGGAGCCTTGTCCAGGATCCTCCTTCTTCCTTCGGAGGGATGGTCCGCTATCTGGGGCCCGGTTTCATTCTTTCGGCATCCATTGTCGGTTCGGGAGAGTTGATTGCCACGACCGCTCTCGGAGCAGAAGCGGGCTTTGTTGCCCTGTGGGTCATCATCGTGAGCTGCCTCGTGAAGGTCTTTGTGCAGTTGGAGTTCGGGAAACACGCGATCCATTCCGGCGAGACGACCTTCGAGGCGCTCAATCAACTGCCGGGCCCTCATTTTGGAAAAGGGAGCTGGGCGACCTGGCTGTGGCTGCTCATGATGATGATCAAGCCCCTGCAGGTCGGCGGCATCATCGGGGGGGTGGGAATCATCCTGAACATCATCGTGCCCTCGGTTCCGGTCTGGGCCTGGATTTGCGTGTCCGCGCCCACGGTTTCGCTGATGATTTTCCGCGGGAAGTATCAGTTTATCGAAAAACTTTCCCTCGTCATGATCGGGCTTTTTGCCCTCTTCACCGTGGCCTGCCTGGCCGGGGTCCAGTTGACCGACTTTGCCATGAATCGCGGCCAGATTGCCGAAGGGCTCTCCGTCTGGAACGGAATCCCCGCGGCCGTGGTGGGAGTGGCGGTTGCCGCTTTCGGGATCACCGGGGTAGGGGGAGACGAGGTGATGGCCTACAACTACTGGTTGTTGGAAAAGGGGTATGCCGCCCGCACCGGTCCGCGTGAAGACACTTCGGAGTGGACCCGCCGTGCGAAAGGCTGGATCCGGGTGATGTACTGGGACGCCTTTCTCTCCATGCTCGTCTATACGTTCATGACCGTCGCGTTCTACCTTCTGGGCGCTGCGATTCTCCATGCCCAGGGACTGAAACCGGAGGGGTATGAAATGGTCAAAACCCTCTCGAGGATGTACACCGACTCTCTCGGTGAATGGGCCGAGGTCGCCTTCCTCACCGGGGCCTTTTTTGTGCTGTTCTCCACGCTGTTCTCGGCCCTCGCCGGATGGAGCCGCCTCTTTTCCGATGCGTTCAGTGCGGTAGGTTGGTTGAACTATCACGATCCGGTCGCGCGCGGTCGGGCCATTGCGTTCTTCGCCTTTTTCTTTCCCGCCCTTTGGGCAGTATTGGCGCTCATTTACAAGGATCCGGTATGGATGGTTCTCGTGGGCGGAGCCATCACCGCGGCCATTCTCCTCCTCGTCCTCGTCAGCGCCGTTCATTTTCGTTATCGGCGCCTCCCGAAGTCACTGAAGCCTGGCCTGTTCTACGATCTCGGTTTCTGGGTCAGCGCCGTTTCGATCGTGCTGGTGGCGGTCTATTTTGTCTGGACGGGCTTCGACAAGTTCACGAAGGGCGTGTGAGATTCGCGTCTGAGGAAGATTTCTGGCGGGGCAAAAGCTTTGGCTTGCCTGAAAGCGAGGATTCTTTCATTCTCGCCACGCTATGATCAAAAACTTCATCAACGATTTCAAGGAATTCGCGTTCAAGGGCAATCTCATCGACATGGCCGTCGGTATCATCATCGGTGGGGCGTTCGGCACTCTGGTGAAGAGCCTTGTCGACGATATCTTCATGCCTCTGATCGGATCCGTGACGGGAGGGGTGGATTTCAGCGACAAGGTGATTCCCCTTGGGAAAGTCCCCGAAGGAAAAACCGTCAAGGCAGCCGCCGAAGCGGGGGAGGTCGTTCTCCTCACCTATGGCAACTTCATCACCTCATTCATCAGCTTTCTCATTCTCGCGCTGGTCCTCTTTATCGTGATCAAGAAATTCATGGCCGCCCTGAAGAAAAAGGATGAAGCCCCTGCCGAGCCGGCGGCACCGTCCGCAGACATTGTCCTGCTCACCGAGATCCGCGATCTCCTGAAAAACCAGAAATCCTGATCAGATTTGAGAAAAATCTAAAAACTTTTCTCCGTTTTTGCAAAAAAGATGGACGGGGTTTTTGAAAACTGGTAAGTTCCGACCGTTGTTTTGAGGGCGACGTCGCCCAGAGTTTCATTGCTTGGTTGTTGTGGTAAGCCTGGTTGTGCGGGCTTGCGAATCAAAAAGGACCTCTCCGAGAAATCGGAGAGGTTTTTTTGTGGAGCTTTTGGGAGCTTCCCTTAGTTTCCCCCCTCGTTCCTCTCCCGTGACCACTCCTCTCGTCATCGCCGGCCGTTCCTTCACCTCCCGTCTCCTCTTGGGAACGGGGAAGTTTTCCTCGAACGAAGCCATGCGCGACGCCCTTGAGGCTTCGGGAACGGAAATTGTCACGGTGGCTCTGCGTCGTGCGGACCTCACGGGGAAGGGAGATCCTTTTGCCAATATCCTCGACTTTATCGACTCGGAACGTTACCTCCTTCTTCCGAACACCTCGGGAGCGATGAACGCGGAGGAAGCGGTTCGATTGGCCCGGCTCGCCGCTTCCGCCGGCCTTCCGCAATGGGTGAAACTGGAGATCCACCCGGATCCCACCTACTTGCTGCCAGACCCGATCGAGACTCTCAAGGCTGCTGAGATTCTTGTCAGGGAAGGGTTCACCGTGTTGCCCTACATCAATGCCGATCCGGTGCTGGCGAAGCGGCTCCAGGATGTGGGGACAGCCACCGTCATGCCACTCGGAGCCCCCATCGGATCCAACCAGGGGATCGCGACGAAGCGCCAGATCGAGATCATCATCGCGCAGGCCACCGTGCCGGTAGTGATCGACGCGGGACTGGGGAGGCCCAGTCATGCCGCCGAAGCGCTTGAAATGGGTGCCGACGCGGTACTTGTCAACACGGCCATCGCCATTGCGGGGGATCCGGTTGCGGTTGCCGGCGCTTTCCGCATGGCCGTCGAAGCCGGCCGCATCGCCTTTGAGTCGGGCGGGGTGCCGGAGATTTCCACCGCGGCGTCGGCAAGCAGTCCGCTGACGGGGTTCCTCTTTCCGGGAGGGGAAGGTTGAGGGAGCGATCAGGATGAAAACACCTTCCGACTCCGGGACGGTTTTCGTCGATGTGATTCTGCCACTTGCCCTCTCGGAGGACCCGGCGGTCCATCGAAAGGCCGTGGCGCGCAAGCTCGATGTCCATCCGGGGCGAATCCGCACCCTTCGGCTTCGCAAGCATTCCATCGACGCCCGAAAACGGGACATCAAGGTTCAGTTGCGATTTGAAGTCGGTATCGACGAGGAATTGCCGCCGGAACCGGAGATCCGCCTCGAACTGCCCGATGTCTTCGGATCGAGCCGGACCGTCATCATCGTCGGCAGCGGCCCCGCGGGGCTCTTTGCCGCTCTCACGGCGATCGAACGCGGGTGGAGACCGGTGGTGCTCGAACGGGGCAAGGACGCCTCTTCGCGGCGTTACGACCTTGCGCCCATCCTGCGCCACGGCACCGTGATCGAGGACTCCAACTACTGCTTTGGGGAGGGCGGCGCGGGAACCTTCTCGGACGGCAAACTCTACACCCGGGCAACCAAGCGCGGACCGGTGCGAAAAGTCTACGAAGTCCTCGTCGCTCACGGAGCCCCCGAACGGATCCTCATCGACTCCCATCCGCACATTGGATCAAACCTGCTGCCCAACGTGGTCAAGGCGATCCGCGAAAGCATCCGCCGGGTGGGCGGGGAAGTCCGTTTCGGAGCAAAAGTCACCGACCTGCAGATCGAAGGCGATTCCGTGCGTGGGGTCGTCGTCAACGGAAGTGAAGAAGTCGCCGGAGACGCCCTCATCCTCGCGACGGGACACTCGGCGCGCGACATTTATCGCCTTCTCAATGCGAGAAAGATACGACTCGAACAGAAGCCTTTTGCCGTCGGTGTCCGCATTGAGCATCCCCAGGGCCTCATCGACAGTCTGCAATACCATTACGAAAGGGGGCTCGAACGTCCTCGTCTTCTCCCGGCCGCCAGCTACACGGTGGCAACCAAGATCAGGGACCGGGGAGTTCACTCGTTCTGCATGTGTCCCGGCGGGTTCATCGTTCCCTCGGCCACGGAAAACGACGAGGTGGTCGTCAATGGCATGAGTCTCTCTCGCCGCGACTCGCCGTTCGCGAACAGCGGGCTCGTCGTCACGGTCGAGCCTGAGGACACGGCCGGATTCAGCGAAGAACACGGCATTCTTGCGGGAGTGGCTTTCCAGAAACACCTCGAACGGCTCGCCAAGGAGGCCGGCGGGGGAGGGCAGACTGCTCCGGGACAGCGAGTCATCGACTTCATGGCGAGGAGGGATTCGGATTCCCTCCCCGGGACGAGCTACAAACCCGGACTGAAGCCTGCCCGGCTCGACGAACTGCTTCCGCCGTTCATCGTCTCGAGGATGCGCGAAGGGCTCAAGCTCTTTGGAAAACGCATGCCTGGATTCACCGGTGAGGAAGCCGGACTGATCGGATTCGAGACGCGAACCAGTTCTCCGGTGCGGATTCCCCGCGACCCGGACACCCTCCAGCACCCCCAAGTGAAGGGCTTGTTCCCTTGCGGGGAGGGAGCCGGCTTTGCCGGGGGGATTGTCAGTGCGGCCCTCGACGGGATGCGTTGCGCGGAACGTCTCGTCTGAGAGTTGTCGGAAGTCACGCTCGCTTCACGCCCGCGGTTCGCGCGGAGTTTCCGGGTCGGAAACGTGGACCCAGGTGTGGACGTGCGGAGCGCCTCGGAAATACCAGACCATGTGCGGTCCTTCGAGGCGCCAGTTGTCCCAGACCCCATCGTTGCCGATGTCGCCGGATTGATAGAAAACGAGGTGGAGGTTGTCGACTCCTCCCTTTTCAATCAGCTTCATCGACTCCTCCCTGTCGGATTCGCGGAAGGGCATGAGGAGGTCTTTTAAGACGGCTCGAACGCCGTCCTTCTGGTCGGAACTCATGTCGGAGAAAGCAAGTCCGGGGAGATCGCCCGCCTGGCGTTTCAACTGGATCGTGGCCGCGTTGTCGGGGGCTTCCTTCGGAGCGAGCGCGCTTTCCCTTTGTTTGCCGTCGAGCATCTGGAATACCTTGTTGGCGGATTGTGCCTGATACCAGTAGGCATTGCCCTTGTGTTCGGGACCTTCGTTGAAGCTCTCTGCGGCGTGACCGTAAAAGATCGGACCGCCGAAGGCTTTGCCGGCCACGGAGTCTCCGTCGATGCGACGGGTGCAGTGCCTTCCCGTAAGAACGAACTCGAACTTGCCCGTTCCGGGTTCTCCGAAGATCGCGATCGAGGAGTCTCCAAATCCGGCTTTGCCGCTGTCGTGGGCGACCTGATTGAGAACGGTCTCCGCATACTCCTCGCTGTGTGCCTTCAGAAAGATCTCGCGGACCATCGCATTCTGGTCCGCATTGAGGAAGTTTCCGATGCGTTGCTCGGTGATGTGCCAGTTGTTCGAGATCTTCGTCCGCAGCGGATTGTCGAAGTCGAAGACGAGGGCCTGACGCTGGGTTTCGGAGAGAGTGTCGAAGAGGGTCTTGACGAGGGTCTCCGATGTAGCGGGACTGGAGGTGGAGGTCTCCGCTCCGATCAGGGGAAGACCGGCGAGGGCGGCACCGGAGCAGAGGGAGCGGCGGAGGAATTCACGACGATGGATCATGGCGCGGCAGGGTCGGGGGTTATTTGGTGAGGCTGTCGAGGAAACTGACGAGGTCGACCAGTTCGGTGACTTTGAGGACATCGGCAAAAGTGGGCATGGGGGAGTTTTCCGCTTTGAAATGATCCCCCAGGCGAATCATGGCAATCTTGTAGTCTTCCGCGACGAGGTGGTTCGGATCCATGATCGCCCTGGCGTAATCGTCGCGGGTCCATTTGCGGTGGACATCGCCACCGAGTTCAATGACGAGACGCGGTGCGAGGTCGACCGGAGGGAGTTTCGTCGAGCCGGCGCTGTGGCACTGGTAGCATCCCTTTTCCACAAAGATGCCCATGCCGGCTTCCGCCTTGCCGGCCGGGAAAACGGTCTTCGCTTCGTCCGATTCATCCTGGGCGACCAGGGACACTGCAACAAACAAAACCAGGAAACCGGCGAGAAGGCGGAGAGCGGGCGACATCATCGATGCGAATCTAGCGTTTTTCGCGGGAATCGTAAATGTGGAACACCACGCATTTCTTGCGCGATGGCGCGAGTCGGGGGGGTGAGTCGAGAGGGTCGAGTGTCGCGACCCACCCTCTTGACTTGAGTGCGATCAGACCGCTGCCGACGTTTCCCTGATCGCCTGTTGCCACCAGGGCGCCAGGTCCTTGTTGGGACGCAGCCACGCCTGCCGATGAAGCCAGAGCATGTTGTCGATGTCGGAGAGCACCGACAGGGTTTCTGCCGTGTCGAGTGCCCTGGGTCCTTCGAGGAGGAGCTTTTCAGCGAGTAGTCTTCGCGCCCTAGACTCCCCGGAAGTCGGGATAGTCGTGCCCGCCGTTTCCCCGTAAACCTTCTGTCCGGTCATGAGGCGGCGCCGGTTGCGACGCAGCAGGGAAACGTGGACGGCGTTGAGAAAGGGATCGAGAACCGCAGAAGTGATTCCCCGGTATTGGCGGGTGTCGGGCTCGCCCGAAGGATTCACCGCCTCGACGACTTCACGGGGCGGTGAGGACTCCTCGGGAACGAGAAAGAGTTTTTCCCGTCTGGCGTGAAGCCCCAGCTCGAGTCGGCTGGTCCAGACGGAAACGGGAATGCTGAACCAGAGTCCGGCGAGTACGGGGGAAAGCCAGGCGAAGAGCGTGAGGTTGGTGAAGCCGGTGAACAGGCCGATCCCGATTCCCACGAGGGTGTGAATGCCGTGAACGGAGATGGCTTCGTCCCACGAGGTTCCCTGGGCCCCCCTTCGCTGGGCGTTCCAACCTACGGTCTTGCCGATGAGGTTCCAGATCACGAAGCGGGTGTGGAAGAGCATCATCACCGGAGCGATCAACGCGGAAAAAAGAGTTTCGACGAACGCTCCGGTGGCGGCGTTGAAAATCCCGCCGAATCCTCGGCGTCGCTCTCGGTCGAAGGCCACATCGACGAGGCAGAGAAGTTTCGGCGCGAAGAGCAGGACCAGCGTGAGGATGAAGACCGCAAACGCCTGGGGAGTGGAATCGCTGGCGACCAGGGATTCCGGTCCTCCGGCGTAGCCACGCCAGAAGGCGATAACCATGAAAAGCAGCCACAGAGGCGAGGCGACGTATCCGAGGATGCCGTTCGCGAGGTGGACCCGCGTCTTTCCACGGAGTCCACGGGCAAAGAGAAGGAGTCCGTGCTGCAGGTTTCCCTGGCACCAGCGACGATCGCGGATCGCGGAATCGATGAGACTCTGCGGTCCCTCTTCGTAACTCCCGCCGAGGTCGTGGGCGAGCCAGACCTCCCATCCGGCACGGCGGAGGAGACCGGCCTCGACAAAGTCATGGGAGAGGATGTGGCCTCCGAAAGGCTTTCTCCCGGGCAACTGGGGGAGGTCGCAATGCTCCATGAAAGGGCGCAAGCGGATGATGGCGTTGTGACCCCAGAAGTTCCCTCCATTCTGCTGCCAGAAGGCGAGGCCCTCCATGAAGACGGGTCCGTAGAGCCGGTTCGCGAACTGCTGCATGCGGCCGAAGAGGGACTCTCCGTTGACCAGTGCCGGCGCCGTCTGGATCAGGGCGACGCGGGGATTGGACTCCATCCGCAGATAGAGTTCGACGAGGGTTTCCCCGGTCATGATGCTGTCCGCGTCGAGAACGATCATGTAGCGATAATGATCTCCCCAAGTGCGGCAGAAGTCGGCCACGTTGCCGCTCTTTTTTGCGTAGTTGTCAGGGCGGCGACGGTAGAAGACGCGATCCTGGGCTTTCGGGTCACGGAGCAGGGTGAGCCAGGCGGCCTCCTCGATGACCCATTGCTCCGGTTGATTCGAATCCGAGAGAATGAAGAAATCGAAGGCATCTCCCTGGGAGCTTCGCATGACCGAGTCGAAAATGGCGCGAATGCCCGCGAATACCCGGTCAACGGGTTCGTTGTAGACGGGAATGATGATGGCGACCCTCGGGGTATGGTCGAAATCCTGGAGGGTCGAGGCTTCTTCGTCGACCCGGGGCATATGGGCGAAGGGAAGGTGGAGGCGGCGGAGGAGAAAGCCGAAGAACGCGTGGCAGAATCCGAAGGCGAGATACCCGAAGAGAAGGGTGAAAAGGATCCAGAGGGCGGTCGAGGAGGATCGCCAACCAAGTTCCCAGAGATAGTCGGCCATGAGATAGGCTCCGACTCCGGTGATCACGAGTGTCGTGGAGAAGAACACGAAGGCTTCCCAGAAGGTGGCCCGTTCTTCCCTGCCCTCGTCCCGTTGGTTGGGGGCCTCGCTCATCGGGTGAAATAGAAGAGGGCAGCGAGCAGCCCCCCGAATCCGAGCCAGAGGAGCCATTGGACGGCCGTCTTCCAGGATCCCATGCTCTCGAAGGTTCGGTTGGCCACATCGACAATGCCGAGGTCGATCGGCCTGGGGCGCATTGCGACGAAGCGAAAGTCGGGATCGGCGTGGAGATAGGCCTGCTTCATCGCCGCGGCCATGGAATCGGGGACCGGCTCGTCGGTGAGGAAAAACTGTTGCCAGGGGATCTCCGACTGCACCATGAGCAGGGCGAGGCGACCTCTCGCGGAGAGACGGTCGACCGGCTCGACCTCGGAGCCGTCAAGGACGCGCCGGAACCACTGCACGAGAAGGCGGTCCGTCTCCTCTGCAGCCAGTTCGACCGGAAGCCGCTCGGGTTCGGTGGCGGCGCGCTCGCTCACGCGCCCCAGGATCTTGAAGACAAGCGAACTGAGGAGCAGCTTGTTCTCCACCCGCAGCGCCGAAAAGTAGGCCTCGACCCGTCGATAGGCCTCGTTCCACTCCTCGAGCGACTCGGCACAATCGCTCCAGCCTCCGGCAGGAGTCGGGAAAAAAAGAGGTTCGACGGACAATTCCATGGAGGCGGTGAGGTGATCGCGGTGGAACGCTGGATCCAGCGGCGAGAAGGATTGGACATCTCAAGTAGGGGCGTCTTCCATGCCGCCGGAGGGTGGCGCGATCGCGGTATCGTTCCATAGCGGTGTCTTTTTTCCACGGGAATTTCAGAGGTCCTTCAATTCTTTCGGACTCGAAGGGTTCGGCAGCACGCGTGTTGGCCCGAAAAGGTTCGGTCCTCGTAACTGAGGGAACAGATTCTGCCGGATAATTCAGCGTTCGGATGCGATCTTCGTGAACCCAATTCCTCCTTCCCTTAGAGAGCCCCGTATGTCCCAGTCATCTCCAATCGTTCCCGTCGCTACCAACGCTCCGCTCGCTGAGCCTCCCGCCGAGTTCACCGGGATTCGTGTGGGCGATCCGAAGGATTATGCGGCAGGGGCCGCCGCAGTGGCTTCGTCCCTCAAGCACGTCTTCGGGCAGGCCGGCGTCTCGCGGGGCATTCGAGGGATGACAAGGCTGAACCAGACCGACGGTTTTGACTGCCCCTCCTGTGCCTGGCCCGATCCCGACGATCACCGCGCCGCAACCGAGTTCTGTGAAAACGGTGCCAAGGCTCTCGCCTCGGAGACGACGAGGCGCCGGGTCGATCCCGTCTTCTTTGCGAAACACTCGGTTGCGGAAATTTCCCGAGAATCGGACCACTGGATGGAGCAGCAGGGACGGATCACCGATCCCGTCGTACTGCGCCCGGGGGCGACTCATTACGAGGCGATCGGGTGGGACGAGGCCTTCGCGCTGATTGCCGCAGAGCTGAACGCGCTCGATCACCCTGACGAAGCGGTTTTCTACACCTCGGGGCGTACCGTCAACGAGGCGGCCTTTCTTTATGGGGTCTTTGTCAGGATGTTCGGAACCAACAACCTGCCCGACTGTTCAAACCTGTGCCACGAATCAAGCGGCGCGGCCCTCGGGGAGTCGCTCGGGGTGGGAAAGGGGACGGTAACCCTGCGCGACCTCGAGGAGGCGGATACCATCCTTATCGCTGGACAGAATCCCGGGACGAATCATCCGCGCATGCTTTCGACCCTGCAGGCGGCGGTTCGGAATGGCGCCGAAATCATCGCGATCAATCCGATGAAGGAGGCGGGATTGGTCGGTTTCGCCCATCCGCAGGAGATCGCCGGGATGATGGGCGCCGCGACCCCGCTCGCGTCAAGTTTCCTTCGAGTCGCCATCAACGGCGATTTCGCCCTCTTCCGCGGCCTCTGCAAGGCAGTCCTTGCGGCCGAGGAAGAGGAGCCCGGAACTGTGCTGGATCAGGGGTTCATCGCGGAGCACACCCATGGATTCGCGGAATTTGTCAGGGAGGTCAAGGCGACCGGATGGAACGAGATCGAATCGCTCTCAGGCCTGTCCCGCGAGGAAATCGAAAGGACCGCACGGACCGTGCTCCGCGGAGAGCGGAAACTCATCACTTGCTGGGCGATGGGACTGACCCAGCACGTCAATGCCGTCGCCACGATCCGCGAGGTGGTGAACCTTCACCTTCTCCTCGGGGCGGTGGGACGTCCGGGGGCCGGCCTTTGTCCCGTTCGCGGCCACAGCAACGTTCAGGGCGACCGCACCATGGGTATCTTCGAAAAAATGCCGACAGCCTATCACGACGCCATCGACCGTGAGTTTGGATTCCAGTCCCCCCGGAAACACGGTTTCGACGTGGTGGCCTCCATTCTCGCGATGCATCGCGGCGAGGCGAAGGTCTTCTTCGGAATGGGGGGCAACTTCCTCCAGGCCACCCCTGACACTCAATTCACCGCTGAGGCCTTGCGCCGGTGTTCCCTGACCGTGCATGTCTCGACCAAGTTGAATCGGAGTCATGTCGTGACCGGGCGATCCGCTCTCATTCTTCCCTGTCTCGGGCGCAGCGAAGAGGATCGTGATGACAAAGGCGGCCTTCAGTTCTCGACGGTGGAAAACTCGATGAGTGTCGTCCACCAGAGCAAGGGCACACTGGCTCCCGTCTCGGACAAGGTTCTCAGCGAATCGATGATCGTCGCCCGCCTCGCAGAGGCGACCTTGGGAAAGCGCACGAGCTTTCCTTTCGTAAGGACTGCCGCGAGCAACGACCGAATCCGCGACCTGATCGAGCGCACGTTGCCTGGATTCGAACGGTTCAACGAGAGAGTCCGGGAACCGGGTGGCTTTTACCTCCCGAATTCAGCACGCGAGCGGAGGTTCGACACCGCCACCGGCAAGGCGAACTTTTCGAATGCCGCCTTGTCAGGTGTGAAACCGGGGGAGGGCGAACTCATGCTCATGACCATCCGCAGCCACGACCAGTTCAATACCACCGTCTATGGACTGCATGACCGCTATCGGGGGATCGCCAACGAGCGGCGTGTCCTTTTCATGCATCCGGAAGACTTGGCGGAGCGTGGTCTGAAGCCCCTGGCCGAGATCGACATCCGCAACGAGAGCGACGGACGGCTTCGTGTCGCCGAGCGGTTCCTGGCGATCCCTTACGAGTTGCCGAAAGGGGCGGTGGCCGGGTATTTTCCCGAACTCAATGTGCTTGTCCCCATCGGTCTCACTGCGGAGATTTCGAATACCCCGTGCTCCAAGTCGATCCCGGTGACAGTCGCGGCGAGGGCGTGACTTAGTTCGCCACCCGCGTCCGGATCTCCTCGATCATCCCGTCTGGCAGGCCCGAGTTGCCCAGCGCGGCATTCGCGGCATCGGCGTCACGACGGCTCCACTGCTGGTAGACGTTGCGGATCGAAGCTTGCCGGGTTTCATCCGCCGTGATTGATTTTGCCCACTCCATCGCTGCCTCGGGATCCATCCGCACCACCTGGTTGGCGAAATTCATTCGTGCCTGATCCTGGGCCGGGCTTTTTGGTCGTCGATTGAGCCATTCGCCAGCGGCGATCGGATCGCGATTGGCCCAGCTGCTGACGATAGTGGTGTAGCGTTGTCCCGCGTTCTGTTCGGTGGCATCTTCCATGAGAAACGCGGCCGCCTTTTCCGGATCGTTGCCGATGAGGGCGTAGGAGATTCGATTCGTCAGTTCCGTCCGATCCCCGGCGGGTTGCGAGCGCAACCAGGCCATCACCCCGTCGGGTTCGGTCTGGGCCCATTGCGACAGGACATGCTGGAGAAGAGATTGCCTCGTATCCGTGTCGAGGGACCCGGAACGGGCCAGGATCTCGTTCCTCTTTTCGCCGTCCATGGCGGTGAAAGCGATGCCCATCAAGGCCCGGTTCCGCGAGCTGTCGTTGTCCAAGAGCGGCAGTTTAGCCAGAGCGGAGTCGAGATCGTTGGCGGCGGTCGCTCCGAAGATGGCGATGAGGGCCCCGTCGAAACCGTTTCCTCCGGGGAACGCCTCTCCCGAGTCCCGTCGTTTCAGGTACCAGTTCCACGCGGCTTCCGGCTCGCGTTTGGCCCAGGTGCTTACCACCCCCATCAAGGCCTGGGCCTCGACCGGACCACCACCGGTCGCGAGCTTCTCGGCATATCCGAGCGCGGCTTTCGGGTCCTCTTCCGCCCAACGCGAGAGGAGGAGAGACTGGAACATGGCGCGCTGCTGAGGGTCATCCACGGTCGCCGCCACCTCTGCGAGGGCCGCCGGGATCTCCGAAGCCGGCAAGGACATCAGCGGCGCCAGCGCCCGGAACATCGTCGACGGATTCATCATCGAACTCATCCCCGGTCCCATTTCCCGGCGGGCCCGTTCCAGCAGATCGCTCGGAGCCGAGTCGGCGGAGGTGGCATCCCACGGACCTACGCCTTCGGCTTCTCCCGCCCCATCCGTCCCTTCGGCAGGTGTCGTGGATCCGCTCGATGGCGTCATCGTCACCCCCACGAAGGTCTCCTGCTCCACGCGGGAGCCAGCGCCGACCGGATTCAAAGTTCGCCCGGCCCAATAGGATCCCCCGAGACTGGCGATCCATGCAAGCCCAAGAAGGGTGCGTGCGGGGAGGACGTGCATGGGATGGAGCGTGCCAAGTTTTCGCTGCGTCGACAAGAGTCATTTGGAAGGGGATGCGATCGCGCCATTCCTCCTTGAGTTCGACCGTAGCAAAGGCGAAATCGTATCCTCCCTGTGACCACCACCTCCACATTCTCGAACCGCGAACTCTGCGCCCGCATCTGGACACGCTTGCGGCCCTACCGGAGAAGGCTTTTCCTTTCGCTCGGCCTGCTCGTTTTCTCGGTTCCTTTCGTGAACTTCCACCCTCTCGTCTGGGGTTATGTCGCGGATGGTCTTGTCGAAAAGACCCTGACTCCCGCGGTTCTCGGGGTCTGGCTGGCGGTGATGTTTGCCTCCTACTTCGTCGGGATCGCGGCATCGGCGGTGCATTCCTATCTCATGGAGAAGACGGGGCAGGCAGTCGTCCGCGACCTTCGTTGCGAACTCTTCGCGAAGTTCGAGGCGCAATCCCTCGCCTACCATCGCGACACGAGCACGGGAGAACTCGTGACCCGGGTGACGAGCGATGTCGATGCGATGGAGGCTTCGGTGCTCCAGGGGCTCACGAGCCTTCTCGAAGAAATCGTCACCTTCGTGGTCGTCGCGGGGATGGTCCTGTGGATCAGCCCCCTGGTCGGCGCCGCCTCCATTCTACCGCTGGCATTCGCCTTCATCTTCATCCGGAAATACAATCTCCGCGTGAAGGCGATTTACGAGGGTGTGCGACAGAAACTCGGGCGAATCGGCGCCTTCGTGCAGGATCGTCTCGCCGGTATTCAGGTGACTCAGTCTTTCGCCCGCGAAGAGGCGGAAAAAGCGGACTTCGAGGAACGGGCCGAACTTTTCTACGAGGCGAGTGTCGGTGCGAGTCGCCTGCGCAACACCTACTTCCCCGTCGTTTCGATCTTCGGTTTCGTCAATAATCTCGTCATGCTCGGCGTCGGGGCCTGGCTCATCCTGAAAGGCGGCGACTGGTTCACGCTCGGAGGCTTGCTTGCTTACCGCGGGTTTTGGTGGCGCCTGCAGAGCCCGATCCGCACGATCGCCCAGACCAGCGACATCCTTCAGCGTGCCCGTGCCGCCGGACAGCGAGTCCTTGAGTTGCTGGAGGCACCCGTTGCGGTCACAGAAAAACCCGATGCCAGGCCATGGGAGAACCCGCAGGGACGGATCGAGTTTTGCGGGGTCCAATTTCATTACCTTCCCGCCAGGCCCATTCTTTGTGGAGTCGACTTTACCATCGGGGCGGGAGAGTTTGTCGCCCTCGCCGGAGGCAGCGGTTCCGGCAAGAGCACCATTCTCAATCTCATCCCTCGTTTTTATGACGTCGTATCGGGATCGGTAGCTATCGACGGGGTTGATGTGCGAGATCTCAGGTTCGAGGAATTGCGCGGATCAATCGGTTACGTGGGGCAGGAAAACTACCTCTTCGACGGGACCGTCCGTGAGAATCTCCGATATGGCAGGCCTGGAGCCACTGAAGCCGAGATCGAGACCGCAGCCCGCTCCGCGAACGCACACGATTTCATTCTCGAACTGCCCGAGGGTTACGAAACACGGGTGGGTCAGAATGGCGTGAAGCTTTCCGGCGGGCAGCGCCAGCGGTTGAGTCTCGCCCGCGCCTTCCTGACCGATCCGGTCATTCTCCTCCTAGACGAACCGACCGCGAGCGTCGAGCCGGAGAGCGAAGCTCTCATCCACGACTCCATCCTCAAGCGGACCCGGGAAGGGGCGGGAACGACCCTGCTGGTCACTCACCGCATCGACCTGCTTCGTCAGGCTCCACGGATTCTCTTCCTTGAGGATGGACGGCTCTCCGGCGACGGTACCCACGAAGAACTGGTCGCCGGGTGTCCTGGCTATGTCGATGCCTACCACCGATGGGAGGTGGAGGAGGCTGAGGAAGTTCGGGTGTGATCCGTCACGTTGGGAGGACGAGGTCGGCAAAAACAATCCGCATGCGAATGCCCGCATCGAGGCGGACGGCGAGCTCGTTCTCGCCTCTCCGGACAAGACTTACGGGACAGGCGAAGGAGAGAAATTGCTCTTCCTCTCCCAGGAATGCCTCGTAGCGATGGGGGAGAGGCTTGGCCGAAAAGACAGCCGGGATGAGCTTAACCCCATTGAGGGAGACGGTCACGCCACGGTCGGTGATGGGTTCGTCGGACCGTAGGCGGAGCGTGCCGTCGCGATGTATGCCGACGATCGGGTTGGCCTCGAGCCGGAGAAGTTTCGTTTCCGTTCGCTGGATGAGGCAGGGTAGATCCAGGTCGGGCAGAACGGGGTCCTTTCGTGCTGCGGTTGCGAAATACCAGCGTGGCTTACGGGAAAGAAAGTCACGGTCCCGCAGCTTCGGAAGAACGTGGAAGGGCGGTTCCGTGAACGGGCCGATCTCTGGAGTCGTGTGGGCACGATAATAGGGAAAATTAAAAAGGCTCACCCCGGTCGCACCCTGCTCGTAGGCGAGGTCGGCCGTGGAGTAGAACTGTTCATCCGTCGTCCTCAGGTAAGGTTGGGTGCCACTGCCCCCGAGGGCCCTTCCCGTGTAGGTGGTGTGAGTCATCTCTGCATAAACTGGGGTATCGGGGACGAGGGTCTTTGCCTGGCGCACACTGTCATCCTGGAAGGTGAAGTAGGACCACGACAGAGTCACGAGATCGACTCCGGCATCGGCGAGCGCACGAAGGTCTATGCCTTGTTCGGGATGAAGGGCAAGTTTCGCGGGAACGCGAATGGCGAGGGGGCGCCGCGGAGAGTCAGACCCTCCCTCGTCAAGGGCGGTCCGGACTTCGCGGACAAATCGGGTGGTGATTGCCGCCCTTTCGGTTGTCGGGATTCCATCGGGGGCAAATCGGTTCCAGTGTCTCAGGAAATCGAGTTCGAGACCGTCAATCGGGTAGCGCGCGATGAGTTCGCGAATGAGGGCCAGTTTGTGCTCCGGCACTTCGGGATAGGCCCAGTTCAGGACTCCTTGTCCCCAATCGGTCGGATCCGGGCCGATGCGGAAAGATTCATAGTTTTCCCAGAAGAAGCGCGACATGTCATGCGACGGCTTCTTTTCTTTGAGCGCCTCTGCGAGACTTCGGACATGGTGACCGTCGTTGAGGCGGATGGAGACGAAGGCTTCGATTCCGAGAGACCGACACTCCTCAAGATGGGTGCGAACGAGATCGCCCCCGGCGAGCAGATAGCGCGCAATCGCAGGAAGCTTCGTGACGCCGAAAGAACCGAGAAACTCTTCGTAGTGCGCTTTCGGGGAATAGAGTTCGGAGTCCCACCAGGGAATCCATCCCAGACCCGGTTGGAGAAGGTGGACGTCGACCCCGGCGGCTTCCCGGATCGAGGCGCGGAGATGTCCGTCGGTGAACCCTTCCTTGGGGTCGCGCCAGGGGGGGGCGCAGGAGGTGATATGGGTCGTGTCGTTGCTGTAGAGAATCCTTGGGTTCGGGCTGCCTTCCGCACGGGAACGGGGCGCTGCGAATCCGAGGGACGCGAGCGCGGCGGACTTGAGGAAGCTGCGCCTCGCCTGCGATACGGCGGCGATCATTGGTGGTCGGTTGTCTTCAAAGCGTTGGAATTGAACACTCCCTGCTCCTTGCCGCTTTCGACGATGCACATGAGGACGGAAGTGAGCGACGGAGCTTCAGCGGCGGCGAAAGGGATCGGGAGAAATGAGAGGGCCAACAGGCGAAGCCTGGGAATCATCCTCCCATCGTGTAGGTAGGGTCGATACGAGGCAACAAGGAACTCGGGCTTCGGCCGGATCCAACGGGGGGTTATGACCTTCCCGCCTCGTAGGCATGCGCCGCGCGGATGAGCTCCGTCTCGCCAAAGGATTTGCCGAGGAGTTGCAGTCCCACAGGCAGGTCCTTGCCGTCAACCGTGACCGTGCCGCAGGGCACGGAAATACCACAGATCCCGGCGAGGTTCGCGGAGATCGTGTAGATGTCGGCAAGATACATCGCGAGGGGATCGCTGTGTTTTTCACCGAGCTTGAAAGGCGGGACGGGGGAGACGGGGGAGGCGATCAGGTCGACCTTGGCAAACGCCTCCTCGAAGTCACGACGGATGAGGGTACGAACCTTCTGCGCCCGCAGGTAGTAGGCGTCGTAATAGCCGGAGCTGAGTACGTAGGTCCCCAGGAGAATACGGCGTTTCACCTCCTCTCCGAATCCTTCGTCACGGGTCTTCCCATACATCCCGATGAGATCGTCGGCCTGGGCGCGGTGGCCGTAACGGACCCCGTCGAAACGGGCCAGGTTGGAGGACGCCTCGGCCGTGGCGATGATGTAGTAGGTGGCGACGGCGTGTTCCGTGTTCGGCAGGGAAACGGGCACGATCTCGGCACCGAGGGACTCGAGGACCTTCACCGCAGATTCAACCCGCTCGCGCACGGCAGGATCGAGTCCGGCGGCGAAATACTCCGCGGGGAGGCCGATACGAAGCCCCTTGATGTCCTTCCCGATTTCCTCGGTGTAGCGGGGAACGGGAGCGTCGAGGCAGGTGGAATCGCGGTCGCAGGCTCCAGCGATGACTTCAAGCATGGCAGCGGCGTCGGCCACGGTCTTGGTCATGGGGCCGCACTGATCGAGCGAAGACGCGAAGGCAACCAGCCCATATCGGGAAACCCGTCCGTAGGTGGGCTTCAGCCCGACGATGCCGCAATGCGAGGCGGGTTGCCGGATCGATCCTCCCGTGTCTGTGCCGAGGGCGGCAATGGCGATGTGGGCGGCCACGACGGCAGCGGATCCTCCGGACGAGCCTCCCGGGATGCGATCGGGATCGTGGGGATTACGACAGGGTTTGATCCCCGAGTTCTCGTTCGACGAGCCCATCGCGAACTCATCCATGTTCGTGCGTCCGAAGGGAATGGCGCCGGCCTCGCGAAGCTTGCGGATCACCGTGGCGTCGTAGGGCGAGGTGTATTTGCCGTCGAGGATCTTCGAGGCGCAGGAGCAGGGATGCCCCTTCACATTGATGAGATCCTTGATGGCGATCGGCACCCCGCCGAGTGGTTTGGAAAGATCGGCCTGCTTCGCATCGGCGAGGGCGAGTTTGAGATCGTGCGAGAGGTAACCGCCGATCGACGGGTCGCGCGATTCGATTTCGGACGAAAGGCAGGTGAGGGCGTCGACCGGCGTGAGATCGCCTGCGGCGTAGGCGGCACGGAGACCGGAAATGGTGAGAGTCGCGGGATTCACGGGAGGAAAGGGACTGAAGAGGGTGCAGAGGGGAACTGAATAGGGTATCGAATTCAGGACCTCCTACACATACCTCTTACGCCTGCTCTTACTCCCCGTGGGGCGGGGATGGTCCGGTTTGGAGTAGGAGTATGAGGTAAGGGTAGGAGTATGAGGTAAGGGTTCACTCCACCACCTTGGGCAGGCGGAACTGATCCTGGGCGACGAGCGGGGCGTTGGAGAGGGCCTCTTCGCGGGTGAGCCCTCCACCGGTGGCGACATCCTCGCGGACGACGTCGTAAACCGCCGCGGCGTGGGCGGTGGGTTCGATGCCGCTCACGTCGATGGCGTTCAGTTGCTCGACGTAATGGAGGATCTGGTCGACTTGGGCCTGGTAACGTCCGGCTTCCTCGTCGGTGAGTTCGAGCCGCGCGAGGGCGGCGACTTGGCGGATGTTCATTGTCGGGACGACTATCACAGAACGCAGCCCGAGTCCTTCCATTTTTCGTGAAAGGCGCGGTAGACTTTCGGCGAAATTTCGGAGGGCTTGATTTCACTGCGTCCGCCCCAGAACACATTGGTATAGAGCAGGGGGATTCCAACTTCGGCAAGATGGGCGTCAATGGCTGCCTTGTGGGCAAGCACCTTCTCGCGTTCGGTTCCGTGGACCACGCCCATGATGTTGACTCCGCCGAAGCGCGGCCCCCCTTCGCGCCAGTAGCAATGGGTCATGATGAGGTGGCGGCCGACCTCGGCACCGGCTCTGGGTTGCATTCCTTCCGGAACCTTCCAGTGGAAGAGGGCGTTGAACCGGGTCACTCTTTGTCCCGTCTGGCTCGGTTTGACGTGTTCAAGAAAAGTAGAAAAACGACCGATAGCTTTCTTATGATCAAGTGATTCCGCGATTTGATAGAACTTTTCCCGGTCAAAGCCGATGGCATCGGCACGTGGCCCCCACGGGTCCTCGCAAATTTCCTCGGGTTTCAGTTCTTCCTTGATCGCAAGGAGGACTTCCCATTCGTCGGCGTCGAGTTCGACGGGGGTTGTGGTGGTCATTTCGGCCGGCTCGTCGGATCGTGCACCGGGCTCCATCGATTTGCGGCGGACATGACCGACACCAAGGGCGAAAATCCCGTTGGCCGGCATGAGGACAAACTCGTGGGCTCCGGTGATGCGGCGGAGCACTTCCGCGTGTTCCTCAAGCGATTCGCCCTGGGGCACCTTGAGGGTTGTCCAGAGTTTGTAATCGCTTCCTGAGATCTCGCGATCGGTTGAGCGGGTCACGACGTGACCGGAGAAGGGGTCTTCCCGGAACATGAAGTCGAAGGTCGCGTCCAGCTTGTTCGAGTCGACTTTCCAGGCGCAAAGTGCGCCATGGGCGAGCTTGGTGGCGAGGAGGGTTTGGCGAACGCGCCGGATGACGCCGGCCTCGACCATTGCCCGGATTCGCTCAAGGACAGTTTCGAGGGGCACTCCGGACTTTTCCGCGATGTGCTGGAAGGGATACCGCTGAAAGCCCTCGACGAGGTCTTCGGACACTTCGAGGATCCGGGTGTTGATTGGATCATCGTGCTCGGTGGGAACGGGGGAGAGGGTTTCGGCGCTCATGGAGCAGGGAACTTAGGCATGGCAGGGGAATCCGGCAAGTTTGAGTTGGCCAAGCGACGGGTTTCGGCCAATTTGCGCGCAATGGAGATCAAAATCATCGACCTGGAGTTTCAGGGACGAAAGGGAGGCATCGCGGCCTTTCTCGTGAAAGGGGCGGAGGGTGCCATTCTCATCGAGACCGGACCGGAATCCACGCGGGAAGCTCTTTTGGCCGGACTCCGTGAAGAAGGCATCGATCCAGCCGATCTCTCGGGAGTGTTTGTCACTCACATTCATCTCGACCATGCCGGCGCCGCGGGATGGTTTGCCGATCTCGGTGTTCCGGTCCATGTCCATGAGCGCGGCGCCCGTCACCTGATCGATCCTTCCAAGCTGGTCGAAAGTGCCCGGAGAGTCTATGGCGATCGTTTTGATGTCCTCTGGGGCGGTATGGTGCCCGCTCCCACCGAAAGGGTAAGGCAACTGGCGGATGGGGATCGGGTGGAGGTTGCTGGATTGGAAATCGTGGCGGTCGACACACCCGGACACGCCTTCCATCATCATGTCTTTGCCCTGGGGAAAACGGTTTTCACCGGGGATGCCGCGGGTGCCCGTCTGCAGGGTTCTCCCTACCTGTCGGTGACCTCTGCACCGCCCCAGTTTCATTTCGAGCACACCCTGGCTAGCATCTCCCGGATCGAGGCGCTGGAGCCGGAGCGGCTTTTCCTGACCCACTTCGGGCAAATCGAAGGGGCTTTCGACCATCTTGCGGCTTACCGGGAATCTGTGGAACTGAATGCGGAGTTTGTTCGGCAGCGAGTAAGGGAGGGCATGGCTGGCGAGATTCTCGGAATTGCCTACGAGGCCTTCCAACTCGAGCAGGCATTCCGACTCGGGGTGCCCGCAGCGTTGCTCGCAGAATATGAGCTGGTGAATGGCAGCGGCATGTGTGCCGCCGGAATGGAGCGTTTCTGGTTGGGGCGCTTTGCCGAAGAGGAAGAGCGGGCTTGAGTTGGCGGGAGTGCTGAGACTTGAGTTGCCTTTCCTCGGGAGAATGGCTAGATTTGCCTCCCTAGGACGTCATGAACAGCCTGCCCCGCCTCGTCCGAACGACCCTTTGCGTCGCTTCTCTCGGATTTCCAGCCGTCCTTGTTTCCCAGGAAGCTGAGAAACCGGCGGAAGCCTCCGTTTCCTCTCCTGCCAAGGGATCTTCGGAACCGTCCGCGGAAACCCTCTCGGGTCGTCCGGTGGCCTACAACGATCTGGCCCGGCTTCCGTATCAGCAGCTTCTTCGTATCGCCCAGAGCGATGTGCGGGCGAAGCCCGATGCGGAGACCTACAAGCTGAGGATCCAGAGCCGGAACCCGAACGTCAAGCCCAAGGACATCGAGCTCTTTCTCGACATCAAGGACAAGCCTATCGTCATCGTGGTCGACAACGACGGGTTCGTCGAGGTGCCGAACCGCAAGGATCTGGTTGACCTCAATCCCGATCTCGTTGCCAACCAGCCTCGTGGCTCGCTGAACATTTTTGTGGATCTGGAGGTCCCCCGCGTGTCGCCACCGGTGATCAAGGAAGGAAAGGTTTCCTACCAGGAACTCTTCCGTCCCCTTGTGGAGATCCAGGCGGAGATGCGCAAGGTCGATCCCACCTTCGGATTGACCGGACAGCAGCAGTTTGTCCTCGAAATCGAGACAGGAAAGGAACCGATCAAGATCACTCGTGCCTTTGGTGCCAGGACCTATCGTCCCAACACCCGCGGAAAGGTTTACATGATCATGGAGTCCTATCTCTACGAGGAGAATCCCGAGGTTGAGGTGCCGGACAACGCGAAGATGAATGTTCTTCCGGCGTCTCCCGAAGAGATTGAGGAAATCCGTTCCCGCTGAGGCAGGCGGCGAACGGGTTATGAGGATCGTTTCCGGCCTAGCGGCCGGGACGCCGTTTGGGAGCGGACGAACCTCCACGCTTCGGTGAAGCCCCTGCCTTGCGCGCGTTGCTCGAACGGTTCTGGGGTTTTGATGCAGACTTCCCGGATGAGGGAGAGGGTTTCGACTTTCCGGCAGATCTTCCGGGCGGGGTCTTCTTTGCCTCGCTTCCTCCGGAAACCTTCGCCTTGGCCACGAGGTTTCTTGCCTCCTTGGTTTCCGAAACCCGGGATTTCACCGCGAAGACGAAGGGAAGGCCCTCCATGGGGTATTCGCTACGAATCTGGTTTTCGAGAAAACGCTCGTAGGTGCGGGTGAGAAGCGCAGCGTGGTTGACGAAGAGGAGATACTCCGGCACGGGGACGCGGCGGGGTTCGTCCTCCCTGCGCTGGGTTGCGTAAAGAAGCTTGAGACGTTTTCCTGTGCGGACCGGAGGAGGATTGCGTTCGATGGCGTGATGCAGGAGCCGGTTGAGGGCACCGGTGGGGACGGGAGCGGCGGCGGCAGAGACGACCCGTTTCACGGCCTCGAAGATTTTCCCCAGGTGATCCCGATGTTTCGCAGAGATGGCGACCTTGGGGGCATACGGAAGAAAGAAGAGATCGTCACCGAGTTCCTCGCGGAACTGCTCGATACGGTCTCGGTAGTTGGCGTCGGGATGGTAAAGATCGAACTTGTTGAGGACAACGATACAGGGCTTGTTTTCGTCGATCACGATCTTGGCGATACGCCGGTCCTGCGAAGTGACGCCCGAGGAGGCGTCGATGACGAGGAGGCAGATGTCGGCGCGCCGAATCGATTTTTCGGAGCGCATCACCGAGAAGACTTCCACGGAGGTGTCGCGTCGGGTTCGTTTGCGGATGCCGGCCGTGTCGATGAGCAGATAGGGATCTCCGTCACGCTCGTAAGGCACGTCGAGGGCATCCCGGGTGGTGCCTGCGACATCGGAGACAATGGCACGGTGATCGTTGAGGAGGGCGTTGATGAGCGATGACTTGCCGACGTTCGGACGGCCTACGATCGCAATCTTCACCGGTTCCGGGCCCGTGGAGGAATCCCTGGCTCCGGCGCTGAAACCCATCGAAGAGAGTGCCTCGTGGATCCGTTCCTCCAGTTCTCCGAAGTTCCGGCCATGGGCGGCGGAGAGGTCGAGTTGGATTTCGAACCCGAGGGCGGCAAACTCCGGAGTCAGGGGATCGGTCTTGGCGGTGTCCACCTTGTTGACGAGGAGAAGGACGGGCCGTCCACTGGCCCGGAGGAGTCGGGAGATTTCACGATCGACGGGATGCAGGCCCTCGCGGGCGTCGACGACAAAAAGAATGAGATCGGACGCGGCGATGGCGATGTCGGCCTCGGTCTTGACTTGCTCGGCGAATCCGTCGTCCAGCAGGGCGCCGATGCCCCCGGTATCGCAGAGTTCGTAGGGGATGCGAGCACGGGTAACCTCGGTTGCAATGCGGTCTCGGGTGACCCCGGGCTGATCGTGCACGATGGAAATGCGCCGACCGGCGAGCCGGTTGAAAATGGCCGACTTGCCGACGTTGGGGCGTCCAACAATGGCAATGCGGGGAAGCGAGGGGCGTGAGGGCATCAACGGGAGGATTCGGAATCGGGAAGGGTGTGGCCGGCCTCTCTCAACTGGCGGATTCCATCGCCGAGGTAGAGGTATCCCGTGACCACGGTGAAAATGGCCGCGAGGTAGATGAGGACTTCGAGAGGCCAGGGACGGGCACCGACGCTCCAAAAGTCGACGAGAACCCAGCAGACGCAACTCAAGGTTAGGAAGGTGCAGATTTTTCCGCTGATGCGGGCACGGACCTTCGCCTTTCCATGGGTCAGATAGATGATGAGCATCCCTACCGAGATGACCACGTCACGGGCGATGACGAGCACCGCGAACCAGATGGGAAGACCGGCATGCCATTTGGTGACACTCAGGGTGACGACTCCGGTGAGGAGCAGCAGCTTGTCGGCAATCGGGTCGAGAACGCGACCGAGAGGGGTGCTCTGGTTGAAGTTTCGGGCGATGTAGCCGTCGATGGCGTCACTGATGGAGGCCAGGGCATAGGTCACAAGGGCGAGTACCCGGAAGACTCGGCGCTCTTCCCCGGAGGTGATGCTTTCGCTGTAGTAGGCCGCGAAAACAATGAAGACCGGGATCAGAAAAAAACGGGCCACCGTGATTCTGTTGGCGAGAGTCATGTCGGCATCCTACACCGCGGGGGCGACCTAGGATAGCCGTTTCCTGACCGAAACGGGTTCTGCGAGGTCGAAAAGATCGACAGGAAGGAGGCCTCGCGTTATCTTTCCAGCATTCCCGAAACGTGCTTCCCCGATGGATCCCCTCGCTCCCGTTGCCAACGAAGCTCTTGCAGAGGCTCTCCGCAAACGAACGCCCCGCTTTTTCCGCGCGAGTCGGGGTGCCGCCAAGGGACATACGGGACCCGAAGACACCGGATGTTTTGCGGAGAATCTGATGATTCTTCAGGAATGTGCGCTCCTCATTGGAGAAAGGCTGGAGATGAACGCGGTGGCCCACGCTGTCTTTCTCGAAGGGGAGGAAACGACCGGCTTCTGCTTTGATCCGAACTCCAACCCGCATTCTCCCGATGTGGCCGGAGCGATCGTGAACCGCCGCATGCCGGTGCGCGAGTTTCTCCTGACGATCCGGAACTATATCAATCCATGAGCGCAGCCGCACTGGAGGCTTCCCTGGGCGCGATCCGGCAGGCCGGTTCTGTTTACGGAGTCGTGTTTGCGAAGGGGCACGACCTCCTTCTGCACGACACACCCTACGAACAGCAGAAAGTAGCCGAGCTCGCTTCGACCGTGGATGACATCATCTATTATTTCGAGCAGGAGAAGCGCCAGCCCGACCAGCTGGTCTTCGGTTACGACGGGGGGAATCTTCTCATCATGATTTCCGGGGACCATCGGCTGGTCGTGTTTCACCACCAGGCAGACGAAGTTGATTTCGTGGCGATGGCGTCACGGGCCTTCCTCAAGGACTACCTCATGTCCGCCCTTGCCTCGGAATGGCTGGCTCCGGTGCCCGTAGCCTCCTGAAGTCGGCCGGTGACGAAACAAAAAAGGCTGCCTGAACCGGCAGCCTCTTTTCGTATTTCCCTTAAACCGTCGCGAGGATCAACCCTCTTCGGTCGCTGCCGGAGTGGCGGCGGTGCGGAGCGTGAAGCGGAACTTGTTCTTGTTGCGCTTGGCGTTGGAGCGAGCCTTGCGCTTCGTCTTCTGCGTCGGGGTTTCGAAGGCGCGGAGGCGGCGCATTTCCTCCATGATGCCTTCGGATTCCATTTTGCTCTTGAGCCGCTTGAGGGCGCGGTCGATCGGCTCGCCTTTTTTGACTTCTACTTCGGGCATGTCGCTGGGGGGATAAGTTCGGGAAATACGAGATGGTCCGGGGGGAACGCCTCCGGGGACGGAAAGCCGGGAATTTAGGAGGGGAAGACCCGTTCGTCAAGGGGGAGAGTCCGCCTCCTGCGCCGTTTCTTTATGAATTTTTCCCGCGAGAACAAGGGTTTCATGGGGCCCGACTCTTTGCAATCCGGCCTGTTGTTCGGATACAGCAGAGGCTTGCACTACGTGAATGACCCCGGGAGGCTGGAAACGTTTGAGTCATCATGCAAGAGGGTTAGCATGCGAAGTAATCAGGGTTCACTCCTAATGATGATGATTCGTTTTCCTCTTCCTTCTGCCTATCAAGGTTTTCCTCTCGGTCTGTTTATGCTGATTTCCGCTTCCGCGGTGATGGCCCAGAGGCCGGAAGCGGATCTCGTTCTCGGTCAGCCGACTTTTTTTGTCAGCGGGTCATCTGCCTCGACTTCCGGTGTGTCGGGGCCGCAGGCCGTTGCGGTCGATCCGACCTCGGAGAAGGTGTTTCTCGCCGATACGCTGAACCACAGGGTGCTCCGCTTTCAATCCGTTGCGGACTTGGCGAACGGAGCGGAAGCCGAGGCGGTGTTTGGTCAGCCCGATTTCACGTCGAATCAGATCAACCGAGGACAGGTCAGTGCTTCGGCCGATCGTCTCGCTTCACCTGGTGAAGTTTTTGTTGACTCCTTTGGGACCTTGTGGGTTTCGGACTCGGGAAACCACCGGGTTCTTGCGTTTTTCAACGCTTCCTCCCAGCCTATGACAGGCGGTAGCGCCGGCCTCGTGCTTGGACAGGGCAACTACGCGGACCGTGGCAGCGGCCTATCGCGTTCGCGAATGAGCCTTCCCAAGGGGATCTGCGCGGATCGCGAGCAACACGTATGGGTCGCGGATTCGCTCAATCACCGGGTCCTTCGATTCGATAATGTATATTCCATTGGCGATGGAGCAAATGCCTCCCGGGTGCTGGGACAATCCGATTTCGTCTCCAACGACGTGGACGTACCCGGAGATGGCGGGGCCACTGCCGCAGAGTTGGAATTGCCCAAGGACCTCGCCCTCGATTCGGCGGGTAATCTTTATGTCGCCGAGGAGACAAATCATCGTGTCGTAGTGTTCGCCAATGCGGCGACACTGGGTGATGGAGTATCGGCCGTGCGGGTCCTCGGCCAACCCGACCTCACAACGGTCGGTCCATTGTCTGGAATGGGCGCTGCCGATCTTTGGTATCCCTACTCTCTGGGGATCGACGAATTTGACCGTCTTTATGTCTCCCAGAAGTTTACGAACCGGGTCACGTGGTTCAACCGGGTGGTGACGAAAGGGAACGGCGGGGACGCTGATGGCGTGATCGGGCAGGACGGGTTTACCCAGAACTCTTCCGATACCAACCAGACGAGTTTGACTCTGCCGGAGGGGCTGGGCATTTCGGGGGACGGAGCCTTGTGGTTAGCCGACACGGGAAACCATCGTATTTTGAGGTTGGATCCATCCGTTCTGGACAAGGTGACGCCACTCCTGAAGGTCTTGGGGAAGAGACGTCTTGTAACAAAACGACGAAAGGTGGTCATTCGGGGAACCGCATCCGACAATCATGCGGTGACTCGCGTCGAATATCGGACGGGTGCCGCGTGGTTGCCTGTTTCCGGACAGATCGCTTGGAGACAGACGATCAAATCTGTTAAGCGGCGTGTCCTGGTCGGATTTCGGGCAATCGATCCCGCCGGGAATTTCTCTTCCGTGCAGAAGGTCACGGTGCTGGGGAAACGGAAGTGAGTCGATTCAGGTCAAGCAGGGTGGCTCGCGATCGGGATCTTCGTCCCGGGAGGCGATCCACTCGAGGCCTGCTTCTTCGCCGGAACGACCGTTTACCAGTTGCACGTGGCAGAGGCAATTGAGGTGCCTTCCGTCGCTTCGGACGAACTCGATGGGATGGTCGAGGACCCGGCCGTGGGTTCTCAGCAGCGATAGAATCCGTGGCAGATCCTCGGGATGACCCAGGAAAGTGGCAAGATTGAGCCGTTCGATGACGGGTTTGGATCCGATTCCCAGCATCGAGACGGCGGTTTCGTTCACGAACTGGATGCGACCGTCCGTCTGGGTCAGAAGGAAGGCATCCGGCATGGTTTCGAAAAGGTGGCGAAATCTGGCTTCACTGCTTCGAAGGGAATCTTCGGCAGCCCGACGAAGGGTCAGCTCACGCTGGAGGCGGCGGTTCAGATAAAGGAGGATCAGAACGATGAGCGTGGCGGCACCGAGGACGGGGGCCAGAATCGTGAGGACTCGTTTCCAGTCCCAGAGCCGGGACGTTTCCAGCATGACCCATTTGTCGTTGATCTGGAGGCGCTCGGCCTCGGTGATCTGGTCGAGGGCCTTGTCGAGAAGCCCGCGCAGGATAGGGAGATCGGTCCGCACCCCGAAGCGGGGATCGAATCGTTCTTCCGAGACGCCGGTGATCTTGAGATTGGAGAGCCCCTGTGACCGTACCAGATGGGAGGCAACTCCGAGATTCTCGAGCACGGCGTCGGCTTCGCCGTTCGACACGAGGGTGAGTGCCTCGAGCGAAGTCCGGGTTGGTGTGAGGCGCAGGGCTGGATAGCGAGTTTCGAGAAATACGGTGGGGGCATAACCGGCCGGACCCGCGAATGGAACGCCGTCCCGGGCCATTCGGGCGAGGGATTCGAAGAAAGGCCCGTCGCGACGGACGATGATGGCGAGAGGAAAGGTCGTAATCGGATCCGTGTAGAGCAGATCCAGCCGACGGGACGGAAGGTCGGCAACACCGGTAAGGAGGTCGATTTCCCCACGGTTGAATCTGGCCAAGGTATCGTTCCAATCGGAACTCGGGACATATTCAAATCGAACTCCCAGGCGGTGTGAGACCAATTCGATGTATTCGTGGTCGAGTCCAGAGGAGTGATTTCTTTCCTGCTGCGAAAAAGGGGGCCAGGCCGGATCGGAGCCGTAGCGGACCACGGGATGATCGCGGATCCAGGCCACTTCGATCGGAGTAAGTTCGAGTGAAGTGGATGGCCTGAAGGATTCCTGAGAGGTCGCGAACACCGTCGCTCCTGCGCACAAAAGGAGGAGTCCCCACCTGAACACAACAGGTCTGGAGGCGAACGGACGGCGGCTCATTGGATTGGCGTCGCGGTTTCCCGGAGCTATCCAAAAAGCACGCGGTTCCTGCGTCAAGGCAAAAAGGGAAAGGCGCCCGAATCCTTTGCGAAGGTATGGGCGCGCTAACTCCGCATTTTGCGGCTTCGCTCAGTCTTCCTTTTGCAGGCTCGCCACGACGTTGAAATCCTCGAGAGTCGACGTGTCTCCCTTCACTTCTCCGCCGGCGACGATCTCCTTGAGAAGGCGACGCATGATCTTGCCGCTGCGGGTCTTGGGCAGGGATTGCGTGAAGCGGATGTCATCGGGTTTGGCAATCGCACCGATCTCGTGACCGACGTGGTTCTGGAGTTCCTTGGCGAGTTCGGGTCCGTGCACGGCGTGTTCCTTTAGCGTGACAAAGGCAACCACGGCCTGGCCTTTGATCTCGTGAGGACGGCCCACGACGGCGGCTTCGGCGACGGCGGGGTGGGAGACGAGGGCGCTCTCCACTTCGGCGGTGCCGAGGCGGTGACCCGAGACGTTGAGGACGTCGTCGAGACGGCCCACGATCCAAAAGTAGCCGTGGTCGTCGGTGCGGGCACCGTCACCGGCGAGGTAGATGCCCTCGTATTCGCTCCAGTAGGTGTCCTTGAAGCGCTGGGGATCCTTGTAAATGGTGCGGAGCATGCTGGGCCACGGCTTCCGGATGACGAGCTTTCCGCCTTCGTTCGGGCCACAGGGATTGCCGGATTCGTCGAGAATCGCGGCGTCGATCCCGAAGAAGGGCTTCGTCGCGGTTCCGGGCACGATGGGAGTTGCGCCGGGAAGCGGGGAGATCATGATCGCTCCCGTCTCCGTTTGCCACCAGGTGTCCACGATGGGGCAGCGACCTCCGCCGATCTTTTCGTGATACCACATCCAGGCTTCGGGATTGATCGGCTCGCCGACCGATCCAAGAAGGCGGAGGGAAGAAAGATCGTAGGAATCGACGAATTCGTCGCCGGCCTTGATGAACGCGCGGATCGCCGTCGGGGCGGTGTAGAAGACGGATACCTTGTAATCCTGGATGATCTTCCAGAATCGCCCCCAGTCCGGTGCATTGGGGGCACCCTCGTACATCACCTGAGTGGCGCCGCAGGCCATGGGTCCGTAGACGATGTAGCTGTGACCGGTGATCCAGCCGACGTCGGCGGTGCACCAGTAAACGTCGTCGGGTTGGTGGTCGAAGATGTAGTGGAAGGTCGTGGACGTTCCCGTGAGATAACCGCCTGTGGTGTGAAGGATGCCCTTCGGTTTGCCGGTCGAACCGGAGGTGTAGAGAATGAAGAGGGGATGTTCGGCATCGAAACCCTCCGCAGGGCATTCCGCCGAAGCCTCGGCGACGGCCTCGTGCCACCACAGGTCCCGCCCTGCCTGCATGGAGACTTCGTTGCCGCAGCGTTTCAGGACAAATACGGTCTCGACTTTGCCGTAGGCGGAGAGGGCGTCGTCGACATTGGCCTTCAGCGGGACGATGGATCCCCGACGCCATCCGCCATCGGCGGTGACGATGGCCACGGCTTCGGAGTCATCGAGTCTGTCCCGGATCGAACTTGCCGAGAATCCACCAAAGACGACCGAATGAACCGCTCCGATGCGGGCGCAGGCCAGCATCGCCACGGCCGCTTCGGGAACCATGGGCATGTAGATGAGAACCCGGTCGCCGGCCTTGATTCCCTGGGCCTTGAGGGCATTGGCAAAACGGCAGGTTTCCACGAGCAATTCGGAATAAGTGAGATCGCGTGTGTCACCCGGCTCACCGACCCAGTGGATCGCCACCTGGTCGCCCTTGCCGGCGGCTACGTGCCGGTCGAGACAGTTCTCCGCGGCATTGATCTGACCGCCGACAAACCATTTCGCGAAAGGGGCGTCGCTCCAGTCGAGGACCTGGTCCCAGGTCTTTTGCCATTGCAGGGTGGCGGCGCGTTCACTCCACCAGCCTTCGGGATCGTTGATCGAGCGTTCGTGCATCGACTCGTATTCCTCCATGGAACGGACATGAGATTTGGCGGAAAAGGCGGCGGGCGGGGCGAAAATCCGGTCTTCTTTCTGGAGGGATTCGATGTTCTGGCTCATGGGTCGGAATTTTTGGAGCCCGGACCCTAGCAAGCCCTCCTGAAAATGGAAATGCAAAAATTGGCGTGATTCCTGCCGTTTCCCTACCGCCGTGCGCCTCGAATGCGCCTCACGTCAACCCGTCTTTCGGCCTTCTTGAAGGTTCAGTCACAGGTATTTAAATTCGTAATCGATGACAATCCGGATCGTCTCGCCGGCCCCGTTCGCGTTTCCTTTGCTGGTCATGGTCCTTGCCATGGCTCCGGCGAGGGAGGGTATTTCGGCGCCGGTTTTCGAAAAAGACGTGCGTCCCATCCTGAAAGCCCACTGTTTTCACTGCCATGGGGAGGATGGTGAGAAAAAGGGCGATCTCGATGTGCGACTGACACGCTTTCTGTTGAAGGGGGGGGAGTCCGGTCCCGCCCTGGTTCCCGGGAAGCCGGCCGGGAGCCACCTCCTGGAACTCATCAAGAACGGAGAGATGCCCAAGGAGAAGGCGAAACTTCCCGAACGTGACATCGCAACCATCGAGCAATGGATTCTCGCGGGTGCCCCCACGGCCAGGCCTGAACCCGAGACTCTCGGTGCCGAGCCGCAGTTTACCGAGGAAGAGCGCTCCTGGTGGTCCCTGCAGCCGATCCGGCGCCCGGACGTTCCCGCGAAAAGGGATTCCCGCGAGAACAATCCCATCGACGCTTTCGTCCGGGCGAAGCTGGATGAGAACGGGCTCTCGTTTTCCGACGAAGCCGATGCCGCGACGCTGGAGCGCCGCCTCGCTTACGATCTCTCCGGATTGCCTCCGGGAAGCGTCGATCCGCTTTCTCCGGCCGCCGGAAACGGATCGCCATTCTCCGACGAGGAATGGGGGAAACTGGTCGACCGATATCTGGCTTCCCCGGCTTACGGGGAACGCTGGGGGCGGCACTGGCTCGATGTGGCCGGTTATGCCGATTCCGATGGATTCAACGAGAAGGACACGGAACGACCCCATGCCTGGAGGTTTCGTGATTATGTCATCAACGCCTTGAACGCCGACAAGCCATTCGACGAGTTCGTGCGGGAACAACTCGCGGGAGACGAGATCGCCGCCAAGCTGGGACTGAATGCGGATGCGCCCACGAGCGAGGGTAGGGCGCGTTACGCCGAACTGATGGCCGCCACCGGCTTCCTTCGCATGGCGCCCGACGGCACCGCCTCGGAGAATACGCTCCTGGCGCGGAATGCCTCCATCACCGATACTCTCAAGATCGTCAGCACGGCGTTTTATGGCATGACGATCCAGTGTGCGGAGTGCCACGACCACCGTTACGATCCCATCACTCAGAAAGACTTCTACGAACTCCGGGCGGTCTTCGAACCGGGATTCCAGCCTGCGGCCTGGCGGCTGCCGGCCCAGAGACTGGTCTCCCTGAGAACCAAGGAGGACAAGGCCGCGGCGGACGCGATCGAGGCCGAGGCAAAGAAGATCGACGATGCCCGTCTCATCAAGCAGGAAGAGTTCATCTCCGAGGTGCTGGAGAAGGAACTCGCCAAGCGTGAAGAGGCGGTCCGCGATCCGCTCCGGAAGGCGTTCCGGGCTGCGGCGAAGGATCGCACACCCGAGCAACTCGCCCTGCTCAAGCAGCATCCCAGCGTCGAAAAGCTGAGTGCGGGGTCACTCTACCTCTACGACACGACCTACAAGACCAAGCACGCCGACACGCTCAAGAAGATGACCGAGGAGGCGGCCGCGGTGCGTGCGAAGAAGCCGAAGGAAGACCTTGTCCAGGCCTTTGCCGAACTTCCCGCGAAACCGGGGGCCATCCCTGCCACCCACCTTTTCCACCGTGGCAATCCCGAGTCGCCCAAGGATGCGGTGACTCCCTCCGACCTGGACGTGTTTGGAGACTGGAGGAAGGCCCAATTACCCGAGAACCGCGAAGACGTTCCGACCACGGGTCGCCGCCTCGCTTTCGCCGAGATGCTCACCGATGGCACGCACCCGCTGCTCGCACGTGTCATCGTGAACCGCGTCTGGATGCACCACTTCGGCACGGGCCTGGTGAAGACGCCGGCAGATTTCGGTCACCTCGGGGAAACCCCCAGTCATCCCGAACTGCTCGACTGGCTCGCCTCGGAGTTCATGGCGAAGGGATGGAGCCTGAAGGAACTGCACCGTCTCATCCTCAACAGCCACACCTGGCGCCAGCAGTCCGACCGCGACGCGAAGCGCGACCTCATCGATCCCGACAACCGCCTTCTCAGCCGTCAGAACAAGAAACGCCTCGAAGCCGAGGTTCTGCGCGACGCCCTGCTTGTCGTCTCCGGCAAACTGAATCCGAAGAGGGGCGGTACGCCCGTGCCGGTCATGCTCACGGAGGAGGGGCAGGTGGTCCTCGGAGTGGACACCATGGACACGGCTGGCCGCCAGACGGGCAAATACATTCCCCTGAATGGCGAAGAATTCCGGCGAAGCGTCTATGTGCAGATCCGCCGCTCGCGTCCGCTCGAGATGTTTGCCACCTTCGACGCTCCCGACATGACCACCGCCAACTGCGAGATCCGGCCCGTGACCACGGTGAGTCCGCAGAGCCTTCTCCTCATGAACAATCTCGGCATGCGGGAATTTGCCCAGTACTTCGGGGAACGGCTCTTCAAGGAGTGCGGTGACGCCCCCGTGGAGGAGCAGGTGCGCCGCGCCTGGCAGATCGTCTATGGACGCGATCCGGTCAGCGAGGAACTGGAGTCGGGCATCGCTTTCCTGACCATGCAGACCGCGCACTATATGGTGGAACCGGCCAGGTTCGAAAAGTCCGCAGGTCCCATCGACCCCAATCCGGCCCCGGCCCGTGTCATGGGTTTTGCAGCCCTCGGGCACGCCTTGATGAGCGCGAACGAGTTTCTCTATCTCGACTGAACAACGATCATGCTGACCCGGCGACATTTTCTCGAAGGCAGCTACGGTCTCGGTGGTATCGCCCTGGCCACGCTGTTGCAGGAACAGGGCTTGCTCGCCAATCCCGCTCTTTCGGGGGCCGACCATCGGAGTTACGACAACCTTCCCAAGCCGCCGACCAGTTTCGGCAAGGCGAAGGCCATGATCTCGATGTTCATGCAGGGCGGGCCGAGCCACATCGACCTGTTCGACCCCAAGCCCGAGCTGACGCGACTCGATGGGAAGGATTTCCCTGGTGAGGTCAAATACGATGACGCCGCCGGCGCCAGCCGCGAGGTGATGGGTTCTCCGTGGAAGTTCTCAAAGCACGGAAAGAGCGGGATGGATTTCAGCGAACTTGTGCCCCACATGGCCGGGATCGCCGACGACATCACAATGATCCGTTCGATGCACACCGGGGTGAACAATCACGGGCAATCCATCAACGCGCTTCACAACGGGTCCATCCTCACCGGTCGTCCCACCCTCGGCAGCTGGCTCACCTACGGTCTGGGATCGGAGAACCAGAACCTTCCCGCCTACGTCGCCCTCACCGATCCCCGCGGTCTTCCCGTGCTTGGTGTCGACAACTTCACCAATGGCTGGCTGCCTTCGGTCTACCAGGGAACCGTGATCCGCCCGAAGGAGCCGCGTATCCTCAACCTCGATCCACCAATGTCACTCAAGGGGGAGGCGCAGCAGCGTTACCTCGATTTCGTGGGAGGGCTGAACCGGAAGCATCTCGACGAGCGTCCCGGAGAGAATGAACTCGAGGCCCGCATCCAGAGCTTCGAACTTGCGGCCCGCATGCAGGTCGCCGCGAAGGAAGCTCTCGATCTCTCGCAGGAGAGCGAGGCCACCAAGGCCATGTATGGCATTGGAGTGAAGGAGACCGACGATTTCGGAACCCGTTGTCTCATTGCCCGTCGACTCATCGAACGGGGGGTGCGTTTTGTCTCGATCTTCACCGGAAACCAGACCTGGGACAACCACACCAGCATTCTCACTTCCTTGCCGGCGGCCTGCGTTTACGTCGACAAGCCCGCAGCGGCGCTGGTGCGCGACTTGAAGCAGCGCGGTCTTCTCG
>JAGRPC010000125.1 GCA_020439925.1 Verrucomicrobiia bacterium | reverse complement strand
AGAAGCGCCTCGGTCCACGTCGGGTCACGGCCTCGGGAATGCTGCGTCCCGGCACCGTCCTGATCGGAGCCCTGGGCTTCTGCCTGCTGGCCACTCTCATTTCCCTGCCGATGGTGCTGGAGCGCGGCTGGCCCATCGTTGCGATCGGGCTCGTCTCGATCTTTTTCGCTTACGGCTACACGGGTGGACCGTTCCCGCTTGCCTATCGTGGGATGGGGGAACTGTTCGTGATCTTCTTTTTCGGATTCGTGGCCGTGTCAGGATCTTTTTTCGTGCAGACGGGGGAATGGGGAGGAGGAGAAATCCTGCGATTGGGAATGCAATGCGGGCTTTACTCGTGTGTGCTCATTGCGGTGAATAATCTGCGCGATGTCGAGGAAGATCGCGGCAGCGGCAAGCGGACCCTCGCGGTGCGGTTCGGGGAGACCTTCGCCCGGACCGAGATTCTGGCCTTCTGCCTGCTGCCGGTGATTCTCTGGAACCTGTACTCGCCTCCTTCCTCGGCCGGACTGCTCGTCGGACTGCTTCCGGCCCCGGTCGGAGTGATCGTGACCTTCCTGGTCTTCCGCTTCCCTCCCGGGCCGGTTTACAATCGGATTCTCGCGATCGGCGCTCTGCAACTGATCCTCTTTGCGGTGGCGGCGACCCTGCGCGAGCTTCTCCCATGACGCCCGTCTATTTCTGGCGCTACACCTTGAAGTCCGCTACGGGCCTCAATTCCGCCAGCGTGCGTCGGGATCATGAAGGGGCGTTGATCCGGCATGGCGAAGGTTACGGATGCCTCCATCCCTGGCCGGAATTGGGAGATGCTTCTCTCGAGGAACAACTGAGGGCCCTGGCGAGGGGGCAATTTGATTTTTCACCCCTGTCCCTTGGCGCGATGGAATGTGCGAGGTTCGACGGGGAGGCACGCCGTGAAGGACGCTCGTTGTTTGCCGCTCCCGTCCCGGAAAGCCACTGGCTCGTGAGGGAAGGGGACGATCCCGGTTTTGCGAAGTCCGATGGATTTGAACTCGCCAAGATCAAGGGAACGAGGGACCTGAAGAGAGTAGGGGAAGAGATCGACCGATGGTCGGGAGCCGGGCTCAGGATACGGCTCGATTTCAACGAATGCCTTCCGAAGGGAGGATTTCTCGAGTTCTGGAAAGAGTTGGGGGATGAACGAAGGCGTCAGATTGAAGTCGTGGAGGATCCCGAGGTCTGGAACGAGGAAGGATGGATGGGCTTGCGTGAAGCCGACATTCCGATCGCGGTGGACCGGGATCACACGAGCCGGCTCCGCTTGGGAGATGTGCTTGTCTACAAGCCCGCGCATTTCGGATTCGCGTGCAATCGGGAAACGCGGTTCTATGTCACCTCCTACATGGATCATGCGATCGGTCAGGCCTGGGCGGCGGCGTTTGCCTCGATTGCTTCGCAGGGCGGTCTGAACGACAAACTGCTTCCCTGTGGCCTGCTCACCCATCGATGCTTCGAGACCGATGCCTTCTTCGAACGATTGCGTTGCGATGGTCCGCGCTTGAGGCCCCCGGGTGGGACCGGCCTTGGATTTGACGATCTTCTCGAAGCCCTGCCATGGAAGCGATTGACCTAGATTCCGCCGGGTGGTGGGAGTCGGAGGCGCCCGACCTGAGGCTGAACCCGAAACGTCCGGTCGAGGCGGAGGGACTGCTGGACTTCGTCGCCGGAGATCTCGGCATCCGTGGAGCGGTGCTCATCGCGACCTCCGGTTCCAGCGGGCAGGCCAAGTTCGTTGTGCAGACCCGTGCGGCGCTTCTGGCCTCGGCTGCGGCGGTGAACCGGCATTGCGGTCTGGGTAAGGAAGAGATCTGGCTCGGCGGCCTGTCCACCTTTCATGTCGGTGGGATCGGCATCCACGCCCGGGCTTTTCTTTCCGGGGCGAGAGTCGTGCCGATGGCCTGGGATGCCTGGACACGGGATGGCACGGCGTTCATGAAGACCTTGGAGGAGAGTGGCGCCACGGTCACTTCGCTGACCCCGACCCATCTCTGGGACCTCGTGCAGACGGAACGTTGGAGCCCCCGGAACCTGCGGGGAGTATTCCTCGGAGGTGGCCGCATCGCGCCCGATCTCGTGGAGCGCGCACGAGACCTGGGTTGGCCGGTCTGGCCGACCTACGGGATGACCGAGGCGGCGTCCCAGGTGGCCACGAGCCTGGAGGGGGATCCGCTCTGGCTCCCGCTGTTGGCGGAGTGGGAAACGAGGATCGGCCCCGGAGGAAGGCTGCAGCTGCGCGGTGATGCGCTCTTTGCGGGATACGTGAGACGTGAGAAGGAAGGCTGGTCTTTCGACATTGCCAGAGCCCCGGACGGATGGTTCACGACTGGTGATTGCGTTGAAATCAGGGGCCAACGGCTGCGTTTCCTCTCAAGAGCCGACGCGGTGGTGAAGGTGTCGGGTGAACTGGTATCGCTGGATTCCCTGAACGTGCGACTTGTCGAGTTCGGAATTTGCGGGCGGATCGTGGCCTTGCCCGATGAACGTCGAGAGCACGAACTCGTGCTCGTTTGCGAGGCGCACGATGAGGAACGTTTCGCTGCCTGCCAGGCCGCTTTGCCTCCGGTCGAGCGCGTCGCACGCAGGGTCATCGTTCCCCGCCTGCCAAGGACCGATCTGGGCAAACCGGATCACGGCGCGATGGAAGCGATCGCGGCAGGCGGGAGGAGGTGAGACGCTCTTCTGGCGCGACCCCGCCTCAGGCCCTTCTCGACGGACGGCCGGGAAACGGTACCATCGTGAACATGAATCCGCGTTTTCTCACCCTGGCGGCCATCGGCTGCCTTCTCGCCTCTTCAGTTTCCTACGCCGACGAACCGGCTCCCCCCAAGGGGTTTCGTGCCATCTTCAACGGAAAGGATCTGGCGGGCTGGTACGGGTGGAATCCTCACACCACGACAAAACTGGAGGGTGAAAAGCTCGCCGCAAACCTCAAGGAGCAGCGCGCCGATTTTGCGAACCACTGGCGCGTGGAGAATGGTGAACTGGTCAACAGTGGCACCGGCCCCTACGCGACGACCGAGGAGGAGTTTGGTGATTTCGAACTGTGGATCGAATACAAGACGGTGCCCGGAGCCGACAGCGGGATCTACCTGCGGGGCATGCCGCAGGTGCAGATCTGGGATTCGAACCAGGTCTTTGATCCGGCCAAGCCCGACCGTCGTCCCCATCTTGGATCGGGAGGGCTCTTCAACAACACGCCGAAGACGCTCGGACGGGATCCCATCGCCAAGATGGACAAACCCTTCGGCCAATGGAACAGCTTCAAGATCAAGCAGGTCGGAGCTCGCACCTGGGTGACCCTCAATGGGCGTGTCGTCGTCGAGGGGGCGGCTTTCGAGAGCTATCCGGACAAGACGCAACCTTACCCGGCCCGCGGACCGGTCATGCTCCAGACTCATGGTGGAGAGATCCGCTGGCGCAACCTCTACGTGCGCGAGATCGGGGAGAAGGAGGCGCAGGCCTTCCTCGCGGCGAATCCTCCACTCCCGAATCCGACCCACTACGACGTTGCCTATGGTCCGCATCCCAAGCAGGTGATGCATGTCTGGAAAGCGGAGGCTGACAAGCCCACTCCGGTGTTGCTGTTTATTCACGGTGGTGGCTGGCAGGCCGGGGCGCGTCTCAGCGGCCTTGTCACGATGCTGAACCCTTTGCTGGAGAAAGGGATCTCGGTGGCCTCGGTCGAATATCGTTTCATCGGCGAGGCTACGGCCGATGGAATCGTGCCTCCGGTGAAGGGGCCCCTGCATGACGCGGCCCGGGCGCTTCAACATCTTCGCAGCAAGGCCGACGAGTGGGGGCTGGACAAGACGAAGATCGGAGCGAGTGGCGGGTCCGCCGGTGCCTGCACCTCTCTCTGGCTGGCCTTTCACGATGACCTCGCCGATCCGTCGAGCGAAGATCCCGTCGCTCGCGAATCGTCCCGGCTTTCCTTCGCTGCGGTGACGGGAGCGCAAACCACTCTCGATCCGGCGCAGATGAAGGAATGGACACCCAACAGCCGTTATGGAGGACACGCCTTCGGATTCACGGGCGATCCCGAGAAGAAGCTCTCCCAGTTCGATGAGTTTCTTGCCAAGCGCGAGACCATCCTGCCGTGGATCGCCGAATACTCTCCCTATGCGCTCGTGAGCAAGGACGATCCGCCGGTATACCTCTACTACAGCGCGGTTCCGGCTCTCGGGAAGGAGGAAAAGGACCCCACTCACACCGCGAATTTCGGAGTGAAGCTCAAGGAACACTGCGAAGATCAAGGCGTGAAATGCGATCTCTTTTATCCGGGTGTCGAGGGGGTGCCGGCTTCCGCCCTGGAGGCGATCCTGAAAGCCTTCGGAAAGGCGGCCGAGTAAGGTCCGAAAGTCAGTGTTTCCCGAGCAGGCAGTCGGGACAGACCCCTTGACCCGACTTCTTTCGCATTGACAATTTCGAAGGGCGGAGAGAACGAATCTCCCGGTATTCTGACCCGCCACCGACAGGTTCGCCATCCGACCCTGTTGAACCTGACAAGATGAAAAGAACGCTGCTTTCGATCCTCGCTTTTCTTGCCTTCACTTCATCGCTACCCGCCGAGGAAGTCTATTTTTTTCGGGGTGGATTCGATGTCTTCTCGAGGGGCATGGACCAGATGGCGAACGAACTCAAGTCGAAGAAAATCAACGCCTCCTCCCAGAGTTTCATGGGGTGGCAGGCGATCGCGAACGATATCGTGAGCCGCTCCAGGGAAAAGCGGGTTTCTTACCCAATCATCCTTGTCGGTCATTCGTTTGGTGCCGATGCGGCGGTTGAACTCGCCAATTTCCTGGGACGGAACGGAATCACGACGGAATTGCTTGTCGGTTTCGATGCCACAGGCAAAGGGACGCTGAAATACGGGGCGAAAAAGGTCGTCAATTATCAGTCATCCAAGATTGGTCCTTTCGTGAAAGGGTCTGGCTTCCGAGGCACCCTGAGCAACGTGGACGTCTCGAATTACGGCGTGAACCACTTTACGATCGCGCAGACTGCGAAGATTCAGTCGCTCGCTTTGAAGGAGATTCTCTCCAAGGTGGGGGGGCGTCGGCGCTAGGTTATCCTTTTTCTTCGACGTCGCGGCGTATGGGAGCGACCGGCCAGTCAACCTGCTTTAAGGCCGGAAGTGCGATTTCGGGCAAGCTGAACGAGTTCCAGCGGACCATGCTCCAGTGGAGCGGTCTTCACCCTTACAATGCCGTCCACGTGGCTCGGGTCTCGAGCCCGTTGGAACCGAGCCGGTTAGGCGAGGCCATTGGTCGCGTAGTCTCTCTCGCTGGCCTGACGAACTACAGAGTCACGAAAGACGGTGGGCGCTATCATTATGGAGGAGGACCGATCGAGGTGGATCCCTGTATTCTCGACGGGGGCGAAGACCCGGTTTCCGTCGTGCACCGGGAGATGGAGCGCCAGTTGAACGAACCCTTTCCTCAAACAGGGGTCTTTCAGCCTTTTCGTTGGTTTCTGGTCCAGGGAGAGAACGAAAGTTTTGCCGGCCTTGCCTATTTTCATATGGTGGCAGATGCGGAATCCATCGGGCGGCTCTTTCGCGAGGTCCTCACGGCCGCCATCGACGAACTTCCTCAAGTTCTGGGAGATACCGGCCTGGCCCGCCAACGAAGCTCACGGGTGCCGTGGGGGGGGCTGACGTCCTTGCCGCGTCGAGCCCGTGGAGCATTTCGGAAGTTCCAGCGTATGAGGCAGAGCTTTCGTTCGCCCGATTGTCCGGTGAACCGCTTTGACAACGAATGGTTCGGTCTCTCGCTCGATGTCCGTGATTCGGCTGCCGCCCTGGAACTGGCAAGGAAGCATGGCGCCACCGCGAACGATCTTTTTCTCGCGGCACTGCTGAAGGCAGTGATTCCCGCAACCTCCTGGCGATTCGAGAAGGCGCGGCAGCATCTCTCGGCGGGGTGTGTCGTGAATGTGAGGCGAGACCTGCCGGAGTCGCGAAGGGGGGATTTCGGGTTGTTCCTCGGTACATTCTCCGTCACCCATCCCGTTCCGGTCGACGTGAAACTGGAGGATCTCATCAAGAGCATCTGTGAGCAGACCCGGGAGGTGAAGCGCGACAGACTCTACCTCGCCTCGAAATTCGAGTTCCGCCTAAATCGGTTTCTCTTCGCAAATCAGCCTCTCGAAAAACAGCGCAACTTTTACCGGAAGGCCTACCCGGTTTGGGGTAGCCTCACCAACTTCAAGATGGATGGTTTTCAAATCGGGGAGAAGGCGGAAGTCACCGAATATTACCGGGCGGTTTCGGCGGGGCCCGCTCTCCCCTTCGTGATCGGGGTCACCGGGTATCGGGGCAGGCTCCATTTCGGGTTTACCTATCGCCCCGATGTCATTCGAGGTGAAACCTTGCGAGGCATCGTGGACCGATTCATTCTCCTGATCACCGGGAAGGAACAGGAAGCATGAACGGCGAGGAACTTCTCTGGCAGCGTATCGTCGTGACCGTCTCTGGTCTCGTTTATTGGGGCGGAGTCCTGATCCAGGCTCGGAGGGTGCGCAAACAGATCGGACGCACGCCGAACCTCAAGCCAAAGGGAACGAAGGAGCGGCTTCTGTGGGTCGGCTGGACTCTTGTCGTTCTCGGATGGATTGCCCAGCCGCTTTGGCTGCATGAAACGGATTCCTGGTATGGGATCCGGGGAGGCCTGGTTCATCCGGCCGCGTCCGTCGCCGGCCTTGTCCTTATCATTCTTGGCTATGCGGCCACCCTTTGGTGCTACGCAGCCATGGGGGGAGCCTGGCGAATCGGGATCGATGAAACGGGAACCTCGAAGCTCGTTCAGAGCGGGCCTTATCGTCGGATCCGTCATCCCATTTATGGGTTCCAGATGACGATGCTGATCGGCGCGGCTCTGCTCCTGCCGACGTGGATCTCCCTGGCGATTCTCGTGATCCATTATCTGTGTGCTTCCTTCAAGGCCAAGGATGAGGAGCGCCACCTTCTCAAGGTTTTCGGAGAAGAATACCGTGCCTACATGCAGCGAACACGGAGGTTCTAGCCGGGGAGGGGATTTCCCCCTTGCCGCCCACGCCATTCCGGTGCATCCCTGAACACCGTGATTTCTCTCGCCGAGCTGGGCCATGCCCCCGAGTCCCTGACGCGTTTCACCTCCGATTTTTTCGGGCAGAGCGGAGCGCTTTCGAAGCTCCGTGATTTCGAGTTTCGTCCGGAGCAGCAGCAGATGGCGGTGGCGGTGGCTCGCGCTCTGGAAGAGGGGCGACCCCTCGTGATCGAGGCGGGCACCGGTGTGGGAAAGTCGCTCGCTTACCTCGCTCCCTCGGCACGGCTCGCGCTCGACGAGGGGCGCAAAGCGGTCATCTCGACCCACACCATCAACCTTCAGGAACAGCTCATCGGGAAGGATATCCCGCTGCTGCAGTCGGTGATCGGGGAACCCCTGCGGGCGCTCCTCCTCAAGGGGAGGCGCAACTACCTTTGTCCCCTCCGTCTCCAGATCGCGATGTCGGGCGGGCCTGAATTGTTCACGACTTCCGAATTGGAGGAATTGAAGCTGATCTGGGAGTGGGGGGAGAAGACGAAGGACGGGACCCTCAGCGACCTCGACTTCACTCCCTCTCCGAGGGTCTGGTCTCAAGTCTGCAGCGAAAGCCATGCCTGCACGCCGAAACGCTGCGCCGGGTCGGGAAGGTGCTTTTACCAAGAGGCCCGCAAGCGTATCGCCGACGCGCACATCCTCGTCGTAAACCACACCCTCTTCTTCACCCTCCTCAACGGGCAGAGCGAGTTCAACGAATCGGGCGAGGGTTTCCTTTTTGCGAAGGATTTCCTCATTTTCGACGAAGCCCACACTCTCGAACAGGTGGCGGCTCGGCAGCTGGGGCTCTCGCTCTCCCAGACGGGAATGAAGTTCGACCTGCACCGCCTCTTCAATCCCCGTAACAAGAAAGGGTTGTTCCAGCTCACCGGAGACTCCGAGGGAAGGCGCCTCACCATGGCCCTGCTCGACGAGATCGACGAATTCTTCGACCGGGTCGAGGGGAACTGCCGCTGGGGTGACTACGGTCGCGAGTTTCGGGTTCGTGATGCCGAGTTTGTCGAGGACACCCTGGGGAGTGGGCTCATCGAGGTCAGTCGCCGCGCCCGCGCCATCTCCGAACTGGCCGATGAGTCAACCAAGGCGGAACTCGGAGAACTCGCCCGGCGTCTCGCCGATTGCCGCGCCGGACTCGCGACCTTCCTCGATCAACGGGACGACGGACTCGTCTACTGGGTCGAGAAGAGTGAGCGTGAATCGTTGAGCCTGAACGCTGCACCAGTGAACGTGGCCGAACTTCTCCGTCCCGTTTTCTTCGACCGCGACCGGCCCTGCGTCTTCACCAGTGCGACCCTCGGGGTGGGGGAACGGGATCTCGGTTATTTCCGCAAGCGGGTCGGGGCCGGGGAGGTCGAGGCGATCCGTATCGGCAGTCCCTTCGACTACGAGAAGCAGATGACGATCCACCTCGTGAAGTCCATGCCGGACCCCACGGCCAGAGACTACGAGGCGGCACTGGCGAAGTGGATCCGGCATTTTGTCCGAAAATCCGGCGGACGGGCTTTCGTGCTTTTCACCAGCTACAAGCTGATGCAGCGGATCTCGACCGAACTCGATGACTTCTTCCGGACCGAAAAGATCCGCCTGCTCGTTCAGGGCGGCGGGACCCCGAGAAATCTGCTCATCGAGGACTTCAAGGACGACGAGACGAGCGTCCTCTTCGGGACGGACAGTTTCTGGACCGGGGTCGACGTGCCCGGCAAGGCACTGAGCAACGTCATCATCACGCGACTGCCCTTTGCCGTTCCCGACCATCCCCTGACCCAGGCACGTCTCGAGTATATCGAAGAGCTCGGAGGCAATTCTTTCATGGACTACAGTGTGCCCGAGGCCATTCTGAAACTGCGGCAGGGGGTCGGCCGTCTCATCCGGAGCAGCGAAGACCGCGGGCTGGTCGTGATCCTCGACAATCGTGTCCTCACGAAACGCTACGGGAAGGTCTTTCTTGAGGCGATGCCCGAGGCGCCGGTGATCGTCGAGGAGTGAAGAGGGCGGGGTGCGGTTTCCTGACCTTGAAACCTGAATCTTAAGGCCCGAAGCTTTCCCTCATGTCCTACTTCGATCTTCAGATCAACGGCTACGCCGGCGTCGATTTCTGCTCCCTCGATCTCACCGGGGAGGGCATGCGCAAGGCCTGCGAAGCGCTGGCGGCGGACGGAGTCGACGGGATTCTTGCCACCCTCATCACGGATTCGGTCGAGGCCCTCTGCGCGAAATTGGGGGCGATGGTGAGAATGCGCGAGGAGGATGAGTTCGTCCGGAAGATGGTGCGTGGATTCCACGTTGAGGGCCCCTTCCTGAACGCCCTGCCAGGCTTTATCGGTGCCCATCCGGCGGATTGTGTGGTCCCGGCCAACCGTGACGACGCGGCCCGGATTCTCGACGCGGGTGGGGGACTGGTCCGCCTGATGACCCTCGCACCGGAAAACGACCCCGATGCCGCCACGACCCGCTTTCTTGTGGAGCAGGGGGTGACGGTATCGGCGGGCCATTGCGACCCCGATCTGGGCACCCTCGAGCGGGCGATCGATGCCGGCTTGTCCATGGTGACCCACCTTGGGAATGGGTGTCCGGTCACCCTGCCGCGTCATGACAACTTCATCCAGCGGGTTCTTTCGCTCTCGGATCGGCTCTGGGTCTGCTTTATCCCCGACGGAGCCCACGTTCCCTTCTTTGCGCTCCGGAACTATTTCAGGATCACCGGACTGGAACGGACCATTTTCACCTCGGATGCGATCATGGCCGCGGGGTTGGGGCCCGGGACCTACGACCTCTCCGGAGCCCCGGTAGAGGTCGATGCCGAGGGAGTGGCGCGTCGGCCGGGTTCGCCCAATCTGGCTGGTTCGACAATCCGCGGTCATCAGGTTGCGGCCAGACTCCGGACGGAACTCGGATTGGACGAAGGGCAGGTCGACCAAGTCTATCATTGGAATCCCCTGAAGGCGCTTGGCCTGTCTTGAGAATCATTTCAGGCTCGCACGACGGCCGACCTGTGCTAAGAAACGGGTTCCTCCAAATGGCGAATCTCCACGAATGCATGATCGGCGACCGGATTGAGACGGTTCGTCCCTGTCCTCTCACCGGTAGCCATGAGGCGATGGTTGTGGCCAATAGCGACAGGCACGGGAATCCGCTACGAAATGTGATGTCGCTGGCGAGCGGGCTCATCTACGTCGACCCCTTGCCAGTGGAGGATCTCGCGAAGTTTTATCGTGAAGATTATCGTGTTTCCTATAAGCAGACGTTCGTTCCAAAACCCAAGCATATCCTTCGGGCCGGCGGCGTTGCGCTGGAGCGCCATGGTCACTCGCGAGGGACCGCCCAAGCGGGGATGTGCACGCTCGATATCGGGGCAGGTGGAGGGGAGTGGGTCTACCTGATGAAGAAGCTGGGCTGCGAGGCCCGCGGGATTGAACCAAACCTCGGTTATGGGAGTTTTGCCAAGGATCAGTATGGGGTCGAGGTGTTTCTGGGCATGTACCAGGACGCCGCCTTTAAAGAGGAATCCTTTGATCTGCTCTCGCTTTACCAGGTTCTCGAGCATCTTGCCGACCCGGTGGAGGATTTGCGGCGAATGAGCCGATTTCTCAAAAAGGGCGGCGTTTTCCTGATCGAGGTGCCTGACATCCTCTTCGCGGGGATGCGTTTTGATCACAAGTGGCACGAAGGACACCTGTTCGGGTTCGACGCTCTCACTCTTGAGGCGGTTGCCGCCAAGGCGGGGCTCAGGGCCCGATTTGTCGAGGTGCTTCCCGGCAATCTCTTTGGGGTTTTTGAGAAAACGGGCGAGAATTCGCTTCAGGGACCGGATTTGATTGGTCACTCGAAGGCCGCTCGAGCGGCGCTTCAAGAGGGTCGAGACCGCTACTGGACCCTCTCTGAGACCTACACAAAGGTCCCGAAGCGCCTCGTGAAGCGTATCGGAGAGAAGTGGGTCAGCTCGCGGGAAAAGGGCCCTCGTGCCATTCTGGACAGGGTATACAAAGGACTTTGAGGGGCTTACTCGATCCTTTCCGGTCGATTTGTTGACCAGAGTGCGCGGGGAACCCGGACTCGCGACGGGAAGCGAGCGCTTGGGTAGAGGCCGCCTCAGATTCAGGTGGCGAATGGCCCGAACTTCGCTAACCTCCTCACCCTACGGGCATGATCGCCCGCCCAAACAGCATGAATCGTAGATTGGCCGGCATTCTCGTCCCGGTATTCAGCCTCAGGGGAGAGAAGGACCTCGGCATCGGGGATGTCAGTTCGCTCCGGGAATTCGTGAATTTTGCAGCTGAAACCGGATTCGGATTTGTCCAGCTGCTTCCGATCAATGAGACCGGCCCGGACAACAGTCCCTACAACGCGATCAGTTCCGTGGCGATCGAGCCGATGACTCTCGACTGCAGTCCGAACGGCCTCAAGGACCTCACCGAGGGCAGTTTCAAATCCATCACCGGCGACTTCGACCTCGAAGACCTCAATCGGGGTTCCGTCCAGTATGAAGCAGTCCGCTCGCTGAAGAAGAAGCTACTCAAAACTGCCTACGACGCATTCTGTTCCAACGTGTTGGGGAGGGTTGATACCCGTGCAGCGGATTTTGAGCAGTTTTGCCAGGACGAGTCCCTATGGCTCAATGATTACTGCATTTTCCGCTTACTCATGGATCGGGAAGGGGGAAGCCAGGTCTGGCAACAGTGGCGTGAGGATTACCAGGACAAATCCAGGGCTCTGGCTGCGATCGTCGACGAAGCAAAGACTCGCGCAGAGGAAATCGACCGGGACCTCCGCTACTACGCCTACGTCCAATGGGTGGCCTACCGCCAATGGGGGGATCTGACAACCCATGCGGCGTCGAAGGGAGTGGCCTTGATGGGAGACATTCCTTTCGGAGTCAGCCTTTACAGCGCGGATGTCTGGGCGGATCTCGATATTTTTGACCTGGACTGGTATGGGGGAGCACCGCCAGAGACGCTCTTCAAGGATGATGAATTTGTCCAGAAGTGGGGACAAAACTGGGGAATTCCCCTGTATCGATGGGATGTGCTCGGAGGTCGTGGTTTCGACTGGTGGCGTCGCCGCATTGCCAAAACCGTGGAAATTTTTCGGATGTTCCGGGTGGATCATGCCCTCGGATTTTACCGGATCTACTCGTTTCCGTGGAATCCGGTCCGAAATGCGGAGTTCCTCCCCCTGAGCCATGACGAAGCCGCGAAGCGCTGCGGGGGACGGCTGCCCGGCTTCAGGCCCCGCTCCGATCACGACGAGGATTCGAAAGCGGCCAATCGGCGGGAAGGGGAGAGTTACCTACGCATGATCCAGGAAGCTGCTGTTGAGGCGGAAGTGATCGCGGAAGATCTCGGTACCGTTCCGGATTACGTGCGGCCATCCCTTGCGGAACTGGGGATCGCCGGGATGAAGGTGCCACAATGGGAGTTCACGGATGGGCGTGTCACTCCGGGGGTCCTCTATCCGGCCCTATCTTTCGCCACCTATGCTTCGCACGACCATGCTCCGATGCGAGCTCAATGGGAGCAGCAACGGCAGCGCATGATCGAGGCCGATCCCGGCAGCCATGAACAGTGGGAAGCTCGGAACTTTCTGGAGACCCTGTGTTCCTTCGCCGCCATCGATCGGCCTGACGGAGAGATTCCTGAATACGGCAACCCGGTGTGGCTAAAGCTTTTCCGGGAGTTGTCGATGTCGAATTCCGATCGGATAGCGGTGATGATCAACGATCTGCTTCTGGAAACGGATCGGATCAACGTGCCGGGAGTGATGGACGGATCGAACTGGAGCTATCGCGTTCCCGTGAAGTCCAGCGAATTGCTCACGGGGCGTAACTTCGTCGACCTGCGTGAGTCACTGAAAAATCTCTTGAACGAGACGGGACGTTCGCGAAGGGTCACGGGCGTCTGAGAGGGGCGGACGCGGTGTCCCTCGGGTCGACTTCCCCACGATTGGTCGTCCCCTTCTTCTCATCCCTATCGTATCTCCCATTCCCATGAAATCACCCATCAGAGTCGCAGTGACCGGCGCCGCCGGTCAGATCGGATATTCCCTCCTTTTTCGCATCGCCAGCGGGTCGATGTTCGGCCCGGATCAACCGGTCGCGCTGAATCTCATCGAGATCGAACCGGGCATGAAAGCGCTCGAAGGGGTGGTCATGGAACTCGACGACTGTGCCTTCCCCCTTTTGACCGACATTCGGGCGACTTCGGACCTGAATGCAGGCTTTGACGGCGCGAATTGGGCGCTTCTCGTGGGTAGCGTCCCTCGCAAGGCGGGAATGGAGCGCAAGGATCTTCTCGGGATCAACGGCAAGATCTTCACCGGCCAAGGGCAGGCCATCGCCCGGAACGCAGCGTCCGATGTGCGCACACTCGTCGTGGGGAACCCCTGCAACACCAACTGTCTCATCGCCATGAACAGCGCTCCCGAGATTCCGAAAGAGCGTTGGTTCGCCATGACCCGTCTCGATGAGAACCGGGCCAAGTCGCAGTTGGCCCGCAAGGCGGGTGTCCACGTCAGCCAGGTCAGCAATCTCGCGATCTGGGGAAACCACTCCGCGACCCAGTATCCGGATTTTTATAACGCCCTCATCGGCGGAAAGGCGGCTACGGAGGTGATTTCCGATCACGAATGGCTGCACGGAGCCTTCATCGAAACCGTGCAGAAACGGGGGGCGGCGATCATCGAGGCCCGGGGATCTTCTTCGGCGGCCTCCGCCGCTAATGCCGTCGTCGATACCGTCCGCAGTCTTTCCAACCCGACTCCGGAAGGTGACTGGACAAGCGTGGCCGTCTGTTCGGACGGTTCCTACGACACCGATGCCGGGCTCATCTCCTCGTTTCCGATCCGGAGTACGGGACAATCCTGGGAGATTGTCCAGGGCGTGCCGGTCAACGAGTTCAGCCAGGGGAAAATTGCAGCAACGGTACAAGAATTGCGTGAAGAGAGGGAGGCCGTGGCGGACCTCCTCGCTTGACCGGACAGGTCCCGGCAGCGGGTTCATGTCCCTCGCGGCGAGCGGGATCGCGAGTTGACTCCCGGCTCCTAAACGGTTATGACAAGCTCCCCGCACAACTCCCGACTTTCCAAGTCCCCGAACCTTTTTTGATACGACTCCAGAAGCTTCCGCCTTTGATAGTTTTTCCTCTTCCGACGAGCCCGGAAAGCCCGATTTATCGAGCCTCCGGCTTCGTCCTTTCTGATTTTTACGTCTGTTAGTTCCCATGTCTCACTCCTCCCAAGCGACTCACGAACCTCTGGCCATCGTCGGCATCGGTTGCCGTCTCCCCGGCGGAGTGAACGGTCCGGAATCTTTCTGGCAACTGATGGTGGAGGGGCGCTCGGGGATTGTTCCGGTCCCGGCGGACAGATGGAACCGCGAACGCTGGCACCACGAGAACGTGGATATCCCCGGGAAGATGATCACGAAGTGGGGGGGATTTATCCACGACTTCGACCGTTTCGACGCCCAGTTCTTCGGAATTTCGCCCCGGGAGGCCCTTCGCATGGATCCCCAGCAACGCTGGCTGCTCGAGGCCGCGTGGGAATCGCTCGAAGACGCCGGGATCCCACCGGTCAGCCTCCGCGGCAGTCAGACGGCCGTTTTTGTCGGCATCGCATCGAACGATTACGCGAACGTCGCCCAGAGCGACCCCCGCAATGTCGACGTGCACACGAACTCCGGCAGCACGCTTTCGATTGCGTCGAACCGGATCTCCTATCTTTTCGATTTCAAGGGACCGGCCGTATCGGTGGATACGGCGTGTTCGTCGGCACTCGTCGCCATCAACCTCGCCTGCGAGAGTCTCTGGGCGGGAGAATCGACCATGGCCCTGGCGGGAGGGGTCAATGCGCTCCTCACGCCGGATGCCTCGATCGGATTCTCTAAAGCCACCATGCTTTCCCCCTCGGGTCAGTGTTTTGCCTTTGACGATCGAGCCAACGGCTATGTCCGCGGGGAAGGGGCCGGGATCTTCGTGATCAAGAAACTCGCCGACGCCCAGCGCGACGGAGACCGGGTTTATTGCGTGATCCGTGCTGCGGTCATCAATCAGGATGGCAACACCTCCTCCATGACCGTGCCTGGAGTGGAAACGCAGGCGAAAATGCTGGAAGACGCGCTCGCCAAGTCCGGCATCGAGCCGAAGCAGGTCCGCTACATGGAAGCCCACGGCACCGGCACCCCGGTTGGAGACCCCATCGAGACCAGGGCCCTCGGAATGGTTCTTTCGCGTGGTCGGGACGAGGGTGACTATTGCCTCATCGGTTCGGTGAAGACGAATGTCGGTCACCTCGAGTCAGGGTCCGGTGTCGCCGGTCTCGCCAAGGCTGCGCTGGTGCTTTATCACGACACCGTTCCCCCGAATCTCAACTTCAAGCGACCGAATCCTAATATTCCCTTCGAAGAGTTCAAACTGAAGGTGGCTGCCGAGCTGCAGCCGCTTCCTCATCTGGGGAGTCTCCCTCCCATTGTCGGGGTCAACAGCTTCGGTTTCGGAGGAACCAACTCCCACATTCTCCTCGAAGCTCCGCCAAGGCCGACAGCGAAAGGCTCATCGCTCCCGGTGGTCTCCGTTTCTGGAGGAAAGGACAAGGAGAAAAAGACAGAGCGTCCCGTGCTTCTGCCTCTTTCCGGGCGTACCGACGAGGCCCTGCGCGACAACGTGGTCCGCTGGAGACGATTCCTCCGGGCGTCCGAGGCCGAACTCGGAGACATCGCCGCCGCGGCAGGCAACAAACGCGAACACCACGATCATCGGATCGCCATCGTCGCCAAGGATCGTGACGACCTCATTCACCGGATGACCGAATGGCTCGCCGAGGGAGACCGGAGCGGCAAGGTCCATTCCGGTCGTCCGGTCGCCGAGCCGCACCCGCTTGTCTTCGTTTACACGGGGCAGGGGGCTCAATGGTGGGCGATGGGCCAGGATCTCATCAAGCGGGAACCGGTCTTCCGGAAGGTTCTCGAGGATATCGACTCTCATCTCAAGCCGCTCGCGGGCTGGTCTCTCATCGAGGAAATGACCCGGGACGAGGCCTCCTCGCAGATCAATCGGACGAACATCGCCCAACCGGCCATCTTTGGACTCCAGGTGGCGCTGACGGAACTTTGGAAATCCTGGGGCATCCGACCGGCCAAAGTGGTGGGGCACTCCGTCGGGGAAGTCGCTGCTGCCTACGTTGCCGGAGCCTACACGCTTTCCGACGCGGTCAAAGTCATCTATCACCGTTCGCGGCTGCAGGACATGACCGGCGGCAGGGGCCGCATGGTCGCGGTCGGTCTTTCCCAGGCTGAGGCACGCAAGGCGATCGCGGGTAAAGAGGACCAGGTCCAGGTGGCGGTGATCAACAGCCCGGGAATGGTTACCTTGGCCGGAGATACCGCACCGCTCGAAGAAGTCGTGGCGGGTCTCGAGGCCCAGGGGAAATTTGTCCGCTGGCTGCGGATCGATTACGCGTTCCACACCCACCAGATGGAGCCCATCCGCGAGGAATTGCTCGAGGTGCTCAAGGACATCCAACCGCTCCCCACCTCGGTTCCTTACATCTCCACGGTAACGGGCGGCGTCTGCGAGGGAACCAAGCTCGATGCCAACTACTGGTGGCAGAACGTGCGCGAAGCGGTCCTGTTCGCCCCGGCCATCGCCAGCCTGATCCGTTCCGGAGAGGATTCGTTCCTCGAAGTAGGGCCGCACCCGGCCCTTCAGAACCCCATCATGGAGTGTCTTTCCGAGCAGAGCCGGAAGGGATTCTATTTCTCCAGCCTCAAACGCAAGACCGACGAATCCGAGGAAATGATGGGCAATCTCGCCCGACTGCATCTCCACGGGTATACGCTCGATTGGGCGACGGTGAACCAGGCTTCCGGGGCCGATGTCAAACTTCCCACCTACGCCTGGCAGCGTGAGCGATTCTGGCTCGAATCGGCCGAGGGCCATTACCTGCGTTGTGCGCCTATTGAGCACCCGTTGCTTGGTCTGGCGCAGACCGCTCCGAAACCAACGTGGCGATTTGACCTCGATCCGCGCTATTTCACCTGGCTCGACGACCACCGCTTCTGGGACAGCGTCGTGTTCCCTGCGGCCGGTTATGGCGAGATTGGTCTGGCCATCGCCCGCAAGCTCTTCCCCGGGGAGAACTACGCTGTCGAGGAACTGGAGATGAAGAAGGCTCTCTTCGTCTCCGCCGAGAAAGTTCCCACCGTCGAGGTGGTCTTTGATCCGGCGACGAAGATCTTCCAGATTTTCAGTTCGACGGGCGAATACAAGGACTGGGATCTCAATTCCCAGGGAGTTCTCCGAAAATTGCCGATGCCTTCGGCGGATGCGGTGGATCTCAATGCGATCAAGGCGGGCCTGCCTCGCCATTTCACCCACGAGGAGTATTACGACGATTACGCCGAGGCCGGCTACCAGTTCCGTCCGCTCTTCCAGCATCTGGAGAATGTCTGGAGGAAGGACGGCGAAGCCCTCGCCGAGATCGTCGCTCCGGAGGGCCTCAAGGACACCATTCCGGATCATCATTTCCATCCGGCCGTTCTCGATGCCTGTTTCCACACCGTGAAGGGTGGTCAGGTGATACCGGACGGAGCCCTCGCGACCGACTATTTCTATCTGCCGGCCGCCATTCGCAGCATTCGTCTCTACACCGACAAGCCGCCGCTCCGTCTCTGGGGGCATGCGAAGGTGAACTCGGACAACGATCGCGAATATATCATCGCCGACATCAAGGTTTACGACGACAGCGGCCGTCTCGTGGCGGAGATCTACGGCTTCCGCGCCGACCGGGTCGAACAGAACAGTTCCGACGAACTCGAGAAATGTCTCTACCAGGCGACCTGGGAGAACCTGCGGCTCAAAGGCACCCGGGAATCCGGATCGGCGAATTTGCCGGAACCTTCCGACCTCGTTGAGGCGGCCAACGAGGGTCTTTCGACCCTCTATGATGCCCGTGGTCTCGCCAATCACTACGGGAAGTTTCTTCCCGCGATGGAGGAACTCTCGCGGCAGTTCATCGTCAACGCTTTCCTCGATCTCGGGTGGACACCCGAAATCGGGCAGAAGGTCACGGTCGACGGATTGATGGGCGATCTCATGATCGCGGACCACCATCGCAAGTTGGTTTTCGGACAACTCACCGCCCTCACCGAAGGCGGCTTCCTCAAGGCTCTCGGCGATGATGTTTGGGAGGTCGTTGAAGTTCCGGTTCGCGAGGACGCGCTGAAGTGGGTCGATCGGCTCGCCAGGGAAATGCCCGAATTCGCCTCGGAAGCGGAGTTGCAGCGCCTTTCCGGTCCCAATCTCGCCGGTGTGCTGTGCGGGGAAACCGATCCGCTGGAAGTGCTTTTCCCGCAGGGATCGTCCCGTGTCATGGAGCGGTTCTACCGCGAGGGGGCCGACTTTCCCGTGATCAACGAGCAGATCCGCCTGGCTCTTGCCCGCGCCGTTGCCAATCTGCCGGAACGCCGTGCCTTGCGAGTCCTCGAAGTCGGCGCCGGGACGGGCTCGCTCACCGGACAGATCCTCACTGTTTTCCCCTCGGATCGCACCGAATACGTGTTCTCCGACAATGGTCCGACTTTCTTGCAGTCGGCGCAGGATCGCTTCGAGGAGAAGTTCCCCTTCGTCGAATACAAGCTCTTTGACTGCGAGAAGGATCCGGAAGCCCAGGGCTTCGAGCCGCATCATTTCGATCTCGTCATCGCGTCCAACGTGATTCACGCCACCGCCGACCTCAAGGCAACGCTGGGCAACCTGCGCCGCTGCCTCGCGCCGGACGGTATTCTCATGTTCCTCGAGGTGACCTGGCGTCGTGCGGCTCTCGACAACGTCTTCGGCCTCCTGGGCGGATGGTGGCGGTTCAGCGACAGCGACCTGCGTCAGCGATCCGCGCTTCTCAGCCGGAGCGAGTGGGAGTCCCTGCTGGGTGACCTCGGCTATCGTGGGGTGACGAGCTTCATCAGTTCTCCAAACCCGAAAGAAGACCAGCAGGCCTGCCTGGTCGCCCGTGCGCCCGAGCCAGTCGAGCCCTCGATGGAAGAGGATGCTGATGTTACCGCGCCCGCCGCCTCGTCGCCCGTCGCCGAAGAGATCGTTCTCATTACTTCCGACGCCTCGGGCCTTGGCAAGAAGCTGGGTGAGGGTCTTGCCTCCGAGACAACCGTCGTTCGTTTTGTCGGGAAGACGATCGGAGAGATCGAAACCGCCATTGAAGAGATTGCCGCGGAAGGCGGGGTGGTTCGTGCCCTCGTGCACACGCTTTCCCTCGATCATCCGGACGCCTCGGCGCTGGATGCCGAGACGCTGAACACCGCTCAGGACACGGGTGTTCGATTTGCCCACCAACTCTTCAAGTCCATCGTGGAACGGGAGTGGTCGAAGCGTCCTCGCGTCTTTTTCCTCACCCGAGGAGCCCTGCCGGTCCATCCGGGCGATTCGCTTCCCGGACTGGCCTCGGTTCCTCTCACTGGACTTCTTCGAGTGGCGAACAACGAGCAGCCTGATTTTCTCTGGACCCAGATCGATCTCGATCCGGCAGACAATGCCCACGAAATCGAGGATCTTGTTTCCGAGATCCGTCTAGCCGGGCGGGAACACGAAGTGGCGTTCCGCGGAAATGGTCGTCATGTCCGCCGTGTTCACCGGGTGAAGTCGGAGGATCTGCCGCCGCGCCGCCGGAATGCGGTGCACGGGGACGGCTCCATCACGCCCTATCGTCTCCAGATCGACAAGCCGGGCATCCTCACGCATCTTTCCCTCAACGAGACTGCCCGCAGGGAACCTGAAGCCGACGAAATCGAGGTCTTGGTCAAGGCGGGCGGCATCAACTTCCGCGATGTCATGAAGGCGCTCGGGATCTACCCGGGTCAACCTGTCGACCTGAAATGGTTCGGTGACGATTTCTCAGGCACCATCATCCGCGTCGGTTCGGCCGTCAAAGACCTCAAGCCCGGGGACGATGTCGTCGGGATGGCCCCCTACTGCTTCCGCAGCCACGTCACGGTCCATCGGAACATGGTTTTCCGGAAACCCGACACGATGACCTTTGTCGAAGCGGCGACCCTGCCCACGGTCTTCCTGACTTCGCACTACGCCATCAACGAACTCGCCCGCATGGAGCCGGGAGAGAGCATCCTCATCCATGCCGGCACCGGCGGGGTGGGGCAGGCCGCGATCCAGATCGCAAAGCACCTCGGTCTCACGATCTTCGCCACCGCCGGCAGCCCCGAGAAGCGGCAGCTTCTCAAGGACATGGGCGTGCATCATGTTCTCGATTCTCGGACACTGAAATTTGCGGACGACATCATGGAGATCACGAACGGGGAGGGGATCGACGCCGTTCTCAACTCCCTGGCCGGGGACTTCATTCCCAAGAACTTCAGTGTTCTCAAGACCTTCGGACGCTACCTTGAGATCGGGAAGGTGGACGTTTACGGCAACACCCGCATCGGGTTGGAACCCCTGCGGAACAACATCAGCCTCTTCATCATCGACCTCGCCCAGCACC
>JAGRPC010000124.1 GCA_020439925.1 Verrucomicrobiia bacterium | reverse complement strand
CACAAGTTCGATCCGATTCCGACCCTCGACTACTATTCGATCCAGGCGGTGTTTGCGACGACTCAGATTGCGGAACGCAGCGCTCCTTTCCTGGCGGACGAAAACCGCGGCGGATTCGAGGAGCGTGCCTACCTCGAGAAGAAGCGGGAGGAATATCGCGCTGCCCTTGCCGCCCTCGACAGGGTAATGTTGGAGAATGCACAGGGTTGGTTCCGGGAGAATGGGAAGGACCCGTCCAATTGGAACGCCGCGGTGGCGCAGGCGGAAAGAAATCCGGGCCAGGAGAGGGGAGGAAGGACACGGGATTTCTCCGATGTCTTCGGGTCGGCTCGCAGCGCGATGATGAAGGCGGGAGTGCCGGAGGACGAGTTTCCGCCCAAGCTCGTCGGCTTCACGCCGGAGCAGTTCGGGATGGAGCGGGTCGCCCGCAAGGGCCTGGAGCGACTTCGCTGGGAGATGGATCGTTATGAACCCTTCGCTCTCGCCGTCTACACCGGTGCGACGCCGGACGTGAAATCGGTCAATGCGCCGGTCCGGATGCCGAAAGCGCCGATGGACGCAGGCGAACTCGAGCAGACCTGCATCCTCACCGGGGGGGACCCCTTTGCGGACGGACCGAAGGTGAAACCGGGAGTGCTCTCGGTGCTGAGCGCCACGGCGGAACTGGAGGCCGCCCTGCCGGAGGTCCCGGCAGGACGGCGCGCCGCCTTCGCGGACTGGGTCGCGGATCCTGACAATCCGCTGACGTCAAGGGCCATCGTGAACCGCGTCTGGATGTGGCATTTCGGTGAGCCGCTCGCGGGCAATCCCAACAACTTCGGCAGCACCGGGAAAAGGCCGACCCACCCGGAACTGCTCGATTGGCTTGCGGCGACCTTTGTCGAATCGGGCTGGAACTTCAAGAAACTGCACCGGGTCATCATGACGTCCGATGCGTATCGGAGGAGTTCCGGGTTTCAGGTTCCGGCTTCCAAGTTGAGCAGGGAGGAGTTGGAAAAGTGTTACGCGATGTTCAAGCCGCGGAGATTGAGTGCCGAGGAACTGCGGGACGCGATGCTGGCGGCGACGGGAGAACTGAACCGGACCCTGGGGGGAATCCCGAACCGGCCCGAGATCAATCTCGAGGCGGCGATGCAGCCCCGGCAGGTCATGGGAACTTTTGCGGCGGCCTGGGTTCCGAACCCGAAACCGGAACAGAGGCATCGACGCTCTCTCTACGCGCTCAAGCTTCGGGGACAGTCCGATCCCATGCTGGAGGTCTTCAATGCGCCGGCACCCGATTTCTCCTGCGAGAGGCGCGAGGCAAGCACGGTAACGCCTCAGGTCTTTGCCCTTTTCAACAGTCAGGCGAGCCAGGCACGGGCGCTGGCCCTTGCAAAGCGGGTCCTCGACATTAAGACAAGCGATGAAGAGGCCGTTCGCCAGGCTTTCCTGTTGGTGCTGGGGCGTGAACCCGGGACGAGCGAACTCGAAACGTGCCTCGGGCACTGGCGATCGATGATGCCGGTGCAGGAAAGGGCGGTCTACCCGGAATTCGAGCCTCCCCTCACCGTTCGCCGCGAGGCCGTCGAAGAAAACACCGGCGAGAAGTTTTCCTTCGACGAAAAGCTCCACGCCTACGCGGACTTCGTACCCGATCTGCAGGCGGTGGATTGTGATGTGAGGACCCGGGCCCTTGCGGATGTGTGCCTGGCTTTGCTGAATGCGAACGAATTCATCTATGTCTACTGAACCCAGGTCAGCCATGTCCCGAGCTTATTTTCCCTGTGCCGGAGCCCGCACCCTGCATCTGCCCACGCGACGGGATTTTGTCTACGGGCTGGGCGCCTCCCTCGGGAGCGTTGCCTTCAGCGCGCTGCTCGCCAGCGAGAAGGCAAAGGCCGGACCGCTCGCCCCGAAGATCGGGCATTTTCCGGAGGCGAAGGCCAAACACGTCATTTTCCTGATGATGGAGGGGGGACCTTCGCATATCGACACCTTCGACCCGAAGCCGATGCTCGAGAAAATGCACCTCAAGGAATTCGTTCGCGAGGGCAGGCAGAAGTCGGCGATGGAGAGCGGGAAGCGATACTACGTGCGCAGTCCCTTCAAATTCATCAAGGCCGGTCAGAGCGGGGCGGACCTGGCGGAGAACTGGTCGCACCTCGCGAAAGTCGCCGATGAGATCTGTTTTTTCCGGGGTTGTACGGTGGACAGCGTCAACCATCCCACGGCGATGTACCAGATGAATACCGGGAACCGCTTCGGAGGGGACCCCGGCATCGGTGCCTGGGTGAATTACGGGCTCGGATCGGTGAACCAGGACCTGCCCGGTTTCATTGTTTTGCCCGAGGTCAGTTACCCTCAGGGAGGCGCGGCGAACTGGAGCAACGGGTATCTGCCGGCCCACTACCAGGGAACGCCGCTGCGTCCGAAGGGTTCTCCCATTCTGGATCTCACGCCGCCCGCCGGCGTGACGCGGGAGCACCAGCGAAAGAATCTCGATCTCATTGCCTCCCTCAACGCGGGGCACGCGGAGGAACATCCCGACCATGCCGAACTGAGCGCGCGCATGGACAGCTACGAACTTGCCTTCCGCATGCAGATGCAGGTTCCCGAGACGCTTGATCTCTCGAAGGAAAACGAACGGACGAAGGAGGCTTACGGCATCGGTCGCGATACGACCGACGCTTTCGGACGGAAGTGCCTGCTCGCCCGCAAGCTCGTGGAAAAGGGCGTGCGGTTCGTGCAACTCTATCACGGTTCGTGGGACAGCCACGACTACATCGAGCGCGCCCACGGAAACCTCGTGGCAGGCGTGGACCAGCCCATCGCCGCACTTATCGCGGATCTCAGGGAGCGCGGGCTGCTCGATTCGACTCTGATTGTGTGGTGCGGCGAATTCGGCCGTACGCCGGACAATGGGGTTCGCGGAGGCACCGCCTACGGGCGCGATCACAATCCCAACGCCATGACGATCTGGCTCGCGGGAGGGGGGTGCAAGGCCGGGCACACGGTCGGCGCGACCGATGAACTCGGGATGGAGGCCGTCGAGGGCAAAGCGCACGTGCGGGATTTTCATGTGACCCTGCTGCGCTTGCTTGGACTCGACGACAACAAGCTGACCTATTACCACGGCGGGCGTTTCAAGCAACTCAGCCAGTTCGGTGGCCGGGTCATCGAGGATCTCATTGCGTGAGGCGCGGTTGCGGGCTTCCCATGGGCGGGAAATCCGCTAGCCTCGTCCGGCAATGGAACGACGCCATCTTCTCCAAATGGGCGGCCTGGCTCTCGGAGCCGCGGTTGCCGGAACGGATCTCGCAAACGCCGCCGACGAGGCTTCGCGAAAACGCGAGTTTGCCGGAAAGATCCGGAAATCGCTGAAGTGGAGCATGATCAAGGAGCGGGACAAGCTTCCCGTGGTCGAGGTATTCAGGAAGTTGCGGGAGTGCGGATTCGAAGGCGTGGAACCCCGGGTCAGTGAGGTCCCTTCCGATCGAGTGGAGGAGTGGGTCGCGGCCAGCCGGGAGACGGGACTGGTCATCGACGGGACCGTGGGGGCCAGCGCCGATGATCTTGCGGGAGGTATCGATCTCACCAAGAGCTTGGGCGGCGACTCCATGCTGGTGGTGGCCCGCTACGACCAGAAGCAATCGATCCAGCCGCAGTGGGACCACTGGCGGGATCTCTTTCGCGAAGCCGCTCCCCATGCGGAAAAGCAGGGAGTCAAGATGCTGGTTGAGAATGTCTGGGCGACCTTCCTCATCAGCCCTTTCGACATGGCTCGCTTCATCGACGAGATCGGCCATCCTTTCGTCCAGGTTCATTTCGACGTAGGAAACATGGTGCGCTGGGGAGTTGCCGAGCATTGGGCCGAAATCCTCGGCACGCGATCAAAGAAGCTCGACATCAAGGAATACGACCTCAAGAAGGCGATGAGCGAGGGCATGGGGAAGGGATTCGACGTGCCGCTCGGAGAGGGGAGTATCAACTGGGCTGCCGTTCGTAGCGAGCTTGCGAAAATCCACTACACGGGATGGGCGGCCGCGGAGGTGGCGGGAGGTGACTGGGCCTATCTGGCCGACGTTGCTTCTCGGATGGATCGGGTTCTCGACTTGTGAGACGGGTGATCCGTGCGTTTGGCACCGGAAACGGCACCGATGAGGAAAAATTGACCGCAACAGGGGATTGCCCACCGCGAAGTTTTTGCTTAAAAGAATACCGACCCATTTCATCAACCCTGTGGGTCCCTCATTATGAACATCATCCGTATCTCTCTAGCCACCCTGGTTTTCACTCTCGGCTTCGGCCTTGTCAGTTGTGAGAAAGCGCCCGAAGGCGGTGCCGCTCCCGCAGCTGAGGCCCCTGCTCCTGCCGCCGACGCTCCCGCCGCTCCTGCGGCCCCGGCGGAACAGCCCAAGTGATCGCCGGACTGAGTTCCCGTTTCCGGAAGGCTCCGCGGTGAAAACTCCGCGGAGCCTTTTTTTCTCTGCGGAAAAGTCTTTCCTGGAGGATCGTCCGGACATGCGATTCCAGACGGTGATTCTGTCGGGCGGATGTTGTCTTGCTTTCGGCGCAGCTTTCGCGAATGCAGGGCTTCTCCTGGAGACAGGGACTTCCGTGAGTCACCTCACCGGAGATATTTCCCGGATCTCCATCGATCTGGCGAGGAATTCTCCGGAGATCCTGCCGGAACTGCTCCGGGTCGTGGCCGCTGCGTTGGCCTTTGCAATGGGAGCGCTGGTTTCCGGGCTACTCATTCACCAACCGGATCTCGACTTTGCGAGACCTTACGGACGCACCGTGTCGGGTATCGGAGTGCTTTTTCTCCTTTCTCATGTCACCGAGGCGGCTTCGCCGATCCCGGCGATCGCCCTCGCCGCCTTCGCCTGTGGAATCCAGAACTCCCTGGCAACGCGCTACCGGGGGATGATTTTGAGAACGACCCATCTCACTGGACTGATCACCGATTTTGGAACTCACTTCGGGATGCGTTTGCGGGGCATTCGTGTTCCCTTCTGGAAAATCGCCGTTCCCGGAGTTCTCACTGCCGCCTTTGTCCTGGGGGGAACCTCGGCGGCGCTCGTGTTCTACCGGTGGAAGCTCGATCCGGTACTCTTGGCCGGTGTTGCCTATCTCCTCGCGGGCATACTCTGGACCTTGGCAAAGCACCTCGTGTTCCGCGGCTTCTTCTCCAAAGGGAATCTCGAGGGGGGGAAAGAATGAGAATCCTTCGGGTAGCCCACGAATTGCAGGAAACTGATGACGACTCACGGGGTTTTCGAAAAACACGGTTTTCTATTTGACTGGATTACAACTGTCATCTAAAGATTACGAACGTAATCCGGAAAGACATCGATGAGCCAGACCCACGACACTCCCCCGAGCATTTCGGACGCCGAATGGAAGGTGATGAACGTCTTCTGGGAGAAGGGGCCGGCCGGATTGCGGGAAGTGGTCGAGGCTTTGGAAAGCGAGTCGGATTGGAAGCCGAGGACGGTGCAGACCCTGATTCGTCGGCTCGTCAACAAGGGGGCTCTTTCGGTGGAGGAGGTGGGAAGAGAGTTTCGATACGGTCCCGCCTATTCCCAAGCGGAATGCCAGCTCGACGAAAGCCGGTCTTTTCTTGGAAGGGTTTTCGACGGGCGTCTCGTTCCGTTTCTGGCCGGGATGGTCGAGAACGAAAGGATCGATGGAGAGGAAATCGAGGAACTGCGGCGGCTCCTCGACGAGGCGGAAAAGCGTCAGGGAAAATCCCCGACTAACCCTGATTGAACGATGAACGATTGGATCGATTCCGCTAATACCTGGCTCCTGCGAACAACCCTGGAGGGTTCGGTTCTTATTCTGACCGTATTGGGTCTGAGCTGGCTGCTGGGAGGACGACTGACGCCGCGGTGGCGGGTGGTCCTCTGGTCGGTGGTCGGTTTGAAACTTCTTGTTCCGGCTTTCTTCCCCCATGTGCCCGGTTTCGGAAACTGGTGGTACGAGATTTCCCAGGTCGAGGCAGGTGGATTGGGGACGACCGACCTTTCCTCTTCGGTCATGCCTGCCGTAACCGAGGTTACATCCGACGATCCATTCGAGGTCAAAAAGGAGATTCCCGTGGTCGCATGGTTGTCGATCCTTTGGACTGCCGGATTTGTCTTCTTTCTGTCGGGTTTGTGGTGGAAACATCATGTTTTCACGCACTCCGGAAAACTCGTTTCGTGCCGGAGTTCACGGCTTCTCGGCTTGGTTCGAAGGGTCGCTGCCGAACTCAATCTTCGTCGGGAATTTCGAGTGATGCTGGGTCCTGAAGGTGCCACTCCCGCGGTTTATGGCGTGAAGGAAACGTGCCTGGTTCTTCCTCGAGACTGGGAGGAACGCTTTGACGAGGAGGTCCTGCGGCACGTGCTCATGCACGAACTTGAGCACATCCGTCACCGGGATATTCTCCTCAATTGGCTCGCGGCGGCGGTCAACGCGGTTCACTGGTTCAACCCGCTCGTCTGGATTGCCGTCTACCGATTTCAAGCGGATCGTGAGATGCGTTGCGATGCCCTCACTCTTTCCCGGATGAAGCCGGAAGAGCGAATCAACTACGGTCGCACTCTCCTGAGGGTGCAGCGTGAATTTCTACCGGCACCCGCCACCGCAGGGGTGGCGCCTTGTGTCCGAAACCATCCTACCCTGCGACAGCGCATCCTCATGATTACAAACCCCACTCGAAGAAACGCCTGGCTCAATGCCTTGCTTGTCCCCGGCCTCGCCGGGATCATGGCCGTGTCCTTTGGCTCGGCCACAGCAGACGAACGTCCTTCTCGCGAAGGAGACCGGCCCCGGGAAGGGGATCGTGAACGTCCTCGCGAAGAGGGACGTGGCCGGGAGGGGGAACGTCGTGAAGGCGAGCGCCCCCGCGAAGAGGGACGTGGCCGGGAGGGGGAGCGGCGCGAAGGGGATCGCCCTCGCGAGGGCGATCGGCCCGGCCCGCATCCTGGTGAAGTGGCTTTGTTCGTGGTGCGTGACGGAGTGCGCCTCGGGGATCGCCTCATTCCGATGGCTCACCTGCGGGGTGAATTCTCCAAGCTCGAAGCTCGCAGTGCCGTTGTTTCTGCTGAGGGACAAATTCCGTTTTTCCAGGTGAACGAAGTGGTCGACGCACTCAAGGATGTCGGTATCCGTGATGTCCGTATCGGGAACCCCATGCGTCCTCCGCATGGTGAGGGTGGCCCTCGCCCTGAGGGTGGCCCCCGCGATGGCGACCGGCCCCGCCCCGAAGGAGCCCCTCGTGA
>JAGRPC010000123.1 GCA_020439925.1 Verrucomicrobiia bacterium | reverse complement strand
GACATCGGACCTGAAAACGGGCGCGAGCAAAGGGAGCTGGTCATGGCTTTGGATCAGTTGAGATAAATGAACTCGTGGCTGTTGAGCAGGAGCAGGCAGACGTCGGCAAGGGCTCGGGTTTCGGCATCGACATCCGAAGCCTTCGTGTCGGGTGTGTAGTGTTCGAAGGCCGGGAGGATCTCCTCGTATTCGAAGGTCTTGCCGGAGAACTCCTCGACCAGCGAGCGCGTGATTGTTGTCGGGTAACTCACCGGCTTGGGTTGGACTCCGGCATGGTAATCCTTCATCGCTCTGAGGTATGGGACGAGACGTTCGCGTTCTTCCGTCGAGGCGTCGCGTCCGAAGGCGAGTTGAAAGGCGCGATCGATTTGCGCTTCGGGAGTCGTCTCTTCCTTCCCGACCCGCAGGGCAAAGGCGATGCTGCGGTCGGTCATCATCTCGCTGTTGAGCAGGGTGAAGGCTTGCGGCGAGACGGCGGCGGCGTCGCGGTTCTCGCAGGATTCATTCGGACCGGGCTTGTTGAAGACCTCCATGAAGGGATCGGCTTGACCCCGGACCCGGTAGGCATAGACGCTGCGGCGATTGCGCTCCGCGGGCGTGAGCGAGGGCTGGTAGGAAGGAGCGAGGGAGAACTGGATCATGCGCGGTTGCAGGGCGACCTCCAGGTTGATCTCCGGGAAGGCCGGCAGTCCACCGGGCGCGGGATTCAACTCTCCGGTGATCCGCAGCATGGCATCGCGCATTTCCTCGGCGGTGAGTCGGCGGGTTGGAAAGAAGGCGAGGAGATCGTTGTTCGGATCCTTCTCCTTCAGTTGATCCGCCGCGGAATTCCGGGCCGCCATGCGGTAGGCATCGGACAGCATGATGAGCTTGTGCAGCCGCTTCAGGGTCCATCCGTGCTTCACGAAGTCGTCGGCGAGGAAGTCGAGCAGTTCGGGATGCGTGGGTTTGGCACCCTTCGCTCCGAAGTTGTTCGGGTTGCCGGCGATCGGTTTGCCGAAGTGGTGCTGCCAGACCCGGTTGACGATGGCGCGGGTCGTGAGCGGATTGTCAGGGTGTGCGATCCAGTTGGCGAGGTCGAGTCGCCGCTGGTCCACCCTTTCCGAAATGAGAAAGGGGTCGGAGCGGGAACCTTCGACGCTCAGATTCAGGGCGCTGAGCACGCCCGGTTGCACCCGTTCTCCCGGTGCCGAGAGCGAACCGCCGGAGTAGATGAAACTCTCCGGTGTCCAGGACGCGTCGATGACCTGCGGCATGCGCAGCTTGCGTGCACTCTTGAAGTTGAGCTTCGGATTCGGTCCGTCATAGACGCCCTGCACCATCGGCTCGAATCGCTCCAGGGTGCGTTCCCAGATCCACTCGTCCTGCTCGCGCACCTTGAGCTGGCCTTCCGCGACATAGTCCAGGCCGACGTTGCGCGGCGGCTTCTTCTCATCCGGGTCGTCCTTGCGCGCGTCATTGTCCTTGTAGGGCAGATTGTGCTCGGCATACCATTGCTTCGCCGCCTCCTCGCGCCGGGAGACGAGCTGGTTCTTCTCTCCGCGGGCAAAGTCGAGCATGCGCTGGACGAAGGCCCGGTTCTTGTCGAATCCCTCCCGGTTTTCTCCCTCGGTGAAACGCAACGGGCGCTCCGCCATCTGTGTGCCGGCGAGGGAGGCATACATCCGGTAATAATCGCGCGTCGGAAGCGGATCGAACTTGTGATCGTGGCATTTGAAGCAGCGCATCGTCGTGGCGAGAAAGGTCTGTCCCACCGCATTGACGAGATCGTCGAGGTAGATCTGCCGCGCCTCCTCGTCGGTGATCATGGCATTGTCCCAGGGGCCGAGGCGGAGGAATCCGGTGGCCACGATCTGTCGGGCCTCGTCATCGGTGTAATCCCCCTTCGATCGGACCTGAGCGAGTTTTTTCCCGTCGCCCACCCGTTCCAGCGCGGACCGGTCAGCCAGTTCATCACCGGCCAGCTGTTCACGCACGAACTGATTGTAGGGCATGTCGTCGTTGAAGGCCTCGATGACCCAGTCACGGTAGCGCCAGAGGTTGGAGCGCTCGTAATCGTTCGCCATGCCTCCCGTGTCGGCGTAGCGCACCACGTCGAACCAGTGCTGCGCCCAGCGCTCTCCGTAGTGCGGGCTGGCAAGGAGGCGATCGATCAGCCCCTCCCAGGCTTTTTCACGATCCTTTTCCCAGGCGGTGAGAAAGGTCTCCACTTCCTCCGGCGTCGGCGGCAGGCCGATCAGGTCAAAGGTGGCCCTTCGGATCAGGACACGGGGTTCGGCTTCGGGTGCTGGATCGAAACCGGCTTCGGAAAGCTTCGCCCGGATGAAGGCGTCGATGGAGGCACCCTCCTGCGGCTTTTGAACGGGTCGGAAAGCCCACACGTCCTCCGGCTGGTAGCGGCGATAGGTCCACTCGTCGGCGAGGCCTCCGCTCGTCTTGAGGATGACTCCTTCGTCGGTTTCCTTCACCGACCAGGCTTCCTCTCGATGGCGCTTCTGAGCGGCTTCGTCCGGCCAGGGGGCACCGGCATCGATCCATCGTCGCAGCAGATCGACCTGCTCCGCGGTGAGCCGGTCGTTCTCTTTCGGAGGCATTTCCAGGCCGGGATCCTCCCACGTCACCGAGAGAAAGAGATCGCTTTCCGAAGCCTTGCCCGGCACGAGGACGCTCGATGAATTCTCTCCTCCCGCCAGCATGCCCTCGCGGTTCAGGAGATTGAGATCGCCTTTGATCTTCTTTGGATCGTCGCCGTGGCAGGCGAAGCATTTGGCCTTCAGCAAGGGCAGCACCTTGAGGCTGAATTCCCGTTCCGCGTCGGCGGCGTCAGCGACCGCAGTCAACAGGGTCGTTAACGACAGGGTCAGGTGGAGGATCGAAGAGGGTTTCACGCCCGGTAAATGGAGCCGGGGCGGGAAAGGTTAACAGATTTCTTTATCGCTTCCGCACCACCGCAAGCCAGTCCTCCTCATCGGGTGCTCGGAGCGTGACGGATGGACCGGTCTCGAGCGGAGTCGGAGCGCTCAAGTCACCTCCTTCACGCGGATTGAACCATTGAACCGTCGCTTCACTATTCATGGCGGAAAGGTCGAGTTCGGTGGATCCGCCTGATGGGAGATAGACGAGATAGAGCTCACCCGCCTTCGCGAGACAGAACTTGTCGTTCCCGTTCTTCGCATTGCCGATGAGCTCGTCGGCATTGCTCATGTCCTGAAACGGGATCTTTTCATCCCGGAAAAAGTCGAGGGCGATGCGGCAGTAATCCCAGCTCCGATCGCGGCTGCGCCAGTCTTCGCAGATCAGGTCGTTCTCCGGCAGGGCGTAGCCGAAGTAATACTCCACGCCGGCTCCACCCGCCATCAGGGTGCCCCAGAGGCAGAGTTTGCGAATGTCGTGAAGGGTGTAGGGATCGGACTTCACATCGCCGGTCTTCGCGTCCTCCTTCTTTTTGTCCCTCTCCACGGCGATCCCGTCGTGGCCTTTGTAGCCGGGATCGGGTGGCACGCCGAGGCCGGCGGGATTCTGTTCGTCGTTCGCGACGACCCAGGGGCGGTCGGCCCGGTCCGACTCGCGGATCCAGTGAAGGGTTCGCTGGTGGGCCGCCTTCCACGGGTTCTGCAGGGAGACGCCGGTCAGCAGGGATTGGTCTCCTAACAGGGGCGTGTAAACCTCGTCCTGCTCCGGTGGGAAAGTGTGGAGAACGATGGGGTGATGATAGGGGTCGGTGTCGTGGAGGTATCGTACCATGTCGCGGACCTCCTCGGTGCTCTGCGTGTTCTCCTCTCCGATGTTCCAGTTCAGGGCCAGGGCATGTCCGAAGCGGGCGATGAGTTCGCGGCAGTAGAGTTTGCGCTCGCTGCCGAGTTTGCCGCCGTCGAGGGACTCGGGAATGCCCTTCTCGGTGCGCTTCGAGCCCGCCCGGTTGTCGTCCATCTCGTTTTCCTGGAGTTTGAAATGCAGGTAGAGGCCGAGGGTGGTTGCGTGATCGAAGACGATGCCCCATTGATCGAGCTTGGAGCAGTCATAGTGGAGCGTGGCGTCCCGCTCGACGAAGGGCCACACATTGTCGCCATCTCCCGCGGCGTTGTAGGTGAGGAAGGAGAAGGCGTTCACGCCCTTCCCCGCGAGGTAGTTCAGCGCGCCGACGAGGCCCTTGCCCTTGCCATCCTTCCACACGGGGTCGCCTTTCTTCCAGTCGCCGAGGTGGGGCTGCCAGGTCTTCAGCGGCACTTTTTTCGAGTTGCTCGCATGGGTGTTGTCGAAGTCGGCGTAACCCAGAAGCGTCTCCGGCGCGTCCGGTCCGGCTTTGAGAAAATACTCCTTCGATCCGGCGAACTGGAGGTGGTGTTTCCCGACATAGTCCAGGCGGCCCTTCGAGCGGAAGTCGCGGCCCGTCTTGTCGGTCTCGCCGATGGTGAAGCTGCCCTTCACGCCGTCGAAGGGATCGAGGGCTTTGCCGCCCCCTTCGAGCGCGGCATTCTTGCCAGCCTTGAAGGAGATTGCGTAATTCCAAACGCCGGTTTGATCCGGAGACAGGTGCGCCCGCCACTGGGTGCCCGAATCAGCGCCGGAGTTGGCAGCCTCACCGTCCGCTGCGAAGTAACCCGGCACCGTGTAGCTCGGGGTGCCGCTCTCGTGGGTGAAGGTGACGTTGCAGGCGAGGTCGGTGAAGGGATTCGGTTCCTGGTCGTGCTCCGTCGCGAAAGGGCCGTCGAGCGTCAGGGTGACCTTGTGCCACTGCTTCAGTTCTCCCGTGATCGTGACCTCGCCTTTGCCATCGGATTCGCGGGCGATGGCGTCGGTGGTGAGCGGGACGGACAGCATCGCGAGCGATGCCAAAGCAGAAACAATCGAGGTGCGGATCATGGGATTGTGATGGAGACGGGATCGAAACCATCGCATCAGCGCGACCCTGACTTCAAATGATCGGCAAGGAATTTCACAGTGGTCCGCACGACCTCGTCGAGCGATGGGCTCAGCGGACCACCCGCCTCCCGCCAGTTGTGGCCGGAGTTCTTGACGATGAAAACTTCCACGGGCGCATGGATCGCATCGGCGCGTTCCTTCAGGTAGCGTGCGTGATGGATCGGAATCGTCGTGTCCATGTCGCCCTGCATCATGAGCAGCGGCGGACTGTCCGCCTTCAAATAATTCACCGGGCTGACCTCGCGATAGGCGGCGAGTTTTTTCGCCTCCTCGGTGCCCGGTTTGACGATGCGTGCTCCGAAGCGGTCGCGGACATCGGTCTGACCGGGGCCGTTGAAGAGCTCCGTCTTCTCGAAATCGCAGGGACCGTACCACGACACGCCGGCGACGAGGTGATAGTTCGCCCCTGCGAGATCGGGATCGTCCGGGAACGAATCCGGCGGCGTCAGCAGCAGCATCTGGGCGAGGTGACCACCGGCCGAATCGCCCCATGTGAAGACTTGATCTGCGTCGAGTGAGAATGTTTCCGCGTTCTTTGCGAGAAAACGCATCGCATCCTTGGCGTCAGTCACGCAGTCCCGGATGGTGATGTCACCGTCCTTGGTGCAGAGTCGGTAATCCACCGACGCGACGCAGAAGCCCCGTTCGTTCAGCGCCTTCACTCCCAGAAACCGCACCCCGCGATCGCCGATGGTCT
>JAGRPC010000122.1 GCA_020439925.1 Verrucomicrobiia bacterium | reverse complement strand
GTCACCGGAGCCGACGGCAAGCCGGTGGAGAACCGGTTTCTCGTCACCATCGCTCCCGATGCACCGGTGGGGGTGCATGAGGCCCGTGTCCTTTCCCGGCTCGGCATTTCGTCGGCCCGCGCCTTCTCCGTGAACAACCTCGACGAGCTCACCCGCTCCGCGGCCAACAACAGCGTCGAGACCGCCCTCAAGCTGCCGCTCAATTCGATCTGCAACGCCACGATGACAAAGCGTGCCGTCGACTTTTACGCGTTTGAGGGAAAGAAGGGCCAGCGGGTTGCGGTTGACTGCGCCGCCACCGGGATCGACTCGCGCCTCACTCCCGTTGTCATCATCGCCAACGAAAAGGGAGCCGATCTCCTCGTGAACCGGACTGGAGGAATCATCGACTTCACCCCGCCCGCCGACGGCGCCTACCTCATCAAGGTGAACGACCTCACCTACCAGGGTGGCGAACGGCACTTTTATCGCCTGGCCCTTCGCGAAATGAAGGGTGACGGCCCTGCGCCGCGGCAGCCCTCGACCTCGCGGGTCAGCGCCGTCTCGTGGCCGCCCGAGGGTCTGGCCGCAAACGCTCCCGCCTCCGAAGTCGAGCCGAACGACAAGCCGAAGGAAGCGAAGAAGATCACCCTGCCGCTCGATGTCGCCGGGAGCTTTTTCCCCGCCGCCGACGTCGACTGCTACGAGTTCGAGGCGAAGAAGGGCGAGGTCTGGTGGGTCGAGGTCGCCTCCGAGCGCCTCGGGCGTCCGACCGATCCCTTCGTCCTCGTGCAGCACGTCGCGAAGAACGGAGAGGTCGAGACCCTAACCGATGTAGCCGAGCTTTACGACATCGCCAGCCCGGTGAAGACCTCCAGCAACGGCTATTCCTACGACGGTCCTCCTTATGATGTCGGCTCCCCCGATGTCCTTGGAAAGGTCGAGATCAAGGAGGATGGACTCCACCGACTCTCCGTACGCGACCTCTTCGGCGGAACCCGCAACGATCCGCAGAACGTCTACCGGCTGATCGTTCGTCAGGCGCAGCCCGACTTCGCGATCGCCGCCTGGGCCGTCCACATGACCCTGCGAAACGGTGACCGGGCCGCCTTCTCCAAACCCATCTCCCTCCGGTCCGGCGGGGCGATGGTTTTCGAGGTCCTCGCCGTGCGCCGCGACGGATTCGACGGCGAAATCGAGCTGCGGATGGAGGGGCTTCCCGCCGGAGTCAGCGCGAGCGGGTTGAGAATCCCCCCCGGCAAGTCGGTCGGACACCTAGTCATCAGCGCGGACGCGAACGCCAAGAGCGGGCACTCCCTTGCCACCATCACGGGGCACGCGAAGATCGATGGTAAGGACGTGACCCATCCCTGCCGTGTCGCCTCCATGGCGTGGCCGGTGAAGGACGCAAAGCAGGAGATCCCCAGTCCCCGCCTTTTCGCCGACGTGCCCGTCTCGGTGACCGATGCGGAACCTTCGCCCATCTCCCTCTCCGCGGCCGAGGACAAGGTGTGGGAGGCGGAGGAAGGCACGACCCTGAAGATCCCCCTGAAGGCGGAGTGGCGCGGTGAGTTTTCCGGAACCTCGATGAAACTCAAGGCCTATGGGGCGGGATTCGAAGGAGTGAAGGACATCGAGTTGCCCGCGAAGGCCGCAACGGCCGAGGCGGTCCTCGATCTTGCCGCCCTCAAGACCGCTCCCGGAGATTACACCCTCGCTTTCTATGGGAGCGCCGTGGCGAAGTATTCCTACAATCCCGAGGCCGTGAAGGCCGCCGAGGAAGAGAAGAAGAAGGCGGAAGCCGAGGCCGCGAAGATGGCCGCCGAAGCGAAGAAACTCGCCGGCGACGCCGCCAATGCTCCCGAGGAGAAAAAATCCGAGATGGCCACCGCCGCCAAAGCTGCTGCCGACAAGCAGAAGGAAGCCGAAGCCATGATGGCCAAGGCCACCGCGAAGGCGAAGGCCGCCACCACTGCGGCCGCGCCGAAGGATATCGTCGACATCTACGTCTCCGCTCCCATCCGCGTCACCGTGAAGCCGAAGGCAGCCCCGGCGGCGCCCGCTGCTCCCGCGACGACTGCGCAGAAATGAAGATCCGCTCCTCCAGTATTCGGTGGCTTTGTCAGGGCTCTGCCTTCTTGCTTGCCGCGGGTATGGTCTCCGCCGCGGCCGTCGAGCAGCCCGAGTTCTATCGAGACGTCTATCCCTTCCTGAAGTCGAACTGCCTGGCCTGCCACAACAAGACCACCGCGAAGGCCGGGCTCAACATGGAGACGCCCGAGCTCATGATCAAGGGCGGCGACTCCGGGCCTTCCATCGTTCCCGGCAAGAGCGCCGAGAGCCTTCTCGTCGAGGCTTCCGTCCATTCGCCCGACATCGAGATGCCGCCGCCGAACAACAAGTCCGGCGCGGTGAAGCTGACCACTGCGGAGATCGCCGTTCTCAAGACCTGGATCGACCAAGGAGCGAAGGCGGGTGAGCAAATGGAGCGCCAGGTCACCTTCAAGGCGCTCTCGCCCGGGATCGATCCCATCTACAGCCTCGCCCTCACCCGCGACGGGCGCTTTGCCGTCTGTGGGCGCGCCCACCGGCTTTTCCTCTACGATCTCGCCACGCGCCAGTTCGTTGCCGAGATCACCGACTCCGCCGAGAAGAGCGGCGGCGCCCACCGCGCCATGGTCCAGTCGCTCGCCTTCAGCCCCGACGGCACGCGTCTCGCCAGTGGCAGCTTCCGCGAAGTGAAGCTCTGGAAACGCGAGACGGTCTCAGCCGACTCGCCCGCCCCCCCCGATCCGAAGCCCGCCGACGAGGCCCTCCTCAAGAAGATCGCCGAGACCGGCAAGGTCGCGATTTTGAATCACCAGCTCTCCGCCGATGGCAAGGTGCTTGTCACCGGCTGCGCCGATGGTTCTGTCAGGGTCTGGGACACCGCCTCCGCGAAATCCCTTGCCGAGCTGCGCGGCAGCGCCGCGGTCGTGAAGGACATCGCCGCGCACGAGTGGACCGTCGCCCGCGAGACGCTCGAACAGGCCTTCCAGAAAGCCGAGGTCACCCGCATCGAGGCGCAGAACAAGGCCCTCGACGAACTTCTCAAGAAGGCCCAAGACGCCATCGTCGCGATGAAGAAGGTCCTGCCCGAAAAACAGAAGGCGGTGAAGCCCGCGCAGGACGAGAGAGCCAACGCCCAGAAGGCCGTCGACGAGGTTCTTGCGAAGATCAAGGCCGCTCCCGGCGGCAAAGCCGACGAAGGCCTCGAGAAGGAGCTCAAGAACGCCCAGGAGAAACTGGCTCCCTTCGCGATGAAGGAGACCTCCGCCCTCGCCGCCGTTTCCGCCACCGAAAACAACATCAAGGACTCAGAGGTCGAGGTGAAGCGCATCAACGAGAGCAAGGCGAAGAACGCGGCTGCCATCACCGCCGCCAACGCTGCGATCGAGGCGGCGAAAAAGTCCCAGGAAAAGGCGGTCGCCGATCTTGCCGCCGCCAAGGCAGCCCTGACTAAACCCACCGCGAAGCCTGTGGCCGTTGCTTTCTCCCCGGACGGGCAGCGTGCCGCCGCGGTCTTCGACGACGGACGCCTCACCGTCTGGGCCGTCACCACCGGCATCGCGATCGAGGATCAGGCCGGCCCCGCCGCACCGAACGCCACTCTCGCCGTGCGCCAGGACGGCTCCTTTTCCGCCGTCGGTCCAGACGGCAAGGGCCGCATCGCTGGCGCTCCCGTTCGTTGGGTCCTTGAGCGCACCCTCGGAGGGGACAAGGATCCGCATCTTTTCGCAGATCGCGTCAATGCCGTGCAGTTCAGTCCCGACGGCAAGCTCCTCGCCACCGGAGGCGGTGAACCCTCTCGAAGCGGAGACCTGACCCTCTTCGATGTCGCCACCGGAAAGGCCACCGCGACGTGGAAAGACCGCCACACCGACATCGTCATGAGCCTCGATTTCTCGCCCGACGGGAAGCGACTCGCCTCCGGCGCCGCCGACAAGATCGCCCGCGTCACCGAGATCGCCACGGGCAAGCAGGTTAACCTGCTCGAGGGTCACACCCACTACGTCATGGGGGTCGCCTTCCGCGCCGACGGACGAGTCCTCGCTTCGGCCGGGGCCGATGGGGTCGTCCTCTCCTGGGACATGATTCTCGGCGAGCGGAAGAAAAAAATCGAAGGATGGACCAAGGAAGTCACCTCCGTGCAGTTCATCGGCGCGACGAACCAGATCGTCACCTCCGCCGGCGACAACCGCGTCCGCATCGTCAACGACGAGGGCGGAGAGGTCCGGTCCATCGCCGGCCTTCCCGATTTCATGCAGGCCGCCGCCTGCACCGCCAATGGCGCGACCCTCGTCGGCGGTGGCGAAGACAGCACCCTGCGCATCTGGAGCGGCGCCGACGGGAAGGAACTGGCCGCCTTCGCCGCAAAGTAGTCCGGCCTGAACTCCTCAACGCCTCAATTCCTCTCCTCCTTTTCCCGCCATGACCACTTCCGCCTCTCCCTTCCGCTGCTCCGGTCCCCTCGACCGCCGCGGTTTCATGCAGATCGGCCTCACCGGGATGGCCACCCTGTCCTGGCCTTCGCTGATGAAACTGCGGGCGACCAATGCCGCCCTGCCGAAGTCCGAGCGCAAGGCGATCATCATGGTCTGGCTGCCGGGCGGACAATCCCACGTCGACACCTACGATCCGAAGCCCGAGATCGGGAGCGAATACCGCGGCCCTTTCAAGACCATTTCCACCAAGGTTCCCGGCATGCAGCTCACCGAACTGCTCCCGATGAACGCGAAGATCGCCGACAAGTTCACGATCGTGCGTTCCATGAACCAGAAGGCCGGCGGTCACCCCGCGGGCTCCATGCAGATGCTTTCGGGCGACAGCGACGAGCGCGACAAACCCAAGCCGCGCCTGCCGGACTGGATGTCCGTGGCTCACTACCTGCGCTCGAAGGAGGGCAAGCGCAGCAACCCGCTCCCGAACTACATCGGCGTCAATCCGCCTCTCGAATACAACGGCCCCGCCTACCTCGGCGACGCTTACGCGCCCTTCTCGGTCAGCGACGATCCGAACCGACCCAACTTCACCGTGCCGAACATCGGCCTCTCCGACGCCGCCGAAACGCGCCGCCTCAGCGACCGCGTTGCCCTGCGCAAGAGCCTCGACAAGCTCGAGCGCGCCTTCGACAAGGAGGGCGAACTCGGGGCTCTCGACGAGTTCGAGTCCCAGGCCATGACCCTGCTGACGAATCCGCAGACCCGCGACGCCTTCGACCTGAGCAAGGAAGATCCTGCGATCCGCGACCGCTACGGCCGCAATCGTTGGGGACAGCAGCTCCTCCTCGCCCGCCGTCTCGTCGAGGCGGGCGTCGACATCGTCACCAGCAGTCTCAGCGGTCCCCTCTGCGGACGCGTTGGCAACTGGGATGACCACGCCGTGAACCAGCACCAGTTCGAGGCGCTCCGCTTCCGCATGCCGAACTA
>JAGRPC010000121.1 GCA_020439925.1 Verrucomicrobiia bacterium | reverse complement strand
GGGGTGATTCCTCTTCCAGCGGCCGCATTCTCCCCGTTGGCGATGACAAAATCGATCGATTCCGCCTCACGGATCGAGGCGAGTCTGGAGATCACCGCTTTCCGGCCCGGCTCACCGACAATATCCCCTAGAAATAGAATCCTCAGCATGCTTCACTTAGTGCGCCCGCTTTGGGAATGAGGAAACCGAAAACTTTTACTTCCAGGGAATCCCCGCCCCACGCCAACTTGAGGGTGGTTTTCGCACTTCTCACCTGGTCCGGTTCTCTTCTCGCGGCACTTCCATCCCTGGCCGCCGAGGAGCCCCCCCCCACGCCGCCTCCCTTTCTCGCCCGTCTCGGATCGGTCCCCGACTGGTCACGTCTCGATCCCTACCAGGGCACCATGACCCGGGAGGAATTTGTCCACCTCCTCCGCCATTGCTACGCCCGCAAACCGGAGGAGGCGGATCCCGTGATCCGCGTCGAGGACGACCGGGCTCTGATCCTGAAACAGTCGAACCTTCCCGAAGCCGGCTGGTACGACCTGCGTTTCAAGACCGGTTCCCCGCTACCCGACCGGGGGCCCGACTACTGGAAATCCCCGCTCGAAGTCGCCGACCTGCCCGCCAACTCGACGCGTCCCCTCGAGGGCCTGCGCATCGCCGTCGATCCCGGACACATCGGGGGGAAATGGGTGACCTGGGATGACCGGCACTTCAAACTGGGCGGGGCGGACACCCTCGAGGTGCGTGAAGGGGAAATGACTCTCCAAGTGGCCAAGATCCTCCGCCGCGACCTCACCCTGCTTGGCGCCGAAGTCTTCCTGACCCGGGAAACGAACGACCCCGTCACGAAGGAGAGGGTCGAGACGCTGCAGGACGAGGCGAGAGCCTACGTCGCCCGGCGAGGCCAGATTCCCTCTCCCGCCCTGATCGCCAGCACCGCCAAGGCCATGTTCGCCATCTCCAGCGAGATCCGCGCTCGGGGCGACCTCATCAACGACTCGATCCGCCCCGATCTCGCACTCTGCCTCCACTTCGACGCCTCCCCCTGGCCAGGCGGCAGGCCGGTCTTCCGTTCCCCGAACCATCTCCATCTTCTCGTCAACGGCTGCTACTCCGCCACCGAAATGGCCGAGGACGACACCCGACTGGAAATGATCCTGCGCATCCTGCAGCGGATCTACTATGAAGAAATCGATCTCGCCGACACCGTCTCACGGACCCTCTGGAAGGAAACCCGCCTGCCCTCTTTCGCCTACGACGGTACCAGCGGCATGTCCGTGAGCGACAACGACTACGTCTGGGCGCGGAACCTCCTCGCCAACCGGGTCTTCCTCTGCCCCGTGCTGTTTTTCGAGCCCTTCTGCATGAACCACCAGGAAACCCACGCCCGGGTGCAGGAAGGGGCCTACAGGGGATTGCGCGAGATCAACGGAGTTTACCGGAAAAACATCTACCAGGAATACGCCGACGGCGTCACCGCAGGCCTCGTCCGCTATTACCGCGAACACCGCCGCCGCACCGCCCCCGGAGAACGCTGAGTCCCACCTTCGCTCGGGAATCTGGGCTCCAAGCGCCAAAGGGGGTTGATTCGCGGATCGGACCCTGTTGATTGGCGGCCTCGCATGGTGCTCCGCTCCCTCCAACTGGCTCACTTCCGTTGCTTCGAGTCGCTCCGGCTCGGACTTGAGCCCGGCATCACCCTCTTTCACGGCAACAACGCCCAGGGAAAGACCTCCATCCTCGAGGCCGCCTGCTCCCTCCTGCGGTTACAGAGTCCCCGGACCTCCAACCTTGCCGACTGCATCCGTTTCTCCGAGAAGGCCTTCGCCGTCGGTGGCCGACTCGAAGGCCCGAGCGATTCCGAGCTGCGCCTCCAATACCGCGAGTCGGGACGCCGCCTCCTCGTCGACGGCGAAGCCCAAAAGGGAGGCGCCAACTACCTGCGACACAGCGCCCTCGTCGTGTGGATGGCCAACGACGACCTCTCCCTCGTGCGGGGCGGCGGGGAGGGTCGGCGACGTTTCCTCGATTTCATGGCTTCGCAGCTCTTCCCCGGATACCGCGAGGCCCTGAAAGCCTACGAAAAAGCCCTTCGTTCGCGCAACCATCTCCTCAAGCGCGACGCCTCGCCGAAGTGGGCGCAGATCGATGCCTACTCCCGCCTCCTCCACGATTACGGGCAGGTCCTCTCGAGCTGCCGGCGTGTCCTCGTCGAGAGCCTGCAACCCCGGGCCTCCGACGCCCAGTCGCGCATCAGCGGCACCGGCGAATCCCTCACCCTGAACTACGAGAGCGCGAGCGGCCCCGGCGACGACCTCCTCGCCCTCCTCGAGTCACGCCGCGAGGAGGAACTGCGCAAGCGCCAGACCGCTGCCGGACCACACCGCGACGACCTTCTTCTCACCATCAACGGCATGCCGGCCGCCAAGTTCGCCAGCGAGGGTCAACAGCGCACCGTCGCCCTCGCCTTGAAACTCGGCCAGGCCACCCTCTTCCTCGAGACGAGGCAGGAAGCCCCCGTCATCCTCATCGACGATGTCTTCGGCGAACTCGATCCCGGTCGCCGCAACGCCCTCATGGCCAACTGGCCGGTCGCCTCCCAGAAACTCATCACCACGACCCACCTCGACTGGCTCGACGACCGCTTCGGCGACGCGGCGAGACTGAGGGTGGAGGGAGCGACGGTGAGCTGAGGTCTTCCTCACCAGCCCGGCGCCGCGTGGAGGCGTTTCTGCCAGCGGGTGATCTGGGCTCCCGCATTCGAGGGCGAGGGCGCCCCGATGCCCTTGCGGGCCTTCAGCGCCGTCTTGAGATCGAGGACCTTGAAGACATCGTTTTCAAAGACCGGGGAAAAGCGGCGGTATTCCTCGATGGCCAGGTCGGGAAAACCGCGTTTTTCCTGCAGGCTGTACGCCGTGAGCTTGCCGATGACCTCGTGGGCATCGCGGAAGGGCATGCCCCGAAGCACGAGATAATCGGCGAGATCGGTGGCGAGGAGGAAAGGATCGGAGGCGGCCTCCAGGGTGCGGGCTTCGCGCACCTTCGCGACGGCCATCATCTCGGCGAAGACTTCCAACGCGAGCTTGATCTGGTCGATCGAGTCGAAAAGAGGCTCCTTGTCCTCCTGCAGGTCGCGATTGTAGGTCATGGGCAGGCCCTTGATCGTCGTGAGGAGGGAAACGAGGTTACCGACGAGGCGCCCCGTCTTGCCCCGCGTGAGCTCGGCCACGTCGGGATTCTTTTTCTGCGGCATCAGGCTCGAGCCCGTCGTGTGCGCGTCGCTCAGCTCGATGAAGGCGAACTCGGCGCTCGCCCAGAGGATCACGTCCTCGCTGAGCCGGGAGAGGTGGACACCACTCATGGCGATGACGAAGAGCAGTTCAGCGATGAAGTCGCGATCGCTCACCGCGTCCATGCTGTTCTGCGTCACCGCGGGAAACCCGAGCTTTTCCGCCACGAGCTTGCGGTTCAGGACGATGGTCGATCCAGCGAGGGCTCCCGATCCCAGCGGCATGACGTTGAGGCGGCGGTAGCAATCGCGGAGGCGCTCCTTGTCCCGCTCCAGCATCTCGAGGTAGGCGAGGAGGTGGTGGGAAAAGAGGACGGGCTGGCCACGCTGGAGGTGGGTATAGCCCGGCACCACCGCGGAGGGATGGTTCACCGCGAGGGTGAGGAGCGCGTTCTGCAGAGTCGCGAGGCGGTCGTGGATCGCCTTGATCTCGCCCCGGCAATAGAGCCGGATGTCGAGGGCGACCTGGTCGTTGCGGCTGCGGGCGGTGTGGAGCTTCGCCCCGGCGGGACCGATCTTCTCGGTGAGAGCCCGCTCGATGTTCATGTGGATGTCCTCAAGAC
>JAGRPC010000120.1 GCA_020439925.1 Verrucomicrobiia bacterium | reverse complement strand
CATGATCGTGGCCGGATTGGAGTTCACGAGGACAACCTCGTAACCTTCCTCCTTCAGCGCCTTGCAGGCCTGCACCCCTGAATAATCGAATTCACAGCCTTGTCCGATCACGATGGGGCCGGAGCCGATTAAGAGGATCTTCTTGATCGAGGTGTCGCGAGGCATGCAGTGTGAAGGGTAAAATTTGTCACCCCTTGCATGGGCCACGGAGATTCGCAAACGGGAAACCGGGTATTTCCACAGGGCCTCAAAAGCCGACGAGTGACAATGAGTTTTTTAAAGTTTACTTAATAATAAAGGCAACTTAGAATTCAATTTATAAAAACTTCCTTTCCTTTCATGTTGCCGCTCTCACTCACTAAAAAGATCCGGCCCTTCTCTCTTCCTTTTGGATTGTCGCTTTCGTTCTGCCTGGCCTTACTCTCTTTCGCGTTTGTTTTGGCGGCCGAACCGCCAGGCATTATCAACCATCAGGGTCGCATCGCCGTCAGTGGGGTAAACCATTCCGGCCCCGGCTACTTCAAGTTTGCCCTCCTCAATTCCACCGGCGCCACGACATTTTGGTCGAATGACGGCACGAGCGTGGCTGGATCGGAACCTGCCTCCGCCATCGAGACCCCGGTGGTGTCCGGTCACTACAGCATCCCACTTGGCGACACTGGATATCATCCGAACATGACGGAGACCATACCGAAGACGGTTTTCATCGATAACTCCGATGTCCGCCTCGCGATCTGGTTCAGCCGCGACAACTCAAGCTTTCAAAAACTATCGCCGGACCGCCGGATCGCCTCCGCGGCCTATGCCCTGAGCGCGGGCTCGGGGACTCCCGCGAGCGGTTCGATCGGCAGCGAGCAGATCGCGGACGGTTCCGTTTCCGGCCCGGACCTCGCCAACGGCGCGGTGGGCACGATGCAGCTGGCGGACTCGAGCATCACCGCCGGCAAAGTCGCCGATGGCGCGATCGGGACCACCCAGCTCGCCGCCGGCAGCGTCACCTCCGCCCAACTCGCCGACGGACAGGTCACCACGCCGAAGCTCGCGGCCGATGCCGTCACGGGCGCCAAGGTCCTCGACGGTTCGATCGAGTCCGCCGACCTCGCGGACGGCAGCGTCACCTCCGCGAAGATCGCTACCGGCGCCGTGGAATCGACGCATCTCGCGTCCAGCAGCGTCGGTGCGGCCCAGCTCGCCGACGGTTCGGTGACCGCCTCCAAGATCGCGAATGGTGCGATAGCCGGAACCATGATTTCACCAGGGGCGCTCTCCGAGGCGGCCTTTGACAGTTCAATCGGACTGTGGGCGCGGGACGGGGCCAACGTCTTCCGCCCCACGGGCAACGTCGGCATCGGAACTGCGGCCCCCTCGGGACTGTTCGAGGTTCATGGCGAAGCAACCCTCGGTGCCGAGACGCTCGATCAGGAAGTGCTCACCCCCGCCTCCGCGACCAACCTGCTCTGGCAATCCTTCACTCCGGAACAATCCGGGCGCCTCACCCGCTTGGAGCTGAAGGTCGGCTCCCCCCTGGGCGCATCCAGTTCCTCCGGGACGATCAAGATCTACTCCGGAGAGGGCCTCGGAGGGATCGTGCTCGCGAGTGAGGCCGTCACCTTTGCCGTAGTACCGCAGCAGACGTATCAATCCTTCACCCTCTCGACCTCGGTCGCCATCACCTCGGGCGAAAAATACACCATCGGTATCGAGGTGCCCCAGGTCGATTTCTCGTGGATGTTTTTCGATCCAGGAAACCCCTACCCCGGCGGCCAATCCGATATCGCAGGATGGGATCTCGGCTTTCGCACTTTCGTTACACCGGTGTCGACCCAGCCGATCTTGATGGTCAAAGACGGTAAGCTCGGAATCGGTACCGATTCGCCCGAAGCCAAACTTCACGTCAAAGGGGAAGTGCGCTTCAGCAGCGGTTCCGCAGGGGCCAATCAAAGTGTCACATGGTCACCCGGCAACGCGAGCTGGAGCTTCACGAGCGATCGGAACACGAAAGAAGCAATAGAGCCCGTCAATCCGGCGCACGTCCTCGATCGTCTTCTTTCCCTCCCCATCGCGGAGTGGAATTATATCGGTCATGGCCAGCGCCACATCGGGCCGATGGCTCAGGACTTTCACGCGGCCTTCCCCCTGAACGAGAGTGATACCACCCTGAATGACGCCGACCTGCATGGAGTCGCTCTCGCCGCAATCCAGGGGCTGAATGGCAAGCTGGAAGCGCAAAATGAGTCCCTGCTCCGTGAGAGGGAAACCTTGCGCGGGGAAAACACGGACTTGCGAGAACGTCTCGAGGCCCTGGAGAAAACCGTCGAACGTCTTGCCTCAGCTCTCCATCAGCCTTGATCCACCACTTGAGGCTCCTCCCATGACCTCCGGGCCAGAGATGACCTTTCCCCAATTCCTCTTAGCCACGGCACTGTTGCTCTTTGCCGCAGCCACGAGCGCCGAATCCGTGGCCCAAGGTGGAGACATCTCCCTCCTCCACGATCAGCCCGGGCACAGCGGCGGGCAGGTCACCGGCGGAATCTACACGCTCGAGACTTCGACCGGCGCCGCGATCGGCGAAGGAGTCTCGGTTTACCCCTCGGCCGATATCGTGGCGAAAGGCGGATACACAGGCCAGCTTTATGACCCCGCGGCTCTAACCCTCGCCGCCGACCCCGGCACCACCGTGGACGAAGGGGATGCGAGCCAGCTCTCGGGGCGGCTTGCGCTGGACGACGGCACCTTCATCCAACTCAGAAATCTAACATGGAACGTTCTTGAAGGACCCGCATCGGTCACGAGCTCCGGCCTTGCGGTCGCGGGTCCGGTGGACGAAAACAGTGTTGCCCGTATCTCGGGAACCTACCTCGGATTGACCGACCTTATCGAGCTTAGCGTAGTGGACCTGCCCTACGAGACTTACTCTCTCGCTTGGGAGGATCCCGCAGAAGGCGCGCACCCGCCCTACCGGGTCATCTTCGGCAAGAATCCCTCGTCTCTGACTCTCGCCGGATTCTACTCGACCCCTACCTTCAATCCAGGCCAACTCGATCTCGGTACGACCTACTACTACCAGGTCTTCGATGCGCTCGGCAACGACATCACCCCCGGCGGGCCAGGGGTGATGAGTTTCCGCACGAAGCTCTACCGCCCCGACCTGCGCATTGGCAAAATGGCCGCAGTCCGAACCCATCTCGGAAACGGGATCTACAACCGCACCGGGAAGAGGCAAACTCTGTCACTCCAGATGGCCCCCGCCGGTCGCACCGCCGTCTTCTTCTCCGTGCAGAACGATGGCGATGCGCCCGACAGCATCATCGTGCGCGGCTCGAGGGCCCGCGCGAGCATGAAGTATCTCAGGTATTTCAAGCTCTCCTTCGGCAGGCAGAACATCACCGCGGCGACGATCCGCACCGGAGGACGGTCTGCGAAAATCTCGCCACGCCAGACCTTCGCCTACGTCCTCCGCGCCAAACCGACGAGGAGCCGGAAGAAGAGTGGACAGAAGGTGACCATCCGCGCGCGCTCGTCCGCCGACGGCCGCGCTTGCGATGTCGCCAAAGCCAAGCTCGAGAAAGCCGGACCGAAGCGCTGAGCGCCCGCCTCCCCGGCGCTTCCGCGGTTTTGCCGGCATCAGGCGACTTTCCGCTTGAAATGGAAGGAGTTTCTCCCCATCGTGGCCCCTGATTCACGACACGCCATGAGACGCGCCGCCCTTGCCCTTGCCTCCCTCCTCGTGCTCCTCTTCGCGGGAGGAACCACCGCCCAGGAAACGGTCGTCGCTTCCGCTTCCTCGAAACCGAGGCCCGAGATCGCGCCTTCCTGGAAGTGCCACTACCCCCGCAAGGACCGCAGCTTCTGCAAGATCTTCCCCAATTTCTCACGCCGCCACGACATCTGCGATCCGACCCTCCTCGGCCACATCGAGTGGTGCCGCGAGGACGTCACGATCACGGAGCGCGACGATTGCGGCAACTTCGAGACCTACGAGGCCGTCACCATCACCTACCGGGAGGTCTTCGAAAACGGTGCCTGGGGCAAGAAGTTCCAGAAAACCTACCGCAAGGAGCCGTCCCTCATCACCCCGCCGGTTCTGGCCAAGGGCGTGGTGAAGTGACCCGACCCTCTTGCGTCGCCGACCTTACCCTCTCGAATCCGAGTTCCCGAATCCGGCCCGGTTCGATCCGTTTCTGACATGGAGTTCGACCTCACCGGCGGCGAGTATCTCGCCCGTGCCTACAAGCTACTCGCCGGACTCGTGACCCCGCGTCCCATCGCCTGGGTGACGACCCAGGACGAAGCCGGTCTCGTCAACGCCGCCCCCTTCAGCTTTTTCAATCTCCTCGGCACCGAGCCCCCCATGCTCGGCTTCGCGCCCGGCGACCGCGAGCCGGGGATTCCCAAGGACACCGCCCGCAACATCCGCCGCAGCCGCGAGTTTGTCGTGAATCTCGTCGACGAGGCCTGCGCGGAAGCGATGAATCTCACCTCTTCCGCAGTGGGTCCCGAAGTCAGCGAGATCGAGTTGGCCGGACTCCATACCGCCCCCAGTCTCACGGTGAAGCCTCCCCGCATCACCGAAGCGCCTGTTTCGCTGGAGTGCACCGAGTGGTCGACCCTGGAAATGGGGGAAAACCGTCTCGTCATCGGGCTCATCCATCACGTCCATGTCCGCGACGGCATCCTCGATCCGCAGACCCTGCTGGTGAATCCCGAGGCCTTTGCCCCCATCGGCCGCATGGAGGTTCCGAACGGCTACTGCCGCACCGCCGATCGGTTCCAGATGCCCCGGCCACGCTAGGCCGCGCTTGGCGTTTTGACCTCGCGCCCCTGGTCAGCCCTCTTCCTCGGGCTTTTCCCGCTTCCGCTTCGCGACCGCCTGCCGGAGGAGATACTCGATCTGCCCATTGACACTGCGGAGGTCGTCGGCGGCCCACTTCTCCAGTTCCTTCCAGAGATCGGGAGGAATGCGCAGGAGAAAGGGCTTTCGTTCCGGGGCGGCCATGCCGGGAGCGGGATCGTTCAGGTGTAGAGCGTGCCGGTGTTGATGACCGGACTTGCCTCATGATCGCCACAGAGAATGACGAGAAGATTGCTCACCATCGCCGCCTTTCGCTCTTCGTCGAGGGTGATGACCTCCTTTTCGGAAAGTTCGCGCAGCGCCATGTCGACCATGCTCACGGCCCCGTGAACAATCTTCGTGCGTGCGGCGATGACGGCCTCGGCCTGTTGCCTTCGGAGCATCGCCTGGGCAATCTCGGGAGCGTAGGCGAGGTGGGTGAGCCGTGCCTCGTCGATCTCGATTCCGGCCTTCTCCAGACGAACGTGGAGTTCGTCTTTCAAGGCGTTCGCCACCTCGTCGGCGCTGTCGCGGAGCGTCGGCTCGTCTTCTTCCCCGCGATCGTAGGCATAGAGGCTGGCAATCTGGCGAATCGCCGATTCGCTCTGGATCTGGACATAACGTTCGAAGTCATCGACATCAAAGGCGGCCCGTGCAGTGTCGGAGACCCTCCAAACGATGACCGCCGCGATTTCCACGGGATTGCCCCGCTTGTCGTTCACCTTGAGTTTGTCGGTGATGAAATTGCGGGCCCGAAGGGAGATCTTTGAACTGAGGGAGCGATGCGGCACGATCACCCGTCCCTGGGCATTTCTGCCGACTTCCCCCTCGATCGCTACACTCGCCCGGACGCGGGAATAGAACGGGTTCGCCCAGAAGAATCCACTGTCCCTCACCGTGCCACGGTAGTGGCCGAACAGGATGAGCACCCTTGCCTCGTTGGGTTGGAGGGTGAAGTGCCCGAAGAGAGAAACGAGACCGGCGACAAAAAGCAGCAGCCCCAGAATAAACACGAATGATTCCCGGCTGACTCCCGCAAAAAAGAGAAACACGCTCCCGAAGAGGACAGCAAGATTGATCGCCAGCATCGGCCAACCGCTGAAGGCTTTCCGATGGCGTTCCGGAGTGGGAGATAACGATGGGTTGTCTGTTTTCATTGTGAAATTAATGTGATATCACATTGATTTCTGTCAAGGACCAAAAATGGTCACCTTTTTTTGCGTTTCCCCCTTGTCGGATCCGTCTTTCGTGGCCCGAATCACTCCTCCACCTTCACGATCCCCCGCCGGATCGCTTCGGCCGTCGCCTGGGCGCGGTCACTGACCCCGAGCTTCTGGAGGACGTTGCTGATGTGACGTTTCACCGTGTCTTCGGCGATGCCAAGGGCCGCTGCGATTTCCTTGTTCGCACGTCCCTTGGCAATGAGGGAGAGGATCTCCCGCTCCCGCAGGGTGATCGAAGGCCCGAGCTTCAATCCGGCGAGACGGTTGGCGATCGCTGGAGCGAGATAGTTCCCGCCTTCGGCGATCCGGGAAAGGGCGCCTAACAATTCGTCCCGGCTCGCGGTCTTCTGCAGGTAACCTTTCGCTCCTCCATCGAGGGCCGCCTGGATCTCGTCGTCGCGGGCGAAAGTCGAGAAGATCAACACCTTGGCCGATGGATCCTGCTCGAGGAGACGCTCGGTGGTTTCTATCCCATTCCAGCCGGGAAGTTGCATGTCCATCAACACCACATCCGGACTCGAGGCGGCATAAAAATCGGGAGCGGACTCGCCCGCCTCGCATTCGGCCACAACCTCGATCCCCTCTTCCAGTTCGAGCGAGGCGACGAGCCCGCTGCGGACCACGAAGTGGTCGTCCACGATCATCACCTTCATGGATGACCTCCTTCCGAGGTCGACAACGGCAAGGTCACTGTCACCGAGGTCCCTCGACCGGGTTGACTGTTCCAGGCAATGGCCGCCCCGATCTTGCGACAGCGCTCCCGCATCCCCATGCAACCAAAGTGACCGGATTTGCCCGAGGTTTCCGCTGCCGTGTCGAATCCCCTGCCGTCGTCCCGGATTTCCATGACCAGCCCATCCTGCCCGTTAACGAGCGAAAGGACAATCCGTTTCGCCCCGGCATGCTTGACGGCGTTGGTAACCGACTCCTGCGCGATCATGCGAAGGTGGTGCACCGTGCGTGATGGCAAGGGAGGCAGGCCATCGATCGGCGAGATCATCGAGATTTCCGGACCAACCCCGGCGTCTCCACTTTCGACCAGTTCTCCCAGCGCCCCGACAAGGTCGGCGGCCCCTTCCGGATCCTGGCGCAGGTCCGAGACGAGATTCCGGGTTTCCGTCTGGATCCGGGAAACGAGATTGCGCGAACCTTCGAGGAAACCCCGCAGCCTTTCGTCTCCGCCCTTCGCGGACGCGGCGTCGAGGCGCAGGGAAAGGCCGGCAAGTTGCTGTTCGAGGGTGTCGTGAAACTCGCGCGCGAGACGTTGCCGCTCCTCCAACACCGCCTCGTGTTCGATGCGATGAAGCAGGGCATCCGTCTGGCGGGCCACCTGACGCCTGAGCAGGGCAATCCACAACCCGGACAGGGCCGTGACCGCGAGCACGAGAAAGAGAGCCGCAGTAAGACGTCCCGTCGTCCACCAAGACGGAGCCCGCAAGATCGCGAGGTCGCCCGCATCCCGCAGGCGGAGAACGACCCGCTCCGGTTCGGCACGGTATTCACCGGACCGTCTCGCCGATTCGACCACCGCGATTCCGCGGGCTCTCACCTTCGATCCGGGCCCAAGATCGGTCGGGGCCCACTCCGTCTCTGCCGGGAAAACCGCCTCTCCGGTCCGCAACATCAGGACGGTGGCGTTTTCTCCGCGATAAACGGCGTCGAGTTCCGCCTCGACCTCGACCAGGTCGTTGTCGTGGAGTCCCTCGAGAAGATCTCCCAGGTTAACTGGAACCGGAGCCGGGCGGAGCCCCTCGGCCCGGCGGGAAAGAAGGGTGGCATCGACGAGTCGGGCGCTGAAGCGATCCATTTCGGGAAATCCCGCCACCTCGATCTCATCCCCGGTCTCGGGCCGCAGTTCCGTCTCGAGCAGCCGAACTCCGACCCCCGTTCCCTCACTGCGAAGAAAGGTTTCCCCTCCCGGAAAAGACGCCAGCACCGTTCCTCGCAACCTGACCCGATTTCGCATCGAGCCTCCCACGGCAAAGGTGAGGATTTCCTCCGGAGAGACTTCCCCGATGGACCCCAGAGGACGCGACTTCTCCATCATCGTGAATTCCCCCCAGTCCTGGCACCGGAGATAGGGTTCGACCAACTGTCTCCGATGATTCAGTTCGCCTGCGGCAAGTCCTGCGACGCGAACGCGCGCGTCCACCAATCCGTCCATGGACGCCGGGGCCGCCCCCACTCGGACCGAAAGGATCCGCGATCCCAGATCGATCCGAACCATGGCGCGATTCTCCTCATCCGGGGTCACCGTACGAACGATGCCATCGACCGAAACTCGCTGGTAGTGATAGCGACCGGACAACAAATCTTCGAAACTCACCGGGACCGCTTCCGGGAGGCCGGGATGCCCGGTGATCTCGAACTCCGTTTCGTCGATCCCGGTCAGGTAGAGTCCCGGAAACGTCTTTCCCCTCACTCGCACTTCGTCGCCCGACTCCGGCGGTAGCCGCCCCTCGAGCCGGAAGAAGGTGCCGGCGGTTTCATCCTGCAGAAACACGGTCGAGGGCGGATCGGAAAAAACGACGATTCCCCGCAAGTCGACGGGCAGTCCCGTCTCGGCCTGGGCGGGCGGCAGGGACCGCACTTCCAATGCCGTACGCAATTGTCCCCGGCCCTCCCCTGCCGCGACAAGGAGGGTGGCGGCAAAGATGGGAAAGAGACGGTTCATGAGTGGACGAGGCAGAGAAGAAGGATTCGTCAACAAGAGTGCCGCCCGCGACTTTCCTGCGCAAGCCTTTCGCCATCCCACAAAAGGGGGACGAGAACCCTATCTCCGGTTCGCCATCCGCCGGAGCAGCAGGCCGAGAGCGAAGAACAGGAGGATCGCGCTCAAGCCGGCAAGCAGCAGCCGCGGATGCTGACGGATGATCAGGGGCCACTGGCTGCGGGTCGCGAACGATGAGGATTGCCACGCCAGATTCAGGAAGAAACTGCGGTTTTCACCCATGGGGGCGGTGGACCAGACCTTCACCCATCCATCCCCCTGCTCCAACGCGAAAGCCGGACCACTCCCCTTGTCGGGGTTCTCCGTTCCCGTGATGCCGGGGGTGAACCAGAGAATCTGAATTCCCTCCGGCATTCGCACCATCGCTTCCGCCCGATCCACCGGAAGGAGAGGCAGACTTCCCACCAGGTCGAAAGTCGTCGAAAACTCACCCGGTCCGCGCCTCCAGTCTTCCCGCATGCGCCCGCTGACCCGGTATTCGTGAATACGGTGTTCCAGTTCCCGGTCCGGCGAACCAATGAAAACCGTCGCGTAGCCGGCCCCCCTCTCGAGCCTGAACGGCTCGTCAGCCCCATCCCGCTCCACCCCGAGAACCTCGAGTTCACTGTCGAGCACAAGGCCGGCCGGCCCCTGGAACGCGGTGAGGAAATTGAGGACCGGGCCTCTTTTGATCGCCGTACCCGCCACCCCGACTCGAAAACGCTGCTCGAATTCGACCGTCCCGTCCCGATGAATCTCGAAAGTCAGCGAGGATTCGTGAATTCGCTCAGCCTCGTCCCTCTGAATCACCGGTGGCCTCGGATGCTGGTGCTCATGGTGATCGTCGTGCTCCTCACCAACCGCCACGGTGAGGCCGATAGCGACTATCAGCCCCTGAAAAGGGGCCCATTGGATAAAGCGACGGGAAAAACACTTCACTCCGGCAAGCGTAGCCGGAAAACCGAGGAATTTCCTCTAAAAAACTTGGAAATTACAGACGGTTCAGAAGTTTGTCATGAATTCCTCCGAATCCTCCATTGCTGAAGACGATCACCACATCGGCTCCCTTGGTCTCGGCCTCGAGTCTGTCAACAATCGCATCGGCATCCGGCTCATAGAAGGCGGGAAGTCCCCGGTCACGGAGGGATTTCATGAGCAGATCCGTATCGAGGCGCTCCTCCTCCGCGAGCTTGTCGGCCCGGGCCACGGCCGCGATGCACACGCCGTCGGCACATCCGAGCGCCTCCGCGAGAGCATCCTGGAAAACCCGGCGACGGGTCGTGTTGGATCGAGGTTCGAACACGGCCCAGAGCCTCGCCCCCTCGAAACGGCGGCGCATTCCCGCGATCGCCTCGCGAATGGCCGTGGGGTGGTGCCCGAAATCATCGACGACCGTGACTCCACGCGCAGTCACTCCCCGCACCTCCTGCCGTCGCTTCACACTGCGGAAGGCAGAAACCGCGACGCGGATAGCATCGGGATCCACTCCGGCAAAACGCGCCGCCGTGATCGCCATGGCCGCATTGCGAACATTGTATTCCCCGTTCATTCCCGTCTCGTATCGCTCCCCCTCCAGGGTGAAGGCGGTTCCGTCGGGGCGATAGTCGATCTCGGAAATCCGGGCCTCGCAGTCAGGGCCCAGTCCGACCCGCTTCACCGGAGAATGCCCTTGTTCCGCAAAGACTTCCCGGGCATTGGCATCGTCGCCATTGAGCAGGACGATTCCGTTTTCCGGAACGAGGCGGACGAGGTGTCCGAAGGTCTTTTTCACCGCCGCGAGGTTTTCGAAGATGTCCGCGTGATCGAACTCGAGATTGTTCACGATGACCACTTCCGGCAGGTAGTGGATGAACTTCGAGCGCTTGTCGAAAAACGCCGAATCGTACTCGTCCCCTTCGAGGACGGTGAGATCGGACCCGGTGAGGCGGGCGCCCTGTCCAAGATTCTCCGGGATGCCCCCGATGATGAAATTCGGATTCCGTCCCGCGGACTCGAAGATCCAGGCAAGAAGGGAGGAAGTGGTGGTTTTCCCGTGGGTACCGCTGACGACGAAGTTCCGTTTTCCCCGCAAGACCTGTTCGCGAAGCAGTTCCGGGAGGGAGACGTAATGCAGTTTGCGGCGAAGGACCTCCTCGACCTCGGGGTTGCCCCTGCTCTGCGCATTGCCGATCACGAAGAGGTCCGCGTCTTCGGGCAGATTTTCCGCCCGGTAGCCGTCAAGAATCGAAATGCCGCGCCCCTCGAGAAAGGACTTCATGGGGTCGTAGACTGAGCTGTCGGAACCCGTGACCCGGTATCCGGCGTCCCGGAAAGCGGCAGCCACCGAGCCCATCGCGGTGCCGCAGATACCCATGAAATAGAGGTGCTTGGAGGGAGAGGTGAACTGGCTCATGTCGGAATGAGGCGGAAAAGGAGTGTTTTAAGCCGGTTAACGGCCTGCCGCAAAGCCTTTTGGAGGATACGGAGGCAAAGGGCGGTGTCTTTCGCCGCACGTCCCCTCCCACTGGCCCCTTACGGCGCCTTTCCGCACGCCAACACGCATTTGACCGCCCTAGCGCTTGGCGCGAAGCTCGACCATGAGCAGTTTTGTGAAGCATCAGGCACCCGCGAAGACCTCGGTCAAACTGGCGATCCTTCTCGGCATCGTTTGGGCGGCCCTCCTCGCCGGCATCTGGTTTTCCTTTCGCGGGGGAGCGGAGCAAGGCGGCTTTCTTCATTTCATCGCCCGATTCCACGTCCTGATCGTGCACCTGCCCATCGGGCTGATCTTTCTGGCGGTGGTCATGGAGTTCCTCGGCTATTTCACGGCCTTTTCGCATCTGCGCCCCGCCATGCCCTTTGTTCTCTGGCTGAGTTTCCTGAGCGGTGTCGGAGCGACTGTCGTGGGCTACCTCCTCATGACCCTGGAGGACTTTTCCGGCCGCGCGATGGATCTCCACCTCTATTTCGGGCTCGCGGTCGTGGTTCTTACCCTCATCGCCCTCGTTGCTTCGGTGAAAGGGAAGCGGGTGCTCACCGGCATTGGAGCCTTCGCCGCCGCCTTCGCCACCGCAGCGAGCGGACATTTTGGCGGCGCCATGGTCCATGAACCAAAATACCTCACCGAATATGCCCCCGAGGCTTTCAAGCCGGCCCTCCTTATCGGGCTGGGCCATTCGGCCGAAGAGGCTAAACCCGAGGGCGGGAACGGCGAACCCGCGGCCCCGGAAGTTCCCATCGGCGAGCGCCTCGTCTATGAGGATTTCATCGTCCCCATTCTCGACAAGACCTGCAACGAGTGCCACAACGAGAACAAGATCAAGGGCAAGCTCCGCATGGACACGCACGAGCTGCTCCTCGCCGGAGCCGAGGGCTCCGATTACACCACCGTGGTCCCGGGCAAGGCGGATGACTCCGAAATGATTGTCCGGGTGCTCCTGCCCGAGGACGATGACGAATTCATGCCTCCGCAGGGAGAACCGCTCAAACCGGCCGAGGTCGAGCTTCTCAAGCTGTGGATCAACGCGGGAGCAAAAACCGAAACCACCGTCGCCGAACTGGGAAGCGATCCCGCCGTGGCCGCCACCGTCGCCGAAGTGGCCGCGATTCATTCGGGGAAAGCGGATGATTCCGACGAAGGCGGCGGCGTCACCTCGGTCCCCTCGATCTGGGACAGCCTTCCCGAAGAGGAACGGACCGCCCGTCTCGCCGAGGTCAACGAAGCGGCGGAAAAGTATCATTTCTCCCTCATGCCCGTCTCCGCCGAGGACGAACGACTCCGCGTCAACGTGATCAATGCCGCCAAGGATTTCGGCGATGATCAGCTCAAAATGCTCGAACCCGTTGCCGAGCGCATCGTCTGGCTCGATCTCGCCCGGAGCCAGGTCACCGACGAGGGAATGAAGACGGTGCGACTGATGCGCGATCTCGAACGCCTCCACCTCGAGAACACGGCGATCACCGACAAGGGCATCGCCGAACTCGCCTCGCTTGCGAAACTCGAATACCTCAACCTCTACGGCACGAAGGTCGGCAACGGCATCTTCGAAACCTTCGCGAAGCTGCCGAACCTGCGGAAGGTTTATGTCTGGCAGACCGCCGTTGATCCGGCCCAGGCCAAGGCTTTCGAGCGCAGCGTGAATCTCGAGGTCAACACGGGAGTCGAGTTGTCCCAGCCCCCGCCGCAACCCGCACCACAGGAGATCAAGGCTCCGCCTGCCGAAAAGCCGGCCGAAACCAAACCCGCGGAAAAGAAACCAGAACCGGCCAAGGCAGACGCCCCGAAACCGGCGGAGAAAAAACCGGAACTCCCGAAAGCGGACACTCCCAAACCGGCTGCCGCTCCAAAACCTGCCGCCACACCGCCCGCCCCTTCACCGAAACCGGCCGATCCGGTCAAGGCCACGGCTCCGGCTGCCCCCAAGGCCGCCGCTCCACAGCCGTCAACCCCTGAAAAACCCGCCACCCCCAAACCCGCGGCACCCGCCCCGGAGAAAAAGTAAGGGTTTCCCCGGCTACTCTTTTGGAGCGGTTTGACCCGCGCTATCACGGCCTTTTTTGAGCGCTTCCGGTCTCGCCGCCGTCGTAAACCTCCTGCAATCATCCTCATGTCCCGTATCCAGGTCTTTCAACCCTTCCTCCCCTTGCTTGCCCTGATGCTTGCCTCCTGCGGCGGCGAGGACACTTCCGGCTTCATCGAACGCCCCCTCTCCGATTCGGAGAAGGAGTTTCGTCTCGCCGAGACCAGCATGGACCGCTTCCGCTACTCGACGAGCCCCTCGGCGGCGGCCGGCGAAAACTCGGGTGGCGGCGCATCGGGCCTCGCCTACGAGGTGCCCGAAGGCTGGAGCGAGAAGGCGGGCTCGATGATGCGTGACCTCAATTTCACTTTCGGTGCCAACGGAGAAGGGGAATGTTACATCGCCCGGCTTCCCGGAGCCGGTGGCGGACTCTCCGCCAACGTGAACCGCTGGCGCTCCCAGATGGGCGCGCAACCGCTCTCCGACGAGGAAGTCAACGCTCTCCCGACCCGCCCCCTCTTCGGACAGCCGGCCCGCTTCATCACGGTCGACGGCACCTTTTCTCCGGGAATGGGAAGCAACCAGACCTTCCCCAACTATCGCCTCATCGGCCTTATCCTCGCTTCCGACGCCGGGGCTGTCTTCGTAAAGATGACAGGGCCGAAAGAACTCGTCGAACAAAACAGCGCCGCCTTCGACCAATTTGTTTCCTCCCTCGGCGTGAACGCCAACTGACCCCTTCCCCTCCCCGCATGGCCTCCCCCAGCCCCAACCCCGACTGGTCACCCCGAAGCTGGCCCCGGCTAGTCTACCGGTTCTTCACCTCCTTCAAGCTTGCCACCGTCGTGCTCGTCTTCATGACCCTGGTGACCTTGTTAGGCACTCTCGGACAGGTCGAACACGGCCTTCACGCGGCCAAGGAGAAGTATTTCCACTCCTTCTTGTTCTTCGACAAGATCTTCGGCATCCCCGTTCTTCTTCCCGGAGGATTGCTCCTCATGATCCTCCTTTTCACGAACATGACCCTCGGAGCGATCGTGAAAGTGAAGAAACGATGGAAGGGTTTCGGGATGCTCATCTCCCACATCGGCATGCTCATGCTCCTCGCGGGAGGTTTCGTGACCTGGGCCTTCTCCACCGACGGCTACATGGCCCTGTATCCGGGCATGAAGAGCAACCGCGTGGAGAGTTATCGCGAATGGCAGCTCGAGATCATGCCCCTGTCCAAGGAGGGTGTGGCCGAGAAAGCCTGGATTTATCCCGCCGAGCAGCTCGAGACCATGATGCCGGACGAACCGCGCATCATTCAGGACGATTCCCTCCCCTTCGACGTCGTCATCAACGGCTACGCCAAAAACGGCACCCCCATTCCCACCTCGGCTCCGATGGCCGCGGGCGTCACCGGAAAGGAGATCGACGGATTCAAGCTTTCTCCTCAGAAGCCCTCCAAGGAAGCCGAACAGAATCTCCCCGGTTGTTTTATCGAGATCCGCCCGCGTGACGGAGGCGATCCCATCGAGGCCATCCTCTGGGCGGGATCCTACCGCTTCGATCCGCGCGAAAAGCCGATGCCCTTCACCTTCACCATCGGCGACCAGCTCTACGGCGCCCTGCTCGTCAAAAAATCGTGGACCGTCCCCTTTTCGGTCAAGCTCGACGAATTCATTTTCGAGCGCCACCCGGGCGTGTCCATGGCACGGAACTACGAGAGCCGCGTCACACGATTCGAGGAAGGGCAACCCGACAAACCTCTCGAGATCAAGATGAACGAACCGATGCGCCATTCGGGCTACACCTTTTTCCAGGAGTCCTTCGGTCCCAGCGGAGCCCAGCCCGGGGATGAAATGTTCTCTCAGTTCGCGGTGGCAAACAATCCCGCCGATCAGTGGCCACTCTACTCTCTTATCGTCACCGGCGTGGGCCTCGCCGTGCACTTCCTCATCATGCTGGTTCATTTCACGACCCGCTCGCGCAAGCGCTTTACCTCCAACCCGGCCTCCGCATGAAACCCTCCCGCCCCTCCACCATCCTGGTGTTCCTTGCCCTGCTCACCGGCCTGGGGACACTCTCCGCCCGCGAACTGCCCAAGAGCGCGCTCCAGAACTACGTTCCCTGGAAGGATGAAACCGTCCACACCTTCGAGAACCTTCTCGTCCAGAACGAGGGGCGCGTGAAGCCGCTTTACACCGTGGCCCGCTTCACCCTCATGCAGTTCCTCGGCAAATCCACGGTCTCGTTCGAGACCCAGGATGGAGAACCCCATCACCTCCACTATGCGGCCTGGTTCCTCGACGTGCTTTTCCGCGGCGAGGTCGCCAAAGATTTGCCCGTGTTCATCGTCGACGACTCGGAAGCGGTTGTGCAGATCGGTGTCTCGCCCAAGTCCAAACGGGACCGCTACTCCTACAACGAGCTTCTCCCCGGCCGCGCCAAGCTGGCCGAACTCAGCGCCCAGTATGCGGAAAAACAGAGCCAGTACGAAAGAAGTGAAAAGGATCCCCAGTACGAACTCGACCGGGTCGAGGGCATGATCCTCACGCTTGGACGCAACATCAGCTCCTTCGAATACCTGCTTGGCCAGTTCGGCTTTGCCCGAAAGGGCGATATCCTCGTCAACGGGAACATCCTCCCCCCGGAACTCACCGAACTGGCGAAGCGACTCGACACGGTGGAGATGATCGACAAGATGCCCGAGATGACGCTCGACCAGCTGGTGCAGACGATCCGCCAGCAGCCCGGAAACACGGATGAAGAGCGCATGTTCTCCGGCGCGCTCCGACTCTTTTTCTTCCACGCCAATTCCGCCCGTGGACTCAACTTCTTTCCACCACAGGATCCGGAAAAGGAAGAATGGTCCTCCGCCGGTGACCTCATGCTTGCCGGATTGGAGTCCAAGGAATTGCGCCCCTGGGTGAAGGAGCAGCTCAACGGAGTGCAGGGTCTCGTGAAAGCCCAGGGCGAAGGAGAGGACACCTTCCTCGCCGCCCTGAAAAGTTATTCCGAAAACCAGCACAAAATCGCCGAAGCCCGAGGGGAAGGAACCCACTCCGAGATGGAGATCCATCTCTACCGCGGCAAGTGGTTCTCCAACGCCCTCGTCTTCTTCATCCTCGCCTTTGTCGTGATGGCCTTCAGCTGGCTCACCCCCGGGAGCAAGGCGGGCAAACGCCTCCTCCTCGCCGCGAGTGCCCTCGCCTTTGTCGGACTTTGTCTCAACGCCTACGGCATCACCCTGCGCTGTCTCATTCGCGAGCGTCCCCCCATCACCAACCTTTACGACACGGTCATCTTCATCACGGCAACGGCTGTGCTCCTCGGGCTTGTCCTCGAGTATTTCACCCGGCTCGGCGTGGGCACTCTCATCGCGGTGGTTCTTGGTGTTCTCGGGATGTTCCTCTCGATCAAATACGAAGCCAAGGAAGCGACCGACACGATGGGACAACTCGTTGCGGTGCTCGACACCAACTTCTGGCTGGCGACGCATGTCACCATCATCAACATCGGCTATGCGGCAGGAATCGTCGCCGCCCTGATCGGGCTCATCTACCTGACGGGACGTTTTGCCGCCCTCTTCCACAAGAAGGAGAACCCCGAATTTTATCGCCTCCTCACCCGGATGAACTACGGGGTGATCTGTTTCTGCCTTTTCTTCTCCCTCGTCGGCACGGTTCTCGGCGGCATCTGGGCGAACTACAGTTGGGGACGCTTCTGGGGCTGGGACCCGAAGGAAAACGGAGCTCTCATGATCTGTCTCTGGACCCTCGTGATACTCCACGGCCGCATGGCCGGCTGGATCCGCGAGATCGGAATCCACGTGAACAGCCTCATCCTCGCGATCATCACCACCTTCAGCTGGTGGGGCGTGAACAACCTCGGGGTCGGACTGCACAGCTACGGCTTCACCGAAGGAGTCTGGGGCGCGCTTTATCTCTCCTGGATGATTCTCGGGGTGTTCATGGCTATGGGCGCGGCGCTCTGGCTCCGGGACCGAAATGCCCGATCCGCCCGTCTCGCCGCCGCCGCATAGGTCATCCACGCCTCGATATCCGTGGGTGTCGCCCACGGATACCGGTCAGCGGGCTCCACCGACATTTCCCCGGCGCCCCTTCCCGGGCGCTCCCGAACCCGGAGGCGTGCGATGCTCGCCAAAGTATTTTTCACTGCGGTAGCGAAGCCACACGCGCAGCACCTGGGGGATCTGTTCCTTCTCCGCATCACTCAGGCGATCATACAGGGAAAGGGCGCGGGTCCTCTCAAGTCGACAGGCACCGTTCCGATGGGCATCCCAGTGGGTGCGGGCGAGCCGGATGCGCCGAGCCGTCTCTTTGACCAATTCGGAGCCGCGCAGTTCGTCGTCCGGTTTTCGTTTGGCGGGCATGCGGAAGCGGGTGAAGATCGGATTCAAGGTGGCGTGCGCCCTGACACTTGCAAGTTTGAAGAATCCGCGACTCCCCCCCCTTGCCTCGAGATGAGAGAAAGCCAGGCCAACCTTCCCGGTAACCCGCGGAGGCCGACCGCGTTCCACGCGAGATGGCCGACCGCGCTCGTGCTTTTTCTTCTGTGCCTCTCCCCGCTTCGAGCTGCCCCACGCCTGAGTTTCCTCGAAAACGAGGAGATCAAGGTCGGGATCGACCTCGACCTCGGCGGTGCCATCACCTGGCTGTCGGGGCGGGACGGCGAAAACCGAATCAACAACTTCGACCACGGGCGCCAGGTGCAGTTGTCCTACTTTTCCGGTCCCGTACCTTTCGAGGTCCCCAGGCAGAAACCGGCGGGGCACTGGCGACATCTCGGATGGAATCCGATCCAGGCGGGCGACGACTTCGACCACGGTTCCAGAATCCTCGAGCACCAAAACGATGGCGGGGAGATTTACGTGAAGTGTGTCCCACTTCAGTGGCCGCTCAATCAGGTCGAGGGTGAATGCACCTTTGAATCCTGGCTCACGCTTGAAGGAAAAGTCGTGAAGGCACGAGCCCGTCTCGTCAACGCGAGATCGGACCCTACCCAGTATCCGGCCCGCCTTCAGGAATTGCCCGCCGTCTACGCCAATGCCGCCTTTCACCGCGTCGTCAGCTACACTGGTCCCCTTCCCTACTCGGGAGAGCCGGCAACCTCCATCCCCCCGCCGGCTACCCGACACCCCTGGAGCTTCTGGCTCGGCACGGAGCAATGGTCGGCGCTGCTCGACGGGAACGACCAGGGAATCGGACTTATCACTCCCGGACGCATCTGGTTCACCGGCGGTTTCGCCGGTCGGCCCGGCCACAACGACACCAAGGCCAACGACACAGGTTACTTGGCAGGCCAAGGCCTCGAGATACTCGATCACAATATCGTGCATGAGTTTTCCTACGAACTTGTCGTGGGATCGCTCGAGGAGATCCGTGTCCGAGCCTCCGCCCACGCGCCTGCGAAGCTACCCTCGTGGCGGTTCGAAAACGACCGTCAGGGCTGGCACTATCGAGATGCCCGCGACACCGGATGGCCCATCTCCGGATCTCTCGAGGTGATTCCCGATGGTCCCGATCCACAACTCGTCAGTCCTCCTGTGTTGTGGCAGGCGGAAGAGGCACCCTGGCTGATCATCGAAGCCTCCTTTCCTCCGGAGACACGTCGCGCGACGGTCTACTGGAGGCATTGGGGTCAGGACACACCCGGAGCAGAAGACCACCTCGACTTTCCCTTGCCAGAAGGAGGCCAGATAAGCCGCCATGTTCTTCACCTCGGCGGGCGCGATACCTACAAGGGTCCTCTCGTGCAACTGCGATTGGACCCGGCCACAAGCGGCGACGGAAGTTCCCGGGTCAGGGTGAAGTCCATTTCCCTCCATTCGTCGCCGCCGTGAAAGGAGCGACCTTCACCTGAAGCAAGCCGGTTCAACGGCCGGAGAGACGGGCGAGTCGCCATTCCCTGACGATGAGGTCACCGTCGAAAAGACGATCAATCAGGGAGGTCCCCAGAACCAGCGACCCGGCAAGCAGGGCCGGCGCCAGATATCCCATGGTTACCGAAGCCAGAGCCAAGGCGGCGCCCGAAAGGAAACAGAGCGTGAGAAGCGAAGATCGGAAAGACGTCAGCGCCGGGAGCGTTTTCCCGGCACAGGGCGATGCCAGGATTCCTGCTCCGAGCAGTACCGCAGCGATCAGAAATGGGAGAGCTACCCAACCGGCAAGAAGACCTGCAAGGAGCGAGTGGACAGGAAGGAAAGCGGCATCCACCACGGCTCCGGGGAGACGACCCTCGCCACAGTTCCGCCTCAAGAGGACGAGGCCCGACGATACCAGTCCAGCCATCGCGATGGCAAAGAACGCCACGGGAATTCGGGGAGTTTCCCCGCTTCCCGAGGTGCTTCCGAAGGCGTAAATCAGCCCAGCCGCCGCAAGCAGGGTCGTCAGGTTCGCGATCAGGGCTCCAAGCACGCCACGTTTCCACGAGATCTCTCGGAAACGCCCCCAGAAACGACGGGCCGGGCGGTCGCTTCCGGGAGGCTGCACACGGGAATCCGGTCGGAGAAACACGCAGACGCCGTCGTAAAGTTCGCGCAAGCGGTCCCCCCGAACCATCGACTCTCTCGAGTCGGGAAACTGCACGAGAAAACTCTCGTCCTCTCCCTTGCCGGAATGATTTCGCTCCAGCAGGATCACAAAATTTGAGCCTTTCCCCAGCTCCAGGACCGCCGGGAGCGCGGATTCGGGAATCTCCTCCAGGGCAATTCGACGGCGCCGGGCCTGAAGATGATTCAGTCGGGCTCCCGCTCGCCATTGCCTGGAGAGACGCTTGACCGAAGCATTGGCGACCAAAGGGATCTCTTCGCCCTTTTGGGAGGGCAATCCATGATGCAGGCGAACCAGACTGAGCACTTTGGCAGGAGCGGGAAGATCAGGTTGATGAAAGGCGTTCATGGGTGAATTCCTTTATTAAAAACCATAAAAATCATAAATAAAAGCAAATAATTTAGATTTAACATCTTTTTCTCGATCATCTCGGGGAAGACCATGATTCTCTCCAGCACGTTCGCCGGTTTCCAAGCGTCCCGGACGTGGTATAGGTGACGAGGTTTCCTCTTCGCGTTCTATGTCCAATCCCTCCCCCGTTCTGCATGACCCCCACGCTGAGTCGGTCGCGGGAGGAAAGAAGGGACGTGCCGAAACCGGCCTCAGCCGCCAGCGCAGCCGACTCTGGAACCGACTTCAGCGAACTCTCTTCCGAAGCGAAACGCCGCGCACGGAGGAGTCGATGCTGCCAATGCTCATCGAAGTCTTCGCCGGATTCACCAAGCTGGACGGAAGGGCCGTCGAAGCGGAAATCGACTCGATTCTGGGATTCCTCCGCTACGACTTTCCCGAGGCCGTTTACACCGAATTGAAGCAACTCTTCGTCCGGTCCCTCCGCCGTCGCCAGGATCTCGATGCCATCGCCTCGAATCTCGCCGGGACTCTTCCCCTGGAAGACAAGGTGCTCCTCGGTGTGCAACTCTATGTTCTGATCAGCCGGGCGGGGCTGCCGAAGGAGAACCTCATCTCCTTCTACCAGTTCATGACGACCCTCGGAGTCGCCTCCGAGGCCATCAACATCGTCTATCAGCTCAATACCAGCGAACTGTCCCAGCTGAGCCGGGACGCCTCCCCCTCCGACAACCGCTCGGGCCCCGCCGGAAACCACCGTCTCGAATCGCTCATCCTTTCCACGAAGGAGCCGGCCGACGTCACCATCTCCGCTTCCGACGACGAGCACTCCGTCGTCGCTTTCCGTTTCCAGAGTCTCGTTCTCGTGAAAAACCTCGGACCGGGAGCCATTCTCGCCCGCGGCCGTCAGGTCAACGCGGGGGAATTCTGCCGACTCTACGAAGGTCAGCGTCTCATCATCGGGGAGGAGGTTCTCGCCTTCGAGGATCTCGTCTTCTACTTCAACACGAAGAAGAACCTCTCCTCGGTCCAGCTCTACCTGGCCCTCGACGGGAATGGAAACCATTTCATCGAAAAGGTGCGAACGAAGCAGAGTTACCTGCGGGTCTCCTTCGGTTTGAAAATCCAGGCCGAGGTTCTCAACCCCACCGATGCCGTCATCGGGGAAAGATCCCTCAAGAAGGGCGACAAGTTCGAGGTCACCTCGCGCGAAAAGATCGACTTCCCCGACCACAGCGAGATTTCCTTCGACGACCTGCGCCGCAAGGCCCGCGAGCTCGGCGGCCGTTACAGCCTTCCCCCGAACCGCACCATCTACCTGGTCTCCAACGACCCTGACAAACTCGCCGCGGGAGACATCCTGCTTTCCCCCGGAACGGCCGGTCGCATCCTCCTTCGCATCCGTTGCGACAACAGCACCAAGACCGGGCTGGTCGAAATCATCGAGAGCGAACGTCCCGTCGCGGTGGAAGGCGAACTCGTCAAGGGTTCGGCACCGCTCAAGGATGGCAGTGTCATCTCCCTGGGAAGCGACCAGTTCCTCCGATGCCATTTCACCGAGGGCATCATCGAGGAGGAACGCAACGTCATCAGCACCCTGCGCGTCCGCGAGATCGCCCACAGCTACGATCGCAAGACTCCCGCTCTCGACGGCATTTCCTTCACCATCCAGCGCGGGGAAATGGTGTGCGTCATGGGGCCGAGCGGCTGCGGAAAGAGCACCCTCCTGAAGGCACTCGGGGGCCAGCTCAAACCGCGGAGCGGACGCATCGACCTCAACGGAGTCGATCTCTATTCCGAGCACGAGAACCTCAAGAGCTACATCGCGATCATCCCGCAGGACGAAACCTTCGACCCGCTCCTCACCGTCGAGGAAAACCTCGACACGGCCGCGGCGATGAGGGCTCCTCACTTCCCCGTCGCCGAACGTCGCCGGCGGGTCGATTCGAAACTGATCGAACTGGGTCTCAACGAAATCCGCCATCGTCTCGCCGGTGATCAGGAGACCAAGAGCCTCTCGGGAGGACAACGCCGCCGTCTCAACGCCGGCATGGACATGATCGGCATCGCCGACATCTACCTCTTTGACGAGCCGACCTCGGGCCTCTCCTCGAAGGACTCCGAGCACGTCCTCGAGATGATCCGTGGCCTCACCCACAACAAGATCACCCTCGTTTCCATCCACCAGCCGAGCAGTCGCCTCTTCCACATGTTCGACAAGGCCCTCCTCCTCGACAACGGGGGGCGCATGGCCTTTTTCGGAACTCCCGCGCAGATGCTCGAGTATTTCCATGAGGCACGCCGCCAGGAAGGCATCTTCACCGCCGCCGCGCCCGCCGGTTGCGAGGGCAGCGAAGGCATCCTCGGGCTCACCCCCGATTTTGTCTTCGACGTGCTCGAAACTCCCCTGCGAGATCTCGGCGGCGACGTCATCTACGAACGCGACGCGCGCGGTAACCTCATTCCCGCGCGCCGCTTCAACTCCTCGTTCTGGTCCGACCGATTTCAGACCCATCGCCTCCTCGAAGAGGTGAATCTGAGGGAGATCGACAGCGACACCGCCCAGACCGCGACCCTCTACAAGACGCCCCAGGCCCCTCCCCGCAAGCTCAAGCACGACTGGGTGCGCTTTGCCAACCAGGTCAAGCGGGCCTTCCTCAGCAAATTGCGGAACCGCGCCAACCTCGCCACCACCCTGCTCGAGGCTCCGGCCCTCGCCATCCTCATCGCGATGGTGATGCGTTACTCGGAAGACGGCGAATACAATTTCGCGAACGCTTTCCACATTCCCACCTACCTCTTCCTCGGACTCGTCACCGCCCTCTTCCTCGGCATGACAAACTCCGCCGAGGAGATCATCCGCGACCGGAATCTCCTCCACCGCGAACGGCACCATGGCTTCCGCATCGGTGGATACATCATCGGTAAATACCTCTCCCTCGGTTTCTTCGCCCTCGTCCAGTGCGTCATCTATCTCCTCATCGGCAACGCCATTCTCGGCATACGGGACATGTTTCTGCCGAACCTCGTGTGGATGTTCGCCACCGCCTTTGTCGGAATCGCCGCCGGACTTTTCATCTCCTCCATCGTGAGCAGTCCCAAGACCGCGATCAACATCATCCCCCTTATCCTCATTCCCAACATCATCCTCGGCGGGGCTCTCATCAAATACGACGAGATGAACCGGAGCTTCGACATCATCCAGAACATCCGACAATGGTTCGTGCCGGAAGACGAGCGGGAGGAGGCGAGCAAGCTCAAGGTCCCGGCAGTGTGTCACCTCATGCCCCTGCGCTGGAGTTACGAAGCCATCATCATTCTCCATGCCGACCACAATCCCGCGAGCGAGCTCACCAACTACATCGAAGGCGAGATCCAGAAGTTCAGCCTCATTCCTCTCGACCAGGAGCTCACCGAGGAGCAGGAGGAAAGACTTTACCAGTTCAAGCAGGCCCTGTCCGTGATCCACGGGATCAAGGCCGATTCGCCCAGGGAAGTCGCGCGATTCCTCGCCCGCATCCGCAGGGACCTCGAGTCCGGAACCTTCGACCCGGAACCCTATTACGAGGCCCCGGAAAGCGAGGGTAAAACCTATTCCGTCAGCGAGCTCTACCTCAACACCAAGGTACAGGACCTCTTCACCCGCGCGGAGGTTGAACGCGAGGACTACCGGAAGAAGGACAATCCGCCGAACGTGTTCTTCGGTGCCGAACGCCAGTTCCGCTTTCCTCCCGAGAGCGACCAGCCTCTCTTTGGTTTTCGCATCAAGACGGTCTCCCTCAATCTTCTGGCCATGTTCGGATTTGTCATCGGTGCCTTCTTCCTTCTGCACGCCAGTCTGAAGCGACAGTTGCAGAAGGTGTGAGAATGGAATTCAGGGCGATCGGTCCGCAGTGATGGTTTTGCATCGCCGCCACGCTTGCGAATCCCCGGGGATGACCGATCTTGCCCCCCTTCACAAAGGCGCCCTTAGCTCAGCTGGATAGAGCAACGGATTTCTAATCCGTGGGTCA
>JAGRPC010000119.1 GCA_020439925.1 Verrucomicrobiia bacterium | reverse complement strand
CTTCGCGGCGAACCGGGCCGCCAGCTTCTGCGCTCTCGCCGGGCCGGATCCGGCATCACCAAGCTCCTCGGCCGAAAAAAAGCGACGCAAACCCTCCTCATCGAGATCGGCGAGTAGCTTCTCGATGCGGGAGATTTCCACGGTATCGATGCCGTTGCGCATTTGAAAGCTTTTTGGCGGGTAGCTGTTTGGCAATTTAGCCTCAGGCTCTCACCGCAACGACCGTGTTCATCCCGCCAAAACCGCGACAGATGATGAGGGCGATCTTTCCATCGATCCGGTGATTCCTGTTCGAGACGGGAAACTCTCCAATCACGGGATCGACCTCGTCAAGCGTCGCGATGCCCGGAACCAGTCCCTGTTTGAGCGACTCCAGCGTCATGACGATGTCGGCGATACCCGAGGCGGCAATAAGGTGCCCGTAGCACCACTTGAAGGCGGTCACCGGAGGGATGTTCTCGCCGAAGACCCGGCGAATTCCCATCGCCTCGGTCCGGTCGGAGGCCTGGTTGCCGTTGCCGTGGGCACAGATGAGCCCGACCTCCTCCTTCGCGATGCCCGCATGGGCGAGCGCTTCTTCAATGGCCCGACTCACGCCGTTGCCGTCGTCGGCCAGATCCACGATACCGGTGGCCTCGTTGCAGCAGCCGAAGCCGAGGAACTCGCCGAGGATCTCCGCACCGCGGGCCTTCGCCTCGCTTTCCTTCTCGAGAACGAGCGCGGCGGCCCCTTCGCCGAAGACCGTTCCATCCCGCGCCCCATCGAAGGGCCGGGGGGCCGCACCGGACATGAGGCCGAGCTTGTGGTAATAATAGACCATCTCCGGCTCGAAGGGCGAATCATGGCCCGCTGCGGCGAGACGATCCCCTTCGCCGTTCTCGATCAGGTAGGCCGCTTCGGCCACGGCGAGGATGCCGCTGGAACACTGGTTCGTGATGCAGGCGTTGGTGCCCTTGTATTGCCCGCGGATCCCGACATGGCAGAGGACATTGTTGGGAAGATTCTTCAACAGCCACATCGGGGTGACCTGGTTGCCCAGTTCCTTCCCGAAGTGATGGAGGGCCCCCTCCGGAGCGGCCTCCGCCTCGGTCATGAGCGGAAGGAAATCGTAGTTGCTCTTGTAGTTGCCCCCGCCCGTCCCGACGACAAGGCCGGTCCGGTCGTTCCACTCGGCCTGATCCTCGTCGGGAAGGGCATCGCGGAAGGCCGGCAAACCGGATCCCTCCAGCGCCCGCTCCGTCGCGTAGATGCCGAACATGTCCGTACGGGAAATCGTCTTGTGCAGTTTGCGGTCGGAAACGAGTTCGCGGTCCGAGAGCAGCACCTCCGAGGCGACCTGCACCGGCCACTTCGAGGGATCGAACTGGGAGAAGGTCCTGACCGCGGTCTCTCCCGAGGAAAGCTTTTCCCACACTTCGGCAACGGAACCACCCGCGCCGCAGACGATGCCGCTGCCGGTGAAAACGATGGGTTCACGGAACTCACTCATGCCTGCACCTCCTCCGGGTTTCTGAAAACGAGCGAACTGTTCGAACCACCGAAGCCGAGAGAGTTCGAGAGCGCTGCGCGGACCTTCATTTTCACCGGCTCCCCCGTGACGAGATTCACGTCACAGTCGGGATCCGGCGTTCCGTAGTTCGCGTTGACCGGGGCAATCCCGTCCCGGATCGAGAGGCAGCACACCGCCGCCTCCACCGCTCCCGCCGCCGCGATCAGGTGTCCCATCGAGCTCTTGGTCGAACTCACCCGGACCTCGCCAATGCGATCGCCAAAAACGGCTTTCAGCGCGGCACATTCGCTGCGGTCATTCATCTGTGTCGAAGTGCCGTGTGCATTCACGTAATCGACCTCGTCGGTGGTGATCCCGGCATCGCCGAGGGCCTGGTGAATCGCCTGGATCGGGCCGTTTCCATCCGGAGGCGAGTCGGTGATGCGATAGGCACTCAGGGAATTGCCGTCGCCGGCAAGTTCCGCGTAGATCTTCGCGCCGCGGGCGACGGCCCGTCCCCAGTCCTCGAGGACAAGGAATCCGGCGCCTTCTCCGAGGACAAATCCGTTCCGTGTGAGATCGAAAGGACGGCTCGCACCGGCCGGGTTGTCGTTGTCCGTCGAAAGAGCGCCGAGCAGGCAGAATCCGGAAATGCCGAGAGGGTTCAACATCGAATCGAACCCTCCCGCGAGCATGAAATCGCATTGACCGCGCCGCATCACCTTCAGCGCCGTGCCGATGGCCTGGCCGCCCGAGGCGCATGCCGTATGGACCGAACTCGCGTAACCGCGGATGCCGAACTGCTTGGTCAAAAGCGCCTGGCCCGCATTCGCCTGCCAACGGCAGAAGGCGAGCGGATTGCCCGGAAAATCCGGATCCATGAGCCCGTCGGCGTCGAAATTACCTTCCGGGGCAGCGTAACGGTGCACCACCTTGAGGTCATCGTAGTCCACCGAAAGCATGCCCGCCCCCACGGCGAGGCCCCAGCGGTGCGAGTCGGCCTCGGTCGGGGCGATACCCGCATCGGCCAAGGCCTGCGAGGCGGCGGCGAGGGCAAAACGATGAGACTTTGAAGCGTATTTGAGGAGCTTCCGGTTCGGGATCGCGGTTTCGGGATCGAAGCCCTTCACCTCGGCCCCGAAGGTCGTGGAAAAGCCGCTCGCATCGAAGCCCGTGATCGGTGCCGCTCCGCTGCGACCGGCGAGCAGAGCCGCCCACGTCGTTTCCACGTCGTTGCCCACGGGAGTAACGAGACCGAGTCCGGTCACGGCAATGCGGCGTTGGTTGGTTTTGGCCATGTCAATTCAGTTGCTCCGCACGAGCTCGAACTTCGCGCTGCTGTTGAGGCGCTTGCCCTTGCGGGTCGTCACGATAACACGGAGAAAGTCCCCGTCATGCGATTCCACCTCGGCTTTCAGGTCGAGGACTTCGCCCGGAGGCATGAAACTGCGCAGCTTCACATCGCACGCCGCAGCAGGCCTCCAGGAGGAAGGGTCTCCGATTTCGTTCGCAAGCCCGAGGGCAAAGCCCAGTTTCAGGTTCATCAGGAGCGTTCCCGGAAACACCGGGTTCCGCGGAAAATGGTCGCCGAAGAAAGCAGCGTTTTCCGGTACGCGGAGCACGCCCTCCGAGCTCTCGCCGGGAATGCCGCCGGTCTTTTCCGTGTTCATCGCCGGCACGCCACCGAAGGCGAAGGGCTCCGCGCCGGTCGAGGTGAGCAGCTCGTAGCGAGCCCGCACCGCCGCCGGATCGTCGAAATCGACCATGGGCACCATCGGCCCGAGCGTGTCGAGGAGCCGCACCACCGTTTCGCCATTAACCCGGGCGAGACCGTCGTATCCCACCGCCTCGAGATCGGCCTTCACGAGGGTGGCCTCGAGATCGAGGACGTCCCCCGGCTTTACCGAACCTGTGAATTCAACCCGTCCGGCAATTCCCGCAACCGGACGCACCTCGAAACCCGTCGCCGCCATCGAGGACCAGGCCGCGAGTTGGCCGATCGCCTCCGAGACCAGCGAGAGCGGGAATTCCCCGATCTCCGCAGGAATGGCGTAACGCCCGGAAATGTGTTTTCCGGTCTCGTCCGCGAGGATGCGGTCGACGAAGGAGAAGGCTCGAAAGTGCTCGGACATCGCAGGGAAGCGGGCATTTTGGCACAGCGAGCCGGGGGAGCAAGGAGGAATCGGGAAGTCCGGAGCGTCCTCCACAAGGCCAGACAACCGATCCACCATTCCCCCGAGGGCCCACTGGAGGATTCCCTTCCGCCTAATCCGGAAAGACTATGTCTCCGAACCCGGGGGGAGACCATCTTGTGCGGGCCGCTTGCCAGCGATCCCCGGCACCTCTACCTTTCCGGACCTTCCCATGAAACGCATCCTGCCGTTGTCGCTCCTCATCGGGTTCCTGATGACCTCGGCATCCGCAGGCCCCGATCTGGACGGCAACCAGCTCAGCGACATCTGGGAAGTCTTTTACAACGCGCCCGGTCTCGTTGCCGGCCATGACGACGACGGAGACGGATTCAGCAACGCCGAGGAAGAAAAGGCAGGAACCAACCCTCTCCAGTCCAGTTCCCGCCCCTCTCTGGCTTTCACTCCTATCGGCACGGGACAGGTCTCGGTCGACTGGAACGGTGAAGCGGGAATACTCTATGAATTGTGGTTCCGCGAAGACTTCTCCTCGGGGATCTGGCAGCTCGCCACGGAGGAGATCGGAACCGGCGATCCTCTTTCGTGGAATCTCGCGACCGGCGCCCTCGACCGAGCTTTTTTCCGGCTTGGAGTCTCGGACCCGGATACCGACGCGGATACGCTGAGCGACTGGGAAGAGCGTCTCCTTGGATTCAATCCGGAGAACCAACAGACCCAACGGCTCTGGAATATCTCCGACGACCAGCAGGTCGCGGCACTTTGGGACGATCCCAGCACCGTCACCGTCGGAGTCGTCGACGACCGATCCCGCGAGGACTGGCCGGACACTGCCGTCTTTGTGATCCGCCGCACCGGCGGAATCCAGCCGATCCAGGTGAATTTCACCCTCGGTGGGGACGCTTCACGCGGGTCGGACTACACCACTGTCCCGGGAAGCCAGATTCTCATCCCGCTGGGAGCCCGCGAAGTCCTCATCGAACTTACCCCGATCAAAGACGGGATCAATGAGGGCGACGAAGATGTCATCCTCACGATCACAACGGGCTCTGGTTACAGTCTCGGGAGTCAGACTTCGGCTCTCGCCATGATCTCTGATGCATCGCCATTGCCCGGCCCCGAGGAAGCCGCCCGTTTTCTGATTCAGGCAGCTTTCGGACCCGATCAGGACGATGAAGGCGACCCCGACGAAATCCCGGAAAACGTCGAAGAGGTCATGTCCCTGGGATTCGATGCCTGGATCGACGACCAGATCGCGCGGCCCACAGGGCTTCTCCAACCGTGGGTCGACTGGGTGGCCGATGAATCGTCGCAGCCCGGATTCAACCTCTACGGAAACTGGAAACAATTTTCCTGGTGGGCGCGCGCCATGGGCTCCCCGAAGCTGCGCCCAGACGCGCCGGGTAACCAGCTTCCGGATCCGCTCCGCCAACGTGTCGCCTTCGCCCTCAGTGAAATCCTCGTGGTCTCCGATCGTCCCGAAGCCCTAGCGGTCGAACAGCGCGGAATGGCGAACTACTACGACCTCATGGTTTCCAACGCCTTCGGCAATTTCGAGGATCTGCTCCATGCCGTTGCGACCCACCCAGCGATGGGGATGTATCTCAGCCACCTCAACAACCAGAAGGCGAATCCCGCACTGAAACTCTACCCGGACGAAAATTTTGCCCGGGAAATCATGCAGCTGTTCAGCATCGGACTCTGGGAACTGAACGAGGACGGCACCCGCAAAACCTATCCCGAAGGACATCCGCAGGAAGGACAACCGATCCCGACCTACGACAACGACGACATCACCGAACTCGCCCGAGTCTTCACCGGCATGACCTTTGCCGACAAGAACTTTCCCGGCACGAACGGAGACTACACCCAGCCCATGAAGATGTGGGATGTCTTCCACGACTGTGAGGCGAAGACCCTCTTGGGCGGGCTCCAGCTGCCGGCGCGGACCGAGTCGTCGGGAAACACCGGGACGGCGGGATTCGCCGATGTCGCTGCCGCGGTGGGAAATCTCTTCAATCATCCCAACGTCGGCCCTTTTCTCTCCCGCCAGCTCATCCAGAGGCTCGTCACCTCCAATCCGAGCCCCGCCTACGTCGGACGAGTGGCCGCCGTCTTCGCCAACAACGGGGCAAATGTCAGGGGCGACCTCGCCGCAGTCGTGAGAGCCATCCTCCTCGATCCGGACGCCCGGGACGCGACGTCGCTATCGAATCCCTCTTGGGGGAAACTGCGCGAGCCCTTTCTCCGGGTCGTCAACCTCGCGAGGGCCTTCAACGCGACTTCCTTGTCGGGACACTACGCACTCGATCAATTCACCCTCGACCACCTCCAGGATCCCATGAGCGCACCGAGTGTTTTCAACTACTTCCTCCCGGGCCACTCACCTCCCGGCGAACTGACACAGAAGGGATACGTCGCGCCCGAATTCCAGATCCTCAACGCCAGCACCGCCATCACCGGGCCGAACTATTTCCGAAACGCCCTTTCCGGCAACAACCTGCACCGTTACGGCTCCGCCGCCGAACACGCCGTCCGCCTCCAACTCGACGCGGAACTCTCCATGATCGTGCCGGCGGGGCAAATCAACGACGACGTCCCCTCCGGTCCGGCGGCCGATCCCGACCCGCTCCTGCGCCGCCTCGACCTTGTCCTGACCGGAGGCACCCTCGAACCGAAACAGTTCCAGATCATTCGCGAAGCCATGCTGCGCATCCCTTCGGGCAGTTGGAAATGGCATCGCGAACGACTCAACCTCGCCGTTTACCTCATCGTCACCTCCGCGGAATTCAACGTGCTGCGCTGATCCCCATGTCCTCAACCAGACGACAATTCCTTCGCCGGTCCGGATTCGGATCGTTGACCTCGCTACCGATCCTCAACACCCTGGTCAATCTGGGCGCCGCAGGACGCCTCGCGGCCGCCACCGCACCGACCAACGGGGAATACCGCGCCCTCGTCTGTGTCTTTCTGGCCGGCGGCAACGATTCCTTCAACCTCCTCGTCCCCCGGGAGACCTCGGCCTACGCCACCTACCAGAGCTCCCGTTCGAATCTCGCGCTCACCCCCGCCCAACTGATCGACATCCACCCCATCGGACTGCCCGACTTCGCCGTGCATGGCGGTATGCCCGAAATCGCGACCCTGTTCGAAAGCGGGAAGGCCGCCTTCGTCGCCAATGTCGGGACACTGATCGAGCCCGTCGACAATCGCTCGCAGGTTGCGGCCCATTCGAAGCGGCTTCCGCTTGGACTCTACTCTCATTCCGACCAGATCGAGCAGTGGCAGACGAGCATCCCGCACTCGAGGTCCGGGGTCGGCTGGGCAGGAAGAATGGCGGACCTGCTTTCCGACCTCAACTCACAACCGGTCGTGCCGATGAATATCTCCCTGGACGGCAGCAATGTCTGGCAGACGGGCCATTCCGTGGCGGAATATTCGATCCTGCCCGGTAACAACCTCGAGCTCGGTGGTGCCGTGGGACTGGCCGGATACCAGCACGACGCCACCCAGTTCAACGAAGCGGTCAATGCGGCCAGCGCAGCGGTCGACAGCCAACTCGGGCTCACCTACACGAACCTCCTCGCCAGGACCTTTCAGAACCGGAAGAAGCAGGCTCTCGATGCTTACAATCTCTTCCACAATGCCACGAGTTCTCCCCTCCCCGTCGGCGCGACTTTTCCGAACACTCCCCTCGGCTACCGTCTGCGCACCGTGGCTCAAGCGATTCAGGGACGGGCCGGAATCGGGGCGGTGAGACAGACCTTTTTTGTGCAACTCGGCGGTTGGGATCACCACAGCGGCGTCCTCGACGGACAGGCCGCCATGCTACCCCAGGTCAGCGCGGCGATCGGCGCTTTCTACAACACGCTCACCCTGATGAACATCGAGAACCAGGTGACGCTGTTCACCGCCTCCGACTTCGGACGCACCCTCACCAGCAACGGCCAGGGTTCCGACCACGCCTGGGGTGGCAACCAGATCGTCGTCGGAGGCTCCGTGCTGGGTCAGCGCATCCATGGCCAGTTTCCCGACCTGGCCGTGAATCCCGATTCCGGTCCGGAGGTCAATCCGCTCGACACCGGAAGAGGACGCTTCATTCCTACGACAAGCTGCGACGAGTTTTTCGCCGAACTCGCGCTCTGGCTCGGAGTGTCCCCTTCCGACCTGCCGGTCATCCTTCCGAACATCGGCGAGTTCTACAACCTCTCCGGCGGAGCCCCGCCGGTCGGGATGCTGGCTTAGTGCCTCGCGCTCTCACACGGCTCGGACAGGATCCTCTCCCTACCGGGAAAGCTCTTTTGTTCGTCTGAGAATACTGCTAGGCTTCTTCCTCATCCTCTCGACCACCTTCACGCCGAAGACCCGAGGTCGGCGGGGATACACCAGTATCGAGAGCGAATCTCGTGCATTCAAACGTTTCCATGCCTCAAAAAGTCACCTTCCCGAACAGCAACAACCGGCACATCATCCTGTCCGCTCTCGTGAACCTTCCAGCGGATTTCGACGAATCAAAACCATACCCCGCGATCGTCGTGACCCATCCCGGCGGCGGGGTGAAGGAACAGACCGCGGGATTGTACGCGGAAAAGCTGGCGGCTTCTGGTTTCGTCACCATCGCCACGGACGCCTCTTATCAAGGAGAAAGCACCGGGGAGCCGCGCCAATTGGAGAATCCGCATATCCGCACCGAGGATATCAGCGCGGTGATCGATCATCTGCTGACCCTTCCCTACGTCGATGAAAACCGGATCGGAGCGATGGGAATCTGTGCCGGTGGCGGTTACACTGTCAATGCAGCCATTAACGACCGCCGCATCAAGGCTGTTGCCACGGTCAGTGCCGTTAACATCGGGGCGATGGTGAACCGCGGTTGGCTGGGCAACCAGCCGTTGGCGAACGCCATCCCAACGCTGGAATTCGGCTCATCCGCCCGCACGCAGGAGGCGAGGGGTGCAGACTTGGTGCGCATGCCGATGGCTCCGCTCAACAAAGAGGACACCCCATACTCCGATCTTCAGGAAGCGTGGGAATATTATCACACCGACCGCGCCCGGTGTGCCACCGCCCCGGGCTGGGGAGCGGCCCGCAGCTTGACCCAGCTTGCCGCCTACGATGCCTTCCATTTCGCCGATGCCTTTCTGACCCAGCCGCTGCTCGTCGTGGCCGGAAGCGTCGCCCAATCAAAATGGATGAGCGATGACCTGATCAACCGCGCCGCGAGTACCGACAAGCGGCTCTACATCGTGGAGGGTTCCAATCACATGCAGCTCTACGACGTGCCCAACTTCGTGGATGAGGCG
>JAGRPC010000118.1 GCA_020439925.1 Verrucomicrobiia bacterium | reverse complement strand
CCTCACCTTCGCCACAAGGAAGTGACTCGACCCGGGATGCCTTCCCTGATACAAGACAAGGCTCACCGTCCGCCTTGTCGCCCATGACCCGCCTTTTTATCCTCTCCCTTCCCACCTTCCTCGCGGTTGCCCCGGTTTTTGCCCAGGAGGGGAGCCCGACCAAAGGCAGCGCGGCTCCCTCCTTTTCATGGGTGGCGCCGCTTCCGCAGAACGTGACGCTTCCCCCGGGAGTGAGGCACGCCACCTTCCGGAGTCCCTCCATGGGTATCGAGGTAGGTTATTACATTTACCTGCCTCCCGGATATGATGCGGGAGAGGCTCGTTATCCCGTCGTCTATCATCTTCACGGAGGCCGTCCCGGCGGGGAGGGAAAGAGCGTGAAACTCGCGTCCTTCGTCGACGCGGCGATCGCCAAGGGGCACATCGAACCCACGATCTACGTCTTTCCCAACGGAGGTCCGGTGAGCTGGTACGACATGCCCGACCGGAAGGACAGCATGGGGGAATCCGTTTTCGTGAAGGAACTCGTTCCTCATATCGATGCCACCTGGCGGACCTGGGGAACGCGCGAAGGTCGGGCCCTGGAGGGCTATTCCCAAGGCGGTCGGGGAACCACGCGCATCATGTTCAAACATCCCGAACTCTTTCTTTCCGTGGCCCCCGGGGGCTCGGGTTACGGGCCGGAAAAGCATATCCAGGAAAACGAAGGCTACGAAAGCGAGACGCTTCGCTTTCTTCCGCCCGGCTACAATGCCTGGGATCTCGCCAGAGCCTATTCGGAGCGACCCGGAAGACCGGAACTGCGCGTTCTCGTCTGGGATGGAACCGAGTGTTTCAACTACGAGTTCAATGTCAAATTCTCCGCCTACCTGAAGGAACTCGGGATTCCCCACGAATTCCTCGTCATTCCGGGAGTGGCCCACACCGCCATCGGGAGTTACGAGGCCAAAGGCGACGAGATCATGCGACACCACCAGAAGACCTTCGCGGAATTCCGTCCCAAGACCCCCTGATCCGATGAACCGAAGACAAGTTCTCCTCTCGACACTCGCAGCCTCGGTGGCCGTTCAGGAGCGCGCTTTTGCGGCGTCCGGCGAGGGTGCCAGGCTTCGCCACAGTGTCTGCCGCGGACCCTTCTCGAAGATCGATTTCGATGAGTTCTGCGAGGCTTGCAAAGGAATGGGCATCGAGTCGATCGAACTGCTCACTCCCGAGGATTATCCGACGGTGATTCGTCACGGGCTCGAATGTGCCGTGGGGCGCTTCACCTCGAAGAAACTTCCCGCGAGCCACCTTGTCTGTGGTTGGAACGATCCTGTCTTCCATCCCGTCCTTCTCGAGGGTTACACCGACCTCATTCAAAAGACGGCCGAAGCCGGCTTCGGCAAGGTGATCTGCTTCTCGGGTTCCCGCAAGGGCATGGACGACGCCACCGGACTCGAAAACTGCGCCGCCGGCCTCTCCCGACTGATGCCGCTCTGCGAGAAACTCGGGGTCACGATGGTGATGGAACTGCTCAACAGCAAAGTGAACCATGCCGACTACATGGCCGACCACACCGACTTCGGCGTCGCCCTCTGCCAGAAGATCGGGCATCCGCGTTTCCGGCTCCTCTACGATATCTATCACATGCAGATCATGGAGGGAAACCTCATCGCGACGATTCGTGAGCATCACGACTGCTTCGCCCATTACCACACCGCCGGTGTGCCCGGCCGAGGCGAGATCGACGACACTCAGGAGATCCATTATCCCGCCGTTGTCCGTGCCATTCTCGAAACCGGCTACCGCGGTTTCCTCGGTCAGGAATTCGGACCGAAACGTCTCGAACCCCTGGTCGCCCTGCGTGAGGCGATCGGGATTTGTTCGGTGGAGTTGTAGGGAAGCCGCAGGCTTCAAATCATGTACTCCATCATCACTTCCTCCTTCACCGCTTCCGAGCCGAGTCCGAGGAGGGTCTCGGCGACGCGACGGGCCTGACCCCGCAGTTCGGGTACGGCGATGGTTTCCCAGTAGGTGCCTCTCAGAAGCGGGCCCATGGCGAGGAGGACTTTCGAGCGCTCCCCGGCGGCATCGACGAGAACGTGATCCGGGTCGATGCGCAGACCCATGTCGAGTTCGTCGGGAGCGATAAGTCCGCGAGCGAGAAGATCCTGCAGCAGGGGATTGCGCAGGGCGGTGAAGCGGGTCTGGGGACCGGTCGCATTGATGACGAGGTCGCCACGGAGGCAGGTTCCGTTTTCCAGCTCGACGTTCACCTGATTTCCTTCGGGAGAAACCCCGGAGATGGTCGCGGTGTGGACCCGGAGCAGACCGGTCAATTCGGCGGTGGCGACCTGGGCGTGGATCTCGGGAGCGATACGATGTCGCAGCACATTCCAGCGGGCGGCATGATCGCGGGCAAAGGCGAGTTTCTCCTCCTTGGTGAAGTTGGCCCAGATCCGCTGGGTGTGCGGTCGCATCTTGTCGACGATAATCGCCGGGTTCGCTCCTAGTTCGTGGAGACGGGCGCAATGCTGCTCCATGAGTGCGAGCAGCCGCTTCAGCCCAAGTTCGGCGAGATCGACATCCTTGGGAGGAAAATCGGGATAATCGATCCCGCGGAAGTGGGCATGGGGCAGCCAGCCGTGGCGGGAAACCGCGTGCACGCATCCCTGCCACCCCAGGGCCCGAAGGCTCACGATCGCGTCGACCGTGGTCAGCCCCGTTCCCAGCAGGACGATGGTGCCGCCGTAGTCCGGAAGACGGGTCTCCCAATCCGACCAGGGATTTCCGACCCAGGCGGGATGATCCGCGAGGGTTTCCGCACCTGGAAGCGGCGCCGGTGTTTCATTTCCGCAGGCCAGGACGACACGGTCTGCCTCCAGGCGACGACCGTCTGAGAGAATCACGGTGCCGTCTGCTTCCATCGCCATGGCTTCGCCCTCGACAAACTCGACCCGGTCGAGGTGATGGTGGATCAGGGAGCGCAGGTAGTCGCCGTAGACGATCCGGGGGATGAATTTTTCGCGCAGTTCGTTCTCCGGGAGGTTCTCGTATTCACTTCGCGTTCTCAACCAGCCGGCGAAGTGGTCGGGAAGGTCCGGAAATGCCGACATGTTCCGGGCCGCGACATTGAGCAGGTGTTCGATTCGTCGCGTTCCATAGGCAATGCCACGTCCCGACGGGCGCCTTGCGTTGACCACGGTGACCATGGGACCGGATCCCGGCGCGGAGGAAGTCGCCAGGCGGACGAGATTGACAGCGGTCAGGATGCCACTGAAGCCACCGCCGATAATGACGATACGAGAGGACGTCATGAGGCGGCATCAAAACGGGATCGGCGTCATTTGTCCAGTCTTTTATTCCAATACTGGATTATTTAAGGGGCGGCAACGTTCACGATCCAGTCTCAGGCTGCCATCGTTCCATGGCGAGCGAAGCCGCACCGAGGGCTCCCGCCTGATCGTCGAGAACAGAGGGGCGCAGGACCGGAACGTTTTGCCACGAAGCGGGGGCGAAGAAAGCAGCCGCTTCGTTGATCTCGTCGCAGAATCGCTGACCGAGGGCGGTGAGCGGTCCGTGCAGAAAGAAGATCGAGGGATCGAGCAGCCAGTGCAGCATGGCGATGACCCGGGCCCAGTCGGCCACGACCTCGCCGCGTTCCATTCCGTTCGAACCCGCGAAACCCGCGAGTGCTTCATGCAAGTCGTCGGGGAGACGGGCCCGGGGGCCTTTCCCGGCGAGACGGCGCCAGATGGCCGGCGAGGAGAGACGGTCGTGGAGGCGGGTATTCTCCACCTCCGAAGGCCACGGCCAGTATCCGATTTCTCCCGCCGCATGCCGGGCTCCGTGGAAAAGTTTGCCGTCCTGAACCACGGCGATGCCAAATCCACTCCGGGGACCGAGAACCACGTAGTCATCGAGGTCCTGCGCCCCGCCAAACCAGCGTTCGGCGAGGGCGATGGCGCGAAGGTTGTTCTCGAGGATCACCGGCACTCCGAATCGTGGCTTGAGGAGATCGGCCACGGGTACGTCCTCCCAGCCGGGTAAAAAGGCATAGGTAACGCTGTGCCCCCTCACGGGATCGACGATCCCGGGGCACCCAAAACCGACCCCGAGGAGAGGGCCCTCGGATTTTTTTCCAAGCGACCTGACGGCTTCCTCGGCCAGATCGAGCAGGCCATTGACCGTGGTGCCTTCGGGGATGGTCACCTTCATTCCCTGCCGGTGTTGGCCGGAAAAGTCGACCGAGACGGCGCGGAGCCTTTCGGCGTGAAACTCGATGCCGGCGAACCATCCCGCGCCGGGGAAGGTTTCCAGACGACGTTTCGGTCGTCCCGTCGCCCCCTGTTCGAGGCCGGTTTCCTTCAGAAATCCCCGGCGGATCAATTCGTCGGCATAGAAGCCTGCCGTCGTCGGCGAGATTCCGAGGCTTGCCGCGATGTCCCTTCGCGAGGCGACCCGGCCTCCCCGGATCAGCAGGACTGCTTCCGCGAGAGATTGGCGTATGTCATCCGGATTGCGCATGAAGGTACTCTTTTACCTATCGCATCCTGCGCCAGTGCTCCAGCAAGGATTCTGCGCCGTGCCTGGACCGGAAATTGCTCGAAAGGGGGGTTTTTAGTTTCTTTCGAAACTTTCGAAGTGACAAGCGCTTGCATTCCCGAACCGATGCCCCTAGTTCAAAAGGAACGATTTCCGATCTCATGAACGTTGCCATACTCAATGCCAATCTTGCCGAGGGAGGCAAGACCGCCCACCTCGCCGAGGTCATCGCTGCCGATTTTCAGGCCTCCGGTCACGAATCAAGGATTTTTTCGCTCGCGGAGTGGGACCTGCCCGCCTGTGACGGTGGTCTCTGCTACAAGAACGAAAAAACCATCGCCCTCACCGCGGAACTGGCCAAGGCGGATGCGTTGGTTCTCATTGCTCCTGTATACAATTACGACTTCAACGCGGCGGCCAAGAACCTCATCGAACTGACCGGGTACAGCTGGAAAGGAAAGGCCGTGGGGCTCGTCTGCACCGCGGGAGCGGACCGCAGTTACCTTTCTCCGCTCGGGTTCATGAACAGCCTTTCGATCGATTACCGCTGCCTCGTTTCTCCGCGATATGTCTATGCGGTGAGAGCCGACTTCAATGCTGACAATACTCTGCCTGGTGATGGAGAAGTGCGGCGTCGGCTCGCCTTCCTTGCCAGGGAACTGGAAATTCTCGCCGAGGCCGCGACACGAATCGCCTCGCTCGAGTCCTGATTCCCCCGCAATCTTCCTCGAGTGATGACGACGTCGAATATCGAGATACGCAGTCCTGAACG
>JAGRPC010000117.1 GCA_020439925.1 Verrucomicrobiia bacterium | reverse complement strand
AGCGAGGAGCAACGCGGCCAGGTGGAAAAACGGCCGCGGTTTTCCAGCACCAGCCCCGCTTGCGGGGCCCGACTTTCCAACCAAGCTTTCAAAATCCGCGTCCATCCCAGTTTTCGAACACACCCTAGGGCTTCTTTTCCTCCGAAACCTTGGCCTTCGAAGATTCGGACGAGTTTTCGTCCGCCTTCTTGTCCGGGTTCCCGTCAGTCTCCGTGTCTTCCTTGAGAAGCTTGAAATCCCATTCTCCGAGTGTGCCCCGAACGAGGTCGCGGTGAGGGGGATCGAGATGATGGACGACAAGGTCGAGGAGATCCTTCACCACGACGCGATGGCTTCCGTAGTAGGCATGCCCGATCAGGCTCGTGTCGATGTCTGTCGCGTTGATCGTGTCCATGCCCTCGAGTCGCTTGAGGAACTCTCCTCCCAGTCCGAGCCGGTCGTTGCCGTGGATCTTTTGAGAGACCTTCAAGGCGGTGTCGCCCGACGAGGAATACATCGTGAGACGGTCGGCGCTGCCCTTGATCTTCGGCAGGATCTGATCCTTGAAGACATCCGCGTCGATATCGGGAGCGGCAAGGATGACGTTGTTGAATTTCAGGCTGAATCCCTCGTCGTGGGCCAGGGCGAGGGCCTGGGTGAGGACACGGGTGCCCATGCTGTGCGCGATGATGTGGATCTCCTCGAGGTCCGACTTCTCCTGCAGGTCGAGGAGGAAACGGCTGAGGTGCGGGGCCGACCAGACCGCGTTGTCCTGGTCGACAGTGTAGGCCTCCAAGGCGGCTTGGGAGGGCCAGCTGAAGGCGAGGGCGGTTCCTTCGAAATCGAGATCGTAGGCGATCTGGGCGGTGCGGCGGATCGCATCGGGAAACGAAACGTTGAAGCCATGGATGAAGAGAAGAGCCTGGCGCTTGGGATAGGTCTTGGCCTTGTCGTCCACCTTGGTGAAGAAGTCGTCCTTCTCGAGCGTCTCCAGTTTCACCATCACCACATGCTTCTTGGGATCCTCGGAAAACTCGAGCTTGTACCACTTGGGACGTTCCACCACTCCGACGGTGTGGTGGAGAGGGATGGAGACATCGATCTTGCCGTAGGTCACCGGACCTTCACGATTCCTTTCGCGACCGTAGAACTCGTTCGGCTCACGGAAACCGGTCGGTTTGCGGTTCGTTCCATAGAAGACCTCGACGGTGTGAAATTCCTTCGAACTCTCGCCGGTGCCCTCCGTTTCTCCCGAGATGTCTCGCTGGGATTTTCCCGCCTGGGGTCCGGTGAGTCCGCGCGGCTTGTAGCGGGATTCTCCCGGAGGCAGGGGTACCGGAGCGGATGATTTTCCAGTGCCGGTCCCGGCCTGGGGGTCGGGATGGTCGGTTGACTCCGGTGGGGGGAGTTTTCCGGGGGACTCGGGAGTTTCCGGTTCCGGGGCCTGGCCGCACGAAACGAACAGGGCTGAGAACAGGGCGAGAGAGAGAACGGATGCCGGGATCTTCATCTTCGGACAGACTGCGCAGACCCAGCATTCGCGAAAGAGACGGCCCGATCCAGCGAAATCCTCACCTGGTTGCGCGATCCTTGATCTTCTCTGCGCTCTCCTTGGCTTCCATTGCCGTGGTTTTGCAGATTTTCCGTGAGTCGTCCCGCCGCCGTGATTATGATGAGATGCATGAGCACGGCGGCAGATCCGTCGTTTTCCCGCCATGAAACCTCAGTTTTCTCTCCGGTTCCTTCCCGGCGCTCTTCTGATCGCCACCTCTCTCACCGCCGCTCCCTGGCCCGAGGCGCCACTGGCTACCTTCGCCGATGTGCCCGCATCCATTACCGTGCCCGGGACCAAGGCGGTCGTTGAAGTTCCCCTCGAGCTCGACTCCGCGCGCGCCGCTTCCGGCCTCTTCGAGGAGCTGGGATTCTCCCTGACAAAGGCGCAGAAAGAGGCCCTGCGGCGCGACAAGTTTGTCCTCATTCCCATCGGGACGCTTCCCACCATCGATCCGATGGACCGCGAGCCCTACGTCCCCGAGACGCCCGAGGAAGCGAAATACTATCCCAAGCCCCTCGGTGGTCTCGGTGTCTACGAGGATGAGATGCTCGCGATCTACCAGCGAATCGGGGGAGGCGGGGAACTCCAGCCATGGCGGAATCATTTCGTCACCGCCGACTCGATGCTGCACGCCTGGCACCGCTTCTTCGAGGGAGCCCTGGAGGAAATCGAATCGAAGGAACTCTATCCGAGGCTCGACGCCTTTCTCACGAGCTGGCTTTCCAGTCTGCGCCTCCTTCGTGAGAATGCTTCCCCCTCGCTCGCACCTCATTACGAGCAGATCGAGGCGCAGATCGCGGTGGCGCTGGTCCTGCTGGGCGACGACGGAGAGGAGCCGAGGAAGGAGATCTCCTCGGGCTGGGATGACCAGGGCAATCCCAAGGTCATCTCCATGCCGTCCCTCGCCGACCGTGCCGAGACCGTCCTCGGCGCTTTGCCCCAGAAATGGCAGGTGGCGGCGAGGAACGAAGTCAAACTCATCCTCGGCAAGGCGGGGCTTTCCCCCTCGCCACTGTTCGTCTCCTACGATCCAGAAAAGGGACAGGACTACACCCAGTTCACCCCGAGGTCCCATTACGCGAAGAACCAGGCCCTGCGCGCCTATTTCCGCTCGATGATGTATCTCGGACGGAACGGATGGCCGCTCGTCGCCCCTGCTGGGCAGGACGGCGCGTCGGGGCTCTCGCACGCGCTGCTGCTGGGGCATTCCCTGACTCTGCCGGCTCCCGACGGAAAGGTTCCTCTCGATGACTGGCGCGCCCTGATGGAGATCACTTCCTTCTTCGCCGGCGGATCGGACGATGTCGACTATCCGGAACTGCGGCGCTGGCTCGCCGGGCATGCGGATCTCGCCGCCTGGACGCCGGAGAGAGCGGTCGATGCCGCCCTGCTCGCCGAACTCGGAGAGAAACTCGGAGAGCTTCGCCAGCCGGGGATCCTGAGTCAGGTTCGTCAGCGCAGAAAACCGGGTGAATCCGGTGACGAGGTGCGATCCGATTCGCTCCAGTTTCGCGTCTTCGGCCAGCGATTCACCTACGATGCCTGGGTGCTGACCGAGCTGACCCCGCCGATGATGAACTCGCTGCCGGCGACACCGACCGCGCTTTATGTCGCCGCCGCCCTTGGCGATCCCACGGCGCGTGAACTGGCCCTTTCCTGGCTCAGGCAGCGAGACATCAAGGATGCGGCGCCTTTCGAGGCCCGTCTCGATGAACTCGCCGCCACCCTCGCGGGCGTGAGCGAGGCGGAATGGTTCTCCTCCATGGCCTCGAAGAAACTTCATCTCATCGGCACGCTCGCCGGGAAGAAGGGCGATGGCTTTCCCGCCTTCATGCGTTCGCCGCAATGGGGTGCGAAGCATGTGGAAACCATGCTCGGTGCCTACACCCAGTTGAAGCACGACACCCTCCTCTACGCGAAGCAGAGCTATGCCGAAATGGGCGAGGGCGGAGATACCGACAAGATCAACGAGGATGACGTTCCCTACGGTTTCGTGCAGCCGGAGGTCCGCTTCTGGGCCGAGTTCGACCGGCTCGTGAACTACACCTTCGAAGGCTTCACCAAACACAAGCTGCTGCCCAACGTGGTCGAGGAATGGGGGCACCTCGGACGATTCAAAAAGGACGTCGCTTCCCTGCGAGGGCTCGCGAACAAGACCGCAGCGGGAGAGAAGTGGAACCTCGAGGACCGGCTCTGGCTTCTCGAATTCAATCCTGTCTACATGGCCGAGCCGCTCGATCCGATGAACGTGCAGGGGCCCGACGACGGCAAGGCCGCCATCGTCGCCGACATCCAGACGAACGTGCAGGAATCCAAGGTGCTCTATCAGGCCCTCGGGCGTCCTTACCTCATCCTCGCCCTCGTCGGGGACGGAGGGATGAACCGCCTCGTCGTGGGGACCGCCTACGATTACTACGAATTCGTCGAACCTCTCCAGGAGCGTCTCACCGACGAGGCCTGGCGAAAGCGGTTCTATGCGATCGATCCCGATCCGCAGCCGAAGCCAGACTGGACGGTGCCTGCGGTGAAGTAGAAGGGGGATCACTGCCGCCGTGAGTGAGATCGAAAAAGCGGAAGGCGGCAAAGTCCCTGGCCGAGTTGTCCCGAGACCATACGGGTTCCTTGGATTCCCCGTTATCGTCGCCTCTGTTCTGATCGGAACGGGGACGCTCCGCGGAGACTCCGAGGCTCCCTTTCCTCCCTTCTATCACAGCGCTGCGCCGTTCCGCGCCGCGATCGACGAGGTCAAAACCGTTCCGCTCGATCCTCCGCCTTCGGGAGTGACGGTGCCCCACCATGCCCTCGCCCTCGACCTCGTGGCCGAGACCCTGGGCCTCGCGAGAGCGGGGCACTACGAGCGTATCGTGATTCTCAGTCCGGATCACTATCGCCGGGCCGGGACCGCCGCCGCCGTGGCGACACGTGATTTTCTGACGGTAATGGGACCGGTGCCCGTTGACCGGGAGGCGTCGGATCGGCTTGCCGATTCGGCCCTGATTTCGGTCTCGTCGCTCGCTTCGCACGAGCACGGGTTCCGCGCCATTCTGCCTTTCCTTGCCGAGTGGTTTCCCGGAGTGCCGGTCGTGACCCTGGCCGTGGGGATCCGCACAACCCCGGAGCAATGGCGCGCCCTTGCCGATGTGCTCGATCCCTTCGTCACGGACAAAACCCTCGTGATCCAATCGACCGATTTTTCCCACTATCTCTCACCGGAAGTAGCGAGGGAGAAGGACGCCGAAACCATCGCTTTCCTCACGCGGGGAGACCCGGATGGAGTCATGGATCTGAACCAGCCGGATCACCTCGACTCGAAGGCGGCCCAGTGGATCCAGATGACGCTGCAAGGGCGTCGCGGTGCCACGGTCGGAATCGTGAACAACCGGAATTCCGCCCATTACGCGGATAAAGGCGAAATACCCCGGGAGACCACGAGTTATGTGACGCAGGTCTGGCGTCGGGAGCCGGTGAAGGCTTCCTTGCTTCCCGGAGAGGCCTGGTATTTCGGGGGAGACTTTCATCTGGGACGTCACCTCGGCGGGATGGCGGCGGATTCGGTGGCGCTCGAATGGCTGGAGGAACGGATCCTGTCTCTCACCGGCGGGAGACCGCTCGTTCTCAACCTCGAGGGCGTGCTCGTCGACGTGCCGCCCGCTCCGGAAACCTTGCATCCGATGCAGATCGTGACGCCGGCGGCGGCGACGCTGGATCTGATGAAGCGCTGGAAGGTCGCTGCCGTGGTTCTCGCCAACAATCACACGCTCGACCTGGGCGGCGATGCCCTCGCGAAGATGACCTCGCGACTGCGGAAGGAAGGATTCGAGGTGGTGGGGGAAGGGGACCTGGTGGCCTTGCCCGGTTTTGATCTTTTCGCGGTGAGCGACGTGAGAAACCGGCCCACCCCGGCCGCGCAGGCTCTTCGTTCCGGTGATTTTCCGGTTCCGGCGGAAGGCGGAAAGGCGTTTCCGCATCGGCCGCGGGTCGCCTTCCTTCACTGGGGCGCCGAGTATCGGGAGGGACCGGACGAACGCCAGCGCTGGATCGCGCAAACCGCTGCGAAATCCGGTTTCGACCTGGTGGTCGGGTGTCATGCCCATGTCCCGTCCTCCTCCGGTTTCTGGATCGGAGGGACTCCGGTTCTTCCCTCGCTGGGGAACCTGCTCTTCGACCAGAGCCAGCGTGAGCGCGGCGGTATCCTGCTGGAAGTGCGCTTTTTCGGGCAGGGAACCTTTGTCACCCGGTTGATTCCCGTGGGAAATCTTTATCGGGAATGGCGGGGGAGGTGAATCAGAACGGCCTCTTCCCGCCGCCGAACTGCTTCATGAGCTGGCCCATTTTGCCCTTGTTGCGCATCATCTTGCGCATTTCCCCGAACTGCTTGAGGAGCTGGTTGACCTGGGTGACGCTGGTTCCGCTGCCCATGGCGATGCGGCGGCGGCGCGAGGCCTTGATGATCTCGGGCCGGGAACGTTCGTGGGGAGTCATGGAGAGGACGATGGCTTCCGTCCGCTTCATGCGCTTGTCGTCGAGGTCGACTCCCTTCAGCTTGTCACCCATCCCCGGAAGCATGCCGAGGAGGCTGGTGAGACCGCCCATCTTCTTCATCATCCGCATCTGCGAGAGGAAGTCGTTGAAATCGAAATCGGCCCGCTTGAAGCGCTCGGCCATGCGGAGGGCCTCGTCCTCGTCGATGGCTTCGGCGGCCTTTTCGACGAGCCCGACGATGTCGCCCATGCCCAGGATTCGCCCGGCCATGCGGTCGGGGACAAAGGCTTCGAAGTCGGAAAGCTTCTCCCCGACACCGGCGAACTTGATCGGCTTGCCGGTGACGCTGCGCATCGAGAGCGCGGCCCCGCCGCGGGCGTCCCCGTCGAGTTTCGTGAGGATCAGGCCGGTGAGTCCGATGATGCCGTCGAAGGTCTTGGCGACGTTCACGGCCTGCTGTCCGGTCGCGGCATCGGCGACGAGGAGGGTTTCCCTCGGATCGAGGAAGCGGTGAAGCTGGCGAAGCTCCTCCACGAGCGCCTCGTCGACTTCCTGGCGTCCGGCGGTGTCAAAGATGAGGACGGTGCCGCCTTGCGATTCTGCCCACTTGAGGCCTTCCTTCGCCACCTTGAGGACGTCGGTTTCGCCGGGTTCGGGGCGGAACACGGGGATGTCGATCTGTTTGCCGAGGGTGACGAGCTGGTCGATCGCGGCAGGTCGATAGAGGTCGCAGGCGATGAGAAGGGGACGGCGTCCCTGCTTGCGGAGGTGCAGGGCAAGTTTGGCCGAGGTGGTCGTCTTGCCGGCCCCGTTCAGGCCGACGAGGAGGATGCGGGCGGGCGGGTTGAGATCGAGCGGCGCGGCGTCTCCGCCGAGGAGTTCGGCGATCTCGTCGTTGAAGATCTTCACGATCTGCTGGCCCGGCGAGATCGTGCGCAGGACCGTTTCGCCGAGTGCTTTTTCTTTCACGCGGGCAATGAATTCCTTGGCCACGGAAAGCTCGACATCCGCCTCGAGAAGGGCGAGACGGACCTCGCGGAGGGCGTCGGTGATGTTCGACTCGGAGATCTTCCCGTGACCACGGAGCTTCTTGAAGGTTTCCTGAAGGCTGTCGGAGAGGTTGGAGAACATGAAAAGGGGACGCTTCTCGGCGTGATGGGGTAAAAAGTGAAAGCGTGGAACGCTTGTGGTGGTTCTTTCGCGAGCCTGGAGATCCGCTTGCGGGGCCCCGTCGATCGGCTTTGCTCACAGGGGAGGGGTAGCCGTGGGGGGCGCCATGGCCGCTTCTTCCGCATGACCGGAAGTAAGCGGGTCGTTCTTGCCGGGAGCGGTGGACTCGGAGGAAAGGTAGTCGGCCACAGGATCGATCTGGAAGGTCCAGCCGATGAGCTCGTTGTCCTTTGATCCACCATGACGGAAGGAGAGCTGGACGGCGCAGGTCTCCATGCGCAGCCGCTGGGGAACCTGGTAGCGGAGGAGGCCGCTCGCGGGGTCGAACTGGTGGGCGACTCTCCCGAATCCCGAGATCCGCAGGACGATGCTGGCGGGATCCACGCCGGTCAGTTTCGAGAGGTCCACCTCGATGAGGGGGAGCCGGTTGCCGATGACGGAGTTGGCTTCCGGTTTCACGACGACGAGGGGGCCCTTCACTTCCCCGTCCTCCGATTTCTGCTCGGCGAGCAGTTTGCGACCTCCCGTGGTGACCGCCCCGCCGCCAAAGTCCAGCGCGGGGTCGAAATTCGCGAGGGTCGTGCCGTGGACGATGTAACGACCGATCTGGAGAGTTTCACTGTCCCATCCCGTCTTCTGTCCGTTCACCGTGAAACAAGCCTCGTAGCCGGCTTCGCGGGCGAGCTCGAGGACGCGGTCGTTGTAGATCCCGAAGGGGTAGGCAAAGGTCTTCACTACGGCCCCGGTGTCGCCGTAGTTTTCTTCGAGAAAACGGATCGAATCCACGAGTTCCTCGCGGAGCCAGGCGTCGTAGGCCGCGTCTGACCGTCCTCCGCGGCGCGAAAGATTCTGGTGACTGACGGAATGGCTCGAGATGGTGCCTCCGCTTTGCGCGATCTCGCGGACCTCCTCGTGGGTGAGGGAACGTCCGCCGATGTTGATGTAGTTGTTGTAGAGGAAGACGGTGAAGGGATACCCGAACTCCTTGAGGACGCCGAGGGCGAGGGTATGGGTCGCTTTCCACCCGTCGTCGATCGTGATCATGACACACTCGGCCGGAATGTCGGACTTGGCCTGCTTCCAATCGAGAAACTGCCGCATGCTGATGACGGGCAGCTTGGCGTCGCGGATCGCCTGCATCTGGCGTCGGAAATCCTCGATGTTGAGGATCATGTCGTTGCTGGAGGTTCCTTCGGTGAAGTCGTGGTATCCGAGAACGGAGACGCGGGCTTCCTTGTTGACGACCGGTTCCATCTTCACCGGTGGAGGCGGAGGCGGGATCTCGGCATCCGGGAGCGGATTCTTCCGGGCGATCTCCTCGGCGGTCTCCCGGTCCAGGGCCGTCTTCATTTTCTCCAGGTAGGGGGCCGCCTTGTCGCACGAAACGAGAAGGAGGAGGGTCCCGATTGAGAGAACGGCGGAGAAGAGGCGTGGCGTGGAAATCATGCAGCTTCAGGGAATATAGGCCCGAAAGGCGGCATGAAAACCGGGATTTGCGCATCCCGCAGCCGTGGCTTATCGGTCCTTTCGAACCGCATCCAACCCTCCCGAAAATCATGGCAAACGAAAATCCTGAAATCACCGCCTATCTGAAAACCTTCTGCGGCTGGAGCGAGGGCGTCCGCGCCGTCTTCCGCAAATACGGGCTCGAATACACGGAGAAGGACATCATCAAGAACCCCGCCTTCCGTTGGGAAATGGAGCAGAAGAGCGGTCAGCCCCTCTCTCCCTGCGTGATCGTCAACGGCACCATGCTGGCCGATGTGAGCGGCGAGGAAGTGGAGCAGTGGATGATCGCTAACGGGGTGGTCGTGTCGAACGATGCCGAACCCGATGCTCCCATCGATTCCGCCTGCAGCGACGAGCAACACGCGGCCATGGATGCGGCGGCGCGATTCGGCGGTCATGCCGGCGGCGCGAACGTGCGCATCGTCGAGTGATTCTGGCATCACTTCCCACCGCGCGCTGCCATGTCGAATACCCCGCCTCCCAAGAAAGGACTCGGACGCGGTCTCAACGCCCTCATCAAAGCGCCCGGGGTCGTTCCCGTGCGGCCGATGGGTGGAGGCGAGGCCGATCCGTCGACGGGTGAGCGGGTTCTTCGAGTTGCGCTGGGCGAGGTGGTGCCTTCGCCCCTGCAGCCCCGGAAGCGTTTTCACGAGGAGAATCTCTCCGAACTCGTCGAATCGATCCGTGAGCACGGGGTGATCCAGCCGCTCATCGTGAGACTGGTCGACGGGAAGTATGAACTCATCGCGGGAGAGCGCCGCTGGCGGGCCTCGACCCAGTTGAAGTTGCCCCAGGTGCCGGTGATCGTTCGCGACGCTTCCGATCGCGACGTTCTCGAGATGGCCCTGATCGAGAACCTCCAGCGGGAGGACCTCGATCCGCTCGAAGAGGCCGAGGCCTACGCCCGCCTCGCGCGGGAGTTCGGCCTGAAACAGGAGGAAATCGCCCAGCGCGTCGGCAAGAACCGCGCCACCGTCTCGAACGCGATCCGCCTTCTCGATCTCGACTCCGAGGTGCAGACCCTCGTTTCCCGAAAAATGCTGACCAGCGGGCACGCCAAGGCTCTTCTCGGCCTCAAGACGAAGGCCGAGCAGCGCATGCTCGCCGATCTTGTCGTGAAGAAGAAGTTGAACGTGCGCGACACCGAAAAACTCGTCTCCGAGACCATCAACGGCAAGACGGTGACGAAGAAGGTGGTGAAAACGAAGCTTTCGCCCCAGGCCGAGACCTACATTCGTCAGATCCAGGATCAGCTCAGGAGCCGCTTCGCCACAAACGTCGCGATCCAGCATGGCGACAAGCGCGGCAAGATCGAGATCGAATACTACGGCAACGAGGATCTCGGCCGCGTTCTCGAACTCATGGGGATTCGCCTCGATTGATTGCCTTCTCGGGAGAGTCGTCGCTCCGCCCCATGAAACGCCTTGCTCCCTGTCTGCTGTTCGTTCTCCTGAGCACGGGTTGCGGCGAACCCGCCTACCGCTTTGAGTCCGCGGATCCGCTCGATGCGAAGGTCTCGGGGGAGAAGGCTTTTTCCCATGTGGCCGCACTCGTGGATTTCGGGCCGAGGCCGGCGGGATCGGAGGCGCTTGAGCATTCCCGGCAATATCTCGAGAAGGAACTGGCCGCGCTGAAATGGTCGGTGCGCCGTCAGACGTTTACGGAAAAAACCCCGGTCGGCGAAGTCGAGTTTACCAACCTGCGCGCCCGCTTCGGCGAGGAGGCCTGGGAAACAACGGTGGAGGGCCTGCTGTGTTCGCACTACGACACGAAGCGCTACGAGCAAATCGAGTTTGTCGGCGCCAACGATGGAGGATCGAGCACCGGCTTGCTCGTCGAACTTGCCCGTGTTCTTTCGGAGCGCCCCGAGGCCGCCCGTCGCATCGAGCTGGTGTTTTTCGACGGAGAGGAAGCCTTCGGCACCAATATCACCGCCCGGGACGGCCTTTATGGCAGCAAGCATTACGCCGGGGAGTGGCTTCTGCAGCCGGAAGCGGAACGTCCCCGCTGGGGCGTTCTCCTCGATATGGTCGGGGACGCTGACCTCAATATCCGGGCCGCGGTGCGCGTGCCGCGACAGTCCATTCGTGATCTCGCCAAGGCGAAGGAGGACGGATCCTACGTCGTCGACATCGAGAAGGTGGAGGAGTCTCTCCAGTTTCTCTCGCGCTATCTCCTCGACGCTGCGGGTGAACTCGATCTGCGGTCGCACATCGGGGTCAGTCCCGACTACATTATCGACGACCACATTCCGCTCAACGTGGTTTCGGGGATCCCCACGATCGACCTCATCGATTTCGAGTTTCCGCCCTGGCACACTCCGGGGGACACCCTCGACAAGATCTCGGCCGAGAGCCTCGAGATCACGGGGCGGGTGACCTTGCGTCTGGTGGAGAAATACCTTCTCCCGGGGGACTGGTGAGTTGCGTTGGCAAAAGGGGCGGGGCAACGGCTTTTCCGCCCCGGCGAAAGGTGCTCGCGACTCGTCGCGAAACGAAGAGATAGGGCAGCCAGATTACCGCAGCCGAGATCGATGGCCGCAGATACGAGAGATACTCCTTGCTCACCTCCGAATCGGATCCGGTGATTTGTGAGGCACCACCGAAGAACAGCGCACCGGTCGCAAGTTCGAAGACAAAGATGCAGGCCATCACCGGGGGGAAGAGAAGATGCTTCTTGTGGAACAGAACGAGGGCGAGAACGGAGAAGGGAACGAGGACGGAATCGCAGAAGGTTTCGAGAAGGATGAAGGGGGCCCAGAGCTCGTGATAGGAACCGCCGCTCTCGTCGGTCAGGGATTTCCAGGTGTCGAGGTCATAGTTGTAGACGCCGAAGACGGCGCCGATCAGTCCGGCGATCGGACGGATCCAGACCCCGATCGCCACCAGCCCCAACCAGCCGGAGATACCGTCGAGATGGGCCTCGTATCCCGGCTTCGGTTTCAGTCCGCGACCGAGGTGGGGAACGATGAATGCCGCGAGGGTGGCCCCGGCCAGCGACAACAGGGTGACGGCGGCGAGGATCCAGTTGAAACGATAGGTTTTCGAAGGTGTCGTTCCTTCGTGCATGTCCCGGGTTATCCAGATGCTGTAGCTGGTGTGATCTTCCGCCCGATCCACGTGGTCGAGATAGGCACCGATACGCTCCGCTGGAACGACGTCGTCGAGGCTGCGGTAGGTGTAGTCGACCTTTGTCACGGGGCCCTCGAAACGCTCGCGGTAGGTGAAGCGGAAGGCAGGATCGTCGATGTCGACGGAGGTCGCCTTTTCATTCATCGGGTCCGGCAGATGGATCTCGATGTGATGGCTGGCGTCGACGGGATGGGCGATGGCGAAGGGCATGCCGCGCTTCCTCGTGGACGGGGTCCAGAGCCGCTCGTAGGTGTACTTGGAAGGGAAACGGGCCTCGAAGCGATCGGGATTGTCCCGATTTTCCTCCCAGATCCGGGGAATCCGGTAGAACTCCCGGACCGTGTAGACATTGGCCTTTTCGTCGTCCTCGGTTTCGAAGTTTTTTTCCGCCTCGATTCCCTCGTAGGTGGCGGAGTAATAGTTCACATAACGCTGCTGGATCTCGGCCGGGGCGTTTGCCGCAAAGTAGGCGCGGGTGGAGTCGGCATCGTTGCCATGATAGGTCGTTTCGACCTTGAGCGTGGCAGGACCCTTGTAGTCTGGCAGCTTGAAGATTTCCTTCACGCTGGTCTTCGAAACCTCGAATCCCTGTGGCGTCACCTTCTCGAGTCGGACAGGGCCATCCGAATTGCTTCGCAGGACGAGGGCGTGACCGTAGTCGGGAAAATACAGGGAGCGCAGGGGGCCACGCTGATAGGAATCCGTCGGATCGAGCCAGACCCGGTCCTCTCCAACGCGCACCGTGGTGACCAGATGATTGAAGGCGAAGGGGGTGGGCGCCCAAGCGTCGATCGCCTTTCCCGACGAGGTGTGCACGAGGGCGGGCGATGCCTCGAACCCGAGGTGGCGGAGGAGGCTGACGAGAAGGAGCGTCTTGTCCTTGCAGTCTCCGAAGCGGCGTTTGGCGATGACTTCGAGCGGGTAGGGCTGGTGGGAATGGACTCCGTCGAACATGCCGAGGTAGCGGACTTCATCCTGGGCGAAGCGAAGGGCCCCGCGAACCTTTTCCTCCTCCGAGGCAAGACCGGACAGTTTTTCCGCGATGCCCTCCAACTCGGCGGGAAGCTTGTCAGGAATGGGATACTGCTTTTTCGCCCACTCCGCGACCTCTCCCCAGTCGTTCCAGGCAGTCGCCTCGATCCAGCCCCAGGGATCGTAGTGCGAGGGCAGTCCACCTTCGCTGAGAAGGGCCTGCGGTTTCTCGACGAGCCACTTCAGCACCCGGAAACCTCCGACAGAGGAGACCTCGGGCTCGAGGCTGGTGCTGTGCTTCGTCAGGTGCATGGGTAGCGATTCCGGATGCCGGAGAACGCCGAGGATAGAGCCGACCGGCCGTGAATAGGAGGTGGTCAGGGTCCAGTAGGCACGGCCCTCGAAAACCGGATTCTCCCCCGTGGTCGAGAAGGCGTATTCGATGACATCACCGACGCGGATGTCCTCGAGCACGGCAATGACGCTGAGACTGTCGTCATAGAGCTGGCGCTCGTGGTCCTCCTCGCGCTGGATCACCTTGAACTGCTGTTCGGCGAGCCGGTCGAGGGTCTTCCCATTGCGGTGAATGAGGAGGCGGTGAAAAGAGAAGGTCTGGTCGTGCGGGTCGAAGCCGAAGGTCAGCTGGGCTCCGTCCTGGAGCGCGCTCTCGCTCTCGAGGCGCTTGAGATAGCGGTAATAGTTCGTCCGCGTCCCGACGTCGTACTGGTTCTCGGCGCGGAGGAAAAAGGTGTCTCCAGCCTCGTCCTCGTTGGCGGGACGGGAGGCGGGGTCGACCGGCTCATCGATGACCCAGGCCGGCGCGGGGACACGTTGAATTCCGGTCGTTGAAGGCGACGCATTTTCCGGCAACGGCGTCTGTGCCTGGATTGGAACCAGTCCTGGCGACGTCGCAAGGACCAGAGAAAGGGCGATTGATGGAGAACGTGTCAGGAAGTTCAAAACAGGTAGGCGGAATGCCGCTCGATATAGCGGAAACCCCGTCGGCAGGCAATGCTTTCCGACGCCATTTCACGCCGTCGTGCAGGGCGAAGAAACTATGGTTTCACCAAGTCCCCCGGCCCATGCCCTGGATCCGTTGCCAGTTTCCGTGGGCCATCATCCCGAACATCGCGGCCATGAAGAAACTGCCGCCGACGAAACCGAGCACGGCGATGATGAGAGCGAGGATGAAACCCACCTTCGGGACGATGGAGCGGTGACGATCCGGCACGAATCCTTCGAAGATGTGGCCGCCGTCGAGCGGGAGGATGGGGAGCAGGTTGAAGATCGCCCAGCCGATGTTGACCCACTGCATCTGCGCGACGAAGAACGCCACCCAGGGGTTATTCATTCCGGGGGTGAAAAGAAGCAG
>JAGRPC010000007.1 GCA_020439925.1 Verrucomicrobiia bacterium | reverse complement strand
CTGATCCGCGCGATGGAGAAGTTCGACTACACGGAGGGATTCAAGTTCTCCACCTGCGCGACCTGGTGGATCCGCCAGGCCATCACACGCTCCATTGCCGACCAGGCCCGCACGATCCGGATCCCGGTTCACATGATCGAAACGATCAACAAGCTGATGCGGGTCCAGAAGCAGCTGGTTCAGGAGTACGGTCGCGAACCCACCGCCGAGGAAATTGCCGACGAGTTGCACCTCCCCGTGGAACGGGTCAGTGCCGTCCTGAAAATGGCCCAACAACCCATTTCCCTTCAGGCGCCGGTCGGAGACAGCGACGAGACGAGTCTCGGGGATTTCATCGAGGACAAAGGCGCCGAAGATCCGAGCGACATGACCTCCATGTCGATGCTCAAGGATCGCATCAAGGATGTCCTGGATACCCTCAATCCCCGCGAACGGGAAGTGCTGGAGCAGCGTTTTGGCCTCATCGACGGATACAGCCGCACGCTCGAAGAGGTTGGAAAGCAGTTCCGGGTCACCCGGGAGCGGATCAGGCAGATCGAAGCCAAGGCCCTGCGGAAAATGCGGCATCCCACCCGCATTCGCCAGCTCGAAGGGTTCATCGACGCGAAAAATCCCGGATGAGTGAAGACTGATCCGGGAGATTTCCGACTGGTTGGATTTTTCAATAAGTTTGAAACCTTCCTCAATACCGGGGTTTCCTCCTGCATGAGTGAACTGGAACCCGAAGATTCTGTCTGGAAACTTCTCGATCACGCGAGCAAGGTGGAGCCGTCCCCCTACTTCGCGCGCAGGGTTGTGCGCGAGGCAAGGTCCCTCCAGCGACCCTCAGAGGGATTTTTCGGGTATCTTCTCGGCAACCTGCGACGTCATCGCGCTCTCGTGGCAACGGGAGCGGGCGCTTTCGCAGCCATTGCCTTTCTGTTTTTGAGCGGACAAGGAGGATCCGGTCCCGAAGGAGCCGAGGGATTCATGGGTTCGCTCACGGCGGAGGTCTACGATGTTTTCGACCCTGCCTCCGAAATGGCCGACCTCGAATATCTCGGCCAATTGATGGCCGTGACCGACCCGGGCCAGCTTGACGACAGAGCACTTTCGGATCTTTTCTTCTGAGGTCGCGAAAGATCCGTCGTTACGCCGAGGTATCCTCCACGGCGTCCTCGTCGATCCGTAAGTTTTTGGGGATTCTCCTCCTAAGCTCTTTCGTAGCCGGACGTTTTAACGGTGCCGAGGCCAACTCCTCATGAAACGTCATTCTGCTCCGATCTATTCTCTTTCCGTTCTGCTTGCCGCTCTCGTGGGCGTTGCCTGTACCACCACGGTTCCCGAAACCGGACGGAAGCAGGTCAATTTCATGAATCCTTACAAGGAGGCGGCGCTGGGACTCACCGAATTCCAAAAAATGAAGGAGACGAAGAAGATCTCCACCGATCCGCGCTACAACGATCTTGTCCGAAGAGTAGGAAAGCGACTTTCCGTCGTGATGCCCGTACCAAACGCGGAATGGGAATTTGTTGTCTTCGAAGATCCCACTCCAAACGCGTTCGCCCTGCCCGGCGGGAAAGTCGGCGTCCATACCGGACTCTTTCCGGTTTCGCAAAACGAGGCCGGTCTTGCTGCCGTGATCGGACATGAAGTCGCCCACGTCGTTGCACGCCATTCCGGGGAGCGTGTCTCCCAGAACGTTCTTGCTGGCGCGGCTGTCGCCGGAGCGGGTTACATGCTGAACCGCAACGGCAACAATGGCACGGCCCCAACCGCAGTCATGGGGGCGGGCGCCCTCCTCGCGACCAGAGCCTGGGGACGCAACCAGGAACTCGAAGCCGATCGCATGGGAGCCATCTTCATGGCGAGAGCCGGCTATGATCCCCGTGAGGCCGTTGAGCTATGGAAGAGATTTGCCACCTGGAAGCAGCAGAACAATGCCGGCAGCGGAGTTCCGAACTTCCTCAGCACCCATCCACTAGACGAGACACGAATTACAAATCTCCAGCAATACCTTCCCGAAGCGCTCGCCGAATACAAACGCTGAGTCCCGGCTGCCCTTTCTCCAAGCGATGGACAAGGAAGCCACACGACGGGAACTCTTTGCCCGCATCCATTCGCTGACTCAGGCAGCGCGGTCGAGACACTCTGCTGAGATCCGGAATTTTCTGTCCGAGGACGCAAAGTTTCGTGAGGCGAAAACCGTTTTTGCCTACCTCAATCTTCCGGGGGAACCTTGCCTGGATTCGCTCGTTTCCAGTTTTCCCGAAAAACGATGGGCTTTCTCTCGTGTCGTCGATGGAGAACGGATTGTCTTCCACGAGATCCGAAACCTCGAGGAAGCAATACAGGGCAACTTCGGCATCCGAGAACCGGATCCCTCGAGACATCCCGAACTTCCTCGCTCTGAAGCGGATCTATTCCTCGTGCCCGGCGTCGGATTTGATCCTCTCAACCGAGCCAGAATTGGACGCGGCAAAGGACACTATGATCGTTATCTTGAAGGCTCAGGTAACGATGGCCGTTCCGTTTCCCTGATTGGAGTGACTTTCTCCATCCAGTTCACAGACCTCATCCTGGAGCCCCATGATGTGCCGATGGACCGGATTGTTTCGGAAACGGGGTGGATCTGAATCGGCGGATTTGGAAGGAGAAGTCCCTTTTCACTGAAAGACGCCTCCAAAACCCGCTTCGCGGAGCGCTTTCATCACTTCGTAGGGTTTGAATCCTTTCCCGGCAACCTCGACTCGGGCCGAGCCGGCCTTCGCTTCACAGCCCTCGACTCCGTCGACAGATTCGACCGCCTTTTTGAAAGCCCGGACACACCCTCCACAGCAGAGATGCGTATCACGGATCACCATGGTGTCCGATGTGAAATCATCTTCCTTGAGTTCCGCAATCGCGACGGCCGAATTGTCGGAAACCCCGTAGAAACCGGCTCCGACAATGGCTCGGAGAGCCGCCTGGGCGTCTTTTCCGGAAGGCGCCTTCACGACAATGGATTCGTTTTTCCGGTCCGCCGTGAAGGTCACCCCGGGACCGATGGGGTAACGATCATTCTCGCCAATCTTTCCGACGGCATCCTCACAATCCCCGCAGCATAGGTGGACCTTGGATAAAGTCACCGTCACTTCCCC
>JAGRPC010000603.1 GCA_020439925.1 Verrucomicrobiia bacterium | reverse complement strand
GACGAGTCTTTTGTCCGCCTCGCGAGGCGCGACGAAGGAGTGGAGCGGGCTCCATGACAGAGGAGCAACGAATCGAGGCGGACAAAGGGCCGACGCCCGGAGGGTCGATCCAAAAGTCGACCGGCGAAGCCGCTGGCTTCAAGGCCAAAAACATACAAAGATTTTTCATTGCGGGGTTTTTCAACAGTCTCCTAAGCTGGTGGAATGAAATCCCCGCTCGTCCTCGTTTTCCTCCTCCTCCTCTCGATGGTTTCGGTGAAAGCCGAGACCCTTCCCCTGTGGCCCGGTCTTGCTCCGGGAGAGACGACGAAGAAAACCGGGACGGCCCTGCCCCTGCGCCCCGAGGACCAGCCGCCCATCAGCCGTGTCGAAAACATCACCGCGCCGACGCTGGCCCTCTTTCCGGCGCCGAAGGACAAGGCCAATGGCGTCGGTGTGCTCATCCTTCCGGGAGGTGGTTTCGGCAAGGTCGTGCCGGACATGGAGGGTTCGGAGGCGGCGGAGTGGCTCAACGGGCTGGGTATTTCCGCGTATGTCCTGAGCTATCGCACGACCACCGGAGTCGATGCCGGGGCCGAGGCGGCGGCGAAGGCAGAGCCGTGGAAACGTCCCCTGCAGGACTCGCAACGCGGGATCCGGCATCTCCGTCACCACGCGAAGGAATACGGGCTCGATCCGGCGAAGATCGGCCTGCTCGGGTTTTCTGCCGGAGGCCAGGTCGCGGCGATTCACCTGACGAGCGAGACGGAGGCCTACGATCCGGTCGACGAGGTCGACAGGGAAAGTTTCCATCCCGACTTTTCACTCCTCATCTATCCCTGGCGGGTCGCGGACGACAAGACCGGGCAACTCATGCCCCAGATTGTGCCTTCGGCGAAAATGCCTCCCGGATTCATCGTCCACACGGACGACGACAAATCCTCCTCGCTCGGGGCCGCCCTCATCTATCTCGGCATGAAGGCGCACGGCGTCTCGGGGGAATTGCACGTCTACCAGAACGGGGGTCATGGCTACGGCACGCGGCCGCGACCGGGTTCGGTTATCGGCACGTGGAAGGACCGTGGCACCGACTGGCTCCGGGTGCGGGGGCTGGCGGCCGAATGAGATTGCCCCGGGGGGGCATTCCCGTTCCCTCGTTTTCCTTGCGATTTTCCGCGAAGGTCGTCTTTTAGAGCGCATGAAGACGCTCACCATCGGACTCACGCAATTTGCCGCGGTGGAGGATCCGGCGACGAATCTCGACAGTGCCGAACGCCTCGCCCGCGAGGCCGCGGCAAAGGGGGCGCAGGTGATCTGCCTCCAGGAGATGTGTTCGACTCTCTACTTCTGCCGGAGCGAGGATCCCGCCCTGTTCCGCTACGCCGAGGCGATTCCGGGGAACACGACGGCGCGATTCGGCGCGATTGCCAAAGAACTCGGCGTCGTCATCGTCCTGCCCCTGTTCGAAAAGCGGGCCACGGGGCTTTATCACAACACCGCCGCGGTGCTCGATGCCGATGGAACCTGCCTCGGCAA
>JAGRPC010000116.1:32254-44208 GCA_020439925.1 Verrucomicrobiia bacterium | reverse complement strand
ATGCCCGCGCTCGTGCCTCCGTAGACGACAAGGTCACGCTCGACGATATCGGCGGCGCGAGGCCGGGAGAGCAGACAGAAGGACAGGCAGAGAAAAAGGGTGGTCGGTTTCATCGGGGGAAGGGTGAGAAGGCACCGTGGCGGCAGCGTTGCCCTCTTGCAAATCCCTTCCCTCCCTTTCTTCCGGAAAGGCAGGTCTCCCATCACTTTGAATCCATCGAACCGCTGTAACCTGTCACTCGCTCCACGAGTCTACCCTGACATGCGTCCCTTTCTCCTTTCCCTGATTCTTCTCGGCCACCTCGTTCCCCTCGCGCAGGGCGAAACTCCCGCGACCATCGAGGTGCTCCGCTACGAGCCCGTCGACGCCTCGCGGGCGCGGACCGTGCCCGTGAAGATCTACCGGGTGAAAAGCGCCGAGGCCCGGCCGGTGATCGTCTTTTCTCACGGACTGGGCGGTTCGCGGGAAAACAGCGCCTACCTCGCGGAGCATTGGGCCCGGCACAGCTATGTCGCCGTCTTCGTGCAGCATCCCGGCAGCGACGAATCGGTGTGGAAGGAAGCCGGACGAGGCGAACGCTTCGCGGCGATGAAAGAGGCCGCCAGTGGGCGGTCCTTGCTCGACCGGCTCGGCGATATTCCCTTTGTCCTCGATCAGCTCGAACGCTGGAATGCCGATTCCGCCCATCCCCTGCACGGCGCCCTCGATCTCGAGCACATCGGCATGACCGGGCACAGCTTCGGCGCCGTCACGACCCAGGCGATGATGGGACAGCACTATCCCCTCGGGAAGAGCTTCCCCGATCCCCGTCTCGACGCGTTTCTTCCGATGAGTCCCTCGACCGGGCGCGGCGTTCCCGCCGCCACCGCCTTCGGTCAGATCCAGGCCCCCGTGCTCTGCATGACCGGCACGGAGGACACGAGTGTGATCACTCCGGAAACCACCGCCGCCTCGCGTCGCGAAGTCTACGCCTCTATGCCCAAGGGGGACAAATACCAACTCGTCTTCGAGGGCGGCACGCACTCCGCCTTTTCCGACACGGCCCTGCTCAAGGAGAAACGCTTCGAACACCACCACGGGGCCATCCAGACGATCTCGACCCGCTTCTGGGATGCCTATCTCAAGGGCGATGCTGCGGCCAAGGCCTGGCTCCGGTCCGACAAGCCGCGCACCGACGCGAAGCTGCTGCCGAAGGACGTTTGGGAGTGGAAGTGAGCGAGGCACGCAAAAGGGGAGATTGATCCTTCTCCGCCCCGGGCGACATTCCCGCTCGACGCATGACGCTACGGATCCTCCTCCCCGCCCTCCTCCTGCCCCTGGTCCTGCCCGCCGCCGACTGGCCGAACTGGCGCGGCCCGAACCACGACGGCCTCTCCGAGGAAATCATCCCCGCCACCCTCCCGGCCGAACTTCCCGTCCGCTGGACGGCCAAGGTCGGGACCGGTTTCAGCACCGTCTCCGTCGTCGGCGAGAAAGTCGTGACCATGGGCAACCGCGTCGTCTCGGGCAAGGAAACCGACACCGTCTGGTGCCTCTCCGCGAAAAGCGGCAAGGTCCTCTGGCAGCATTCCTATCCCTGCGCCCTCGATCCCCTCTATTACGAGGGCGGACCGGGAGCCACGCCGACGATCCACGACGGCTCCGTCTACACCCTCGGCAAGAAGGGCCACGCCTACCGCCTCGATCTCGACAACGGCCGCGTCCTCTGGAGTCGCGACCTCGTCGCCGACCACCAGGTCGAGCTGCCCGAGTGGAGCTTCGCCGGTTCCCCCTTCGTCGACGGCGACCGCGTCCTTCTCCCCGTCGGAGGAGGCGGCATCGCCCTGAACAAAGAGACCGGCGAGACCCTCTGGCTCTCCTCCACCGAGACCGCCGGTTACGCCACCGTCGTGCCCTACGAGGCCGGAGGTCCCCAGGGCAACCGGCTCCTCTTCTCCGCGAAGAGCCTCGTCGCCTTCGACCCCGCCACCGGGAAAGCCGCCTTCGAACTGCCCTGGAAATCGAGCCGCGACGTCAACGCCGCCGATCCCATCGTCATCGGGAAACGCATCGTCATTTCGTCCGCCTCCGGCTCCGCGATGATCGAACCCAAGGCCGGCGGTGCCCCCGAGACCGTCTGGGAGCAGAAAGACATGAAGTGGTATTTCAATCCCGGCGTCCTCGTCGACGGCCACCTCTATTCCCTCCACGGCACCACCCATCGCCCCACCGAGCTGATGTGTCTCGAGGCCGCCACCGGCAAGATCGTCTGGACCGTGCCCGGCTTCGGCAGCGGCGGGCTCGTCGCGGCCGGGAAAACCGTGATCGTCTTCGACAACGGCCTCCTCACCCTCTTCGACGCCGATCCCAAAGGCTACCGACCCCGCCACCAGCAGAAAGTCCTCGAGGGGAAATGCTGGACCTCCCCCGTGATCGCCCACGGACGACTCTATGTCCGGAACGCCGCCGGAGACCTCGCCTGCTTCGACCTGCCCGAGCCCTGACCCGGCATCGGTCACTCCCCGGGCTTGACGCACCGCCCCCCGTTCGCGTTTCATGGAGCCCATGCCCGCCCCCACTCCGCGCCACCGACGCGCCCTCTTCCTCCGCGTCGTTCTCCTCCTCCTCGCCCTCGCCGCCGCGAGGATCTTTCTTCTCCCCTCGACCGAATCGCTCGCCCTCGGGAGGATCGTTGCTTCGTGGGAAGGCGCCGCCCGCGCCGGCCAGACCTTCGAGGCCGAGGCCACCGTCGCCGCCGTCGAGGGACTGCCCGTCAAACTCCTCGGCCACCGCCTCCTCCTCCGCTGGCAGGCCCCCGACAAACTCCGCCTCGAGACCCGCATCGACGACGAGGATATCGTCGCCGGGCGCGACGGCAAAACCCTCTGGGTCCACCTTCCCGGCAAACCCTTCACCCTCATCGGCGACGAGACCGTTCCCCGCTTCACCGCCGACCCCGCCTCCGTCGAGAGCGTCGACCTCCCCGAGTTGCGCTTTCCCCTCGGCCCGCTGCAAACCCGGCTCGTTCCCTTCCTCGTCCGCGGCCAGACCCGGCCCGACCGCTGGACCGAGTGGACCCTTTCCCCCCTCGGATCCCTCCTCATCGACGCCCCCGACGCAAACCTCGCCAGCCGTGCTGGCGACGACGGAAACACCGAGCTGAGACTTCACCTGCCCGATGGCAAAAAGCTCGAGCTGCACGTCGCCCGCTTCGCCACCGACCTCGCCACCGACCTCGCCACCGACCTCGCCGCCACCGCGGCCGACTGGTCGCCCCCGGCTGCCGCCGCGGACCGCGCCGACCGCGTCGCCCTTTCCCACCTCACCCGCTGCCTCCGCGTCGTCCTCGCCCAGGTCGGAGCCCGGACCCCTGCCCTTCCCCCCGCCACCGGGAAACGCGAAGTCGTCGCCACCAGCGGGAAAGGCCGCCTCGAGCGCCACGACGGCGTGCGCGTCCTTTTCCTCCAGGGCAGCCCCGCCGAGATGGGCAGTCAGCAGGGCGAGCTTCTCCGCGACGAGGTCCGCTCCGTCGTCGACCGCATTCTCTACGGCGTCGGCGTCGGCAGCTCCTTTTCCAAGGGACGCTGGTTCTTCGGCGAGATCGAGGAAGCCCAGTCGCGCATCGAGCCCTTCATCCCCGCCACCCACCTCGGCGAGATGGACGCCATCGCCGAGGCCGCCGGACTCCACCGGCAGGAGTCCCGCCTCGCGAACTTCTTCCCCGAGCTCTTCCACTGTTCCGGATTCGCCCTGCACGGCGCCGCCACCGAGGGCGGCCGCCTCTACCACGGACGCATCCTCGATTACATCCGCGGCGCCGGCCTCGAGGACAACGCCGTCGTCACCGTCTCCCGACCCGACGGCGCCAACGCCTGGGTCAACGTCACTTACGCCGGCTTCATCGGCTCCGTCACCGCGATGAACGAAAAACAGGTCGCCATCGGCGAAATGGGCGGCCGCGGCGAGGGCCACTGGGACGGCAAACCCATGGCCCAGCTCGTGCGCGAGGTCATGGAGACCTGCGACACCCTCGACGAAGCCGTCGCCCTGATGCGCAAGGGACCCCGCACCTGCGAATATTACTACGTCCTCTCTGACGGCAAGACCGGACAATCCGTCGGCATCAAGGCCACCCCCGAGCTTTTCGAGACCGTCTCCCCCGGCCAGAGCCACCCCCAGCTCTCCGACCCCGTCGCCGACACCGTCCTCCTCTCCGCCGGCGACCGCTACACCGAACTCGTGAAGCGCGTCAGAGAAGGTTATGGACACTTCGACGCCGAGTCCGCCCGCGAACTGATGACCCATCCCGTCTGCATGAAGTCCAACATCCAGTCCGTCCTCTTCGCCCCCGGCAGCCTCGAGTTCTGGGTCGCCAACGCCGATTCCGAAAACGTCGCCAGCCACACCCGCTACACCCGCTTCCACCTCGGGGAGCTGCTGGGAAAGGACGGAAAGGATCAGGTGACCCGGAATCCGTGAGCGGGGCGGGGCCGCACCGGGATGAACGTCAAAGCACACATCCCCCCGGTTTTGGGGCGTGGCTTCGTATGCGGGTTGAAGTCAACGGTCATGGCGGATCGATCCCCCCCGGGCAATCTTCTTTCCCGGAGGCCGCGGCATGACGACTCACTTCCCCGCATCCCTCGCGCAGCGGAAGCCGGTGTGGTTCGACGGGGACTCGTCGTCGATCTGACCGCGGGACCCAGGTTGATAACCTTTGCACCAGACGTCGGAGCATAGAAAGGATCCCCCCTTGGTGACATGGGAGATCACTTCCATTCCCGCCTCCCTTGCCTCGTCCAGCGAGGGACCCGACGGATTCGGAAGCGTGGCGGAGGGCAGTTCGTAAGCGCCGGGGTGGAAAAGGTCCGCGACGATCTCCCAGACATTCCCGGACATGTCGTAGAGGCCGTAGCCGTTCGGGGGAAATTGCTTCACCGGCGCGGTGGTGTAGTAGCCGTCTTCTCTCGTGTTCTGCAAGGGAAACTCCCCCTGCCAGATGTTCGCCATCCAGACCTTTTCTCCCTTTGGCAGCATCTCCTTCCCCCAGGTGTAAGTCTGGAGGTCGAGACCGCCCCGGGCCGCCTTTTCCCACTCCGCCTCGGTCGGGAGCCGCTTCCCCGCCCATTTTGCGTAGGCGGCGGCATCCTCGTAGGTCACGTTGACGACGGGATGGTCTTCAAGCCCCTCCAGGGTCGTCCCCGAACCGCCCGGCGTACGCCAGCTGGCTCCGGGCTCGAGAGTCCACCACTGCGAAAGGTCCTCCGAATCGCTGAGTTCACCCTCCGGGGCGGCGAAGATCATCGATCCGGCGAGGGGCTCCACCTCCGCGGTCCCGCGAAGTTCTTCCATGGCGGCGAGAATTTCCTCGCGCCGATTTCCCTCCGCCTGTCCCGCCATCAATTCGAGCCGGGCGAGGTTCCTTCTCATGTCCTCCTTCAGTTCCCGCACGCGCGCTTCCGGCAGAGGGCGCTCGGCAAAGGTCCGGTAGCCGGTCGCCTCGACGAAGGCAGCGAACTGGCGATTGGTCACCTCTGTCTCGTCGATCCAGAAGGCATCGACATGAACCTCGTGGACCGGATAGGCGGTCTGGTGCGAGGCGGAGTCGCCCCCCATTTCTCCGGCATCCCCCCCGCGTACAAAGGGTCCCCCCGGTATCAGGACCATGCCCTCGAACGCATCCAACGAGGTCGAGACGGAAGGAACCTCCTTCCCGCCCCCCGAATCCTGCCCGCTTTCCTCGGAACAGGCCCCGAGAAAGAGAACCGGTAAAAGGAGAGTCAGGAATCGCACCTTCATGAGTTTGGGAGTGACGACGATGGTGCCATGAAAACCATTCTTTCACGCTAACGTGCCAACACAAGGGCGCAAGTGTCGCCGTACCAGGGATCGCGCAGGCGGCCCTCCCTCCAAAAGAAACTCAAACTCCACGTCACCCTCAACTTGATGTTCCCATCACTCGCGACAGGTTCAACCGTGGGGAACCCCTTGAACAGAATCACAGATGGAAGAGCAGGATCAAATGGACGAAATCAAGCAGATGCTTCGAATGCTCGACCCTCAAGCTCGTGGTCTGGCACGTGATGGCAAGGGTTTTGGCGGTGTTCTTCTGCTATTCAGGTCGAAAGGGATCCCGCTGGAAATCGCCAAGACCAGAGCCAGGGCCGTCGTCGACGAAGAGACTCGGAAAGCAAAACGTGAAAGACTTCCTGAAAAGATATTCGGTTGGATCATTTTTGTCCTCGGCGCCAGCGCTTCGATCTACGGATTGCTTGCCAGCTTCGACCTCATCCCGCGACTACCGTTCCCGGTTTTGATCAGTAGTCTCCCGCTCTTTCTAGGAGCTTGGCTGATTTGGTGGAAGGAATGATCGGAGTCTTATCACCATTCAGGTCGTAGAAGGCAGCCCTCTTCTTTCAAGCGACGGAGGCCGAGGACTGACCTCGCTTCTTTCGCACCCGGCCAACACGACGGGGCAGGGCCTCGCTCTCGGCCACATCCGGCCCGGGTATCTCGAGGACAAACTCGACCGGATCTACCCGGCTTCCGGTCTCGGCGGTGCCGAGCCATTCCAGCAACTCGGCGGATATGGGGACGTTTTGGCCGCGAATTTCCAAATCGGCGCAGGTATGGCTGTGTCGGTGCAGACGGATCCGGCATTCACTGCAGAGCTGGCGCGCCACGGCCCGACTGACACAATTGGCCGTCGTGATGTCGCACATGCCGCTGTCGTAGGCATCGAGCATCGCCTCCACGTCGGCGAGATCGATCCGGCAGAACAGACACACCTTCGGGGTGCCCGTCTTCGAGCGTCGTTTCATGGGGATGTTTGCAGGGGTTTCGGAGGACTTGCCGTCCGCCCCGCCGATTCCCGTCGACCGGAGACTCGGAGTTTCCCCGGACCGACGAGTGATGAGGGGATCACCCAGCGGACTTTTTCGCGTGCCCGCCGGTTCCACCCGTCTTCGGCTGCCGCCGCTGGCGGGAGCGTTCGACGGGCTTCTGCGACTGCCGGGAACCCGTGACACGATGGGTCAACTCGCGAATCTCGCTACGTTCATCATGTCCGGGCGAGGAGGACGACTTCGGCTTCATGGGGCAAATTTCGCAGAATCGTCGGAGCGTGGACAAGTCGCATCTTGCCATCCTCTGCGCTCCAATTGTCAAAAGCGATGGGAAGCAGAGATCTCTGCCGTCGAGCATCCGAAGCAACAGGGTCAAGTCACCGGCGAGACCGGGTCGGGTCGGCGAGAATCGGAATCCAGCTGACGCGCCTGGCCTGGTCGACCATTGGAAGGATTATTATTGGCAAAATTATTAAGATAAATTAAAATTTAGGAGATTTTTAATATTTAGTTCCCTTAGAGATGAGACACGCCAGTTCTTTATTTCTCCTGCTTACCCTCGCCGGTCTCGGGCAACTCGCGGCGGCGAATCCGACGGTGACGACGGAACGGCCGAATATCGTTTTCATCCTTGCCGACGATGTCAGCCCCGAGATGTTCACCTGCTACGATCCGGGGAGTCCGGCCAAAACGCCAAACCTCGACAAGCTCGCGGGAGAGGGGACCGCATTCCGCACCTGTTTCTCCGCGGCCTCCTGCGGTCCTTCTCGAGCCCTGCTCATGACGGGGGTCTATGGAAACCGCACCGGTGTTTTCGCCAATGATATCTGGGCTTTTCAGTCGAAGGCCCGGCTCTTCACCAAACAGAAAAGCTGGGTGAGGCAGTTGCGTGACGCGGGATACGCCACCGCCATCGCCGGAAAATGGCATTGTGGTCGCGCCGTACCGTGGAGCGAGGAAGTCGGTTTCGAGCAATACAGCCTCTGGGAGACGGATCTCCGCATCGACCAGATCCTGGGGAGTTCCGGAGAGAGCGGCGCGTCGGAAAGTTGTCGCTACTGGAATTCACCCACCATCGAGAATGGCAAACGCCTCCCGGTGAGCGAAGAAGCCTACGGTCCCGATGTCCGCTGCGATTTCCTGCTTCGCTTCATGGAAGAACAATCGCGGGCCGGTCGCCCTTTCCTCGCCTACTGGCCGACGGTTTTGCCCCATGGCCCGGTCACGAGGACTCCCAGAACCCCGGCTCCCTCGAGGACGCTGCTTGGAAGTCTCTGGCCTTTCGGAGGCGAGGAAAAACGACCGGAAAACCGCTCCGAGGACAAGGACTTCATCGGGATGGTCGAATATCTCGATGAACTCGTCGGGCGTGTCGTCGAACGGGCGAAGGAACTTGGGATCTACGAGTCGACCTATTTCATTTTCGCCGCCGACAACGGCACCGCGAACGTCGCCAAGAACCGCGGGATCGAACAAGGAGTGAAGGTTCCCTACCTCATCGCCGGCCCTGGAATCGTGCGACGGGGCTTCACGGAGGAGCTCACCGACTTTTCCGACATCGCCCCCACCCTGCTCGAAATTGCGGGCGTTGAAGCCGCACCCGGGTCGAAACTCGACGGAACGAGCCAGCTTCCTTTCCTTCTCGGAAAGACCGACACCCATCGCGAGTGGATTTACGGATATGCCGGTCCGGTACAGGTCCTGCGGACAAGGGATTATCTCCTCGAGGCCCGGTCTCCGCTCTACGGGGAACCCAACGGGCGATTGTTCTTCACCGGCGGATCAAGCAACCGGGACGATTACCGTGATATCACTTCGAACGATCCCGCCCGTGGCCCGACCCTTGAGCGCTTCAACCGGCTCCTGACAATTCTCGGCCCTGCTCTCGATGCCGAACATCCCTTCTGGAAGTCGAAACAGGGAATGACCTGGCTCCGGCAGAATCCGAGCCTTGAGAAGCTCGCCGAAAAACAGCTTCACCCAAACCCGGTGGCCATGCCACTCTCCTGGAAGGGAAAAAATTCGACAGCGGTTGCATCGATCCTGCACCCCTGACCCCTCGTCATCGTCGGAATACTGCGATATTCACCCCGGCGATCGGATCGCTGGCCTTCCCCATCGATGCCTCGATAACGCGTGTGGAGGGTGAACGCGTTCCGGACAGTATCCGGAATCTCCGGTTGTGATCCAACGGATCGACTGAGATGATTTCCCCTCTTTCATGAATGCCGAAGAGTTCGATGTCGCCATCGTGGGAGCCGGTCCTGGGGGAGCGACGACCGCCTGGTATCTCGCCCGAAGCGGCCGGCGGGTGGTGCTTTTCGAACGGCTTCCCTTTCCCCGCGACAAGATCTGTGGCGACGCCGTCGTGCCCCGGGCGCAGATCCATCTCGAAAGGATGGGGGTGCTCCCCCGGCTCATCGAAGAAGGAAAGGCGCGACCCGCGCTCAAGGGTGGATTCGTTAGTCCGGCAGGAGTGCGTGCCATCGGCGATTCTTCGGGAGTCATCGTCTCGCGTCCGGTCCTCGCGATCAAACGCCGGATTCTCGACGAGGAGGTCGCCCGCGCGGCGGCGCTGGCCGGAGCCGATCTCCGCGACGGGTGTCCGGTGACCGATGTGCGGCAAGACCCGGGCAACGGTCGATGGACGATCACCGCGGGAGAAGGATCGGTCTGCACGGCAAGGGCGCTCGTCGCCTCGGACGGGGCAAATTCCCGCACCGCGCGTTCCCTCGGACTGGTGACCGGGCATCCCACAGCCTTCTGCAGTCGCGCCTACATCAAGGGTGGCGTGAATGTCGAGGATATCGACGGGATGGCTTTCTATCGGAACGATCTGCTGCCCGGCTATGCCGCGATCTTTCGCGAGGCCGACGGAGATCTCAACTTCTGCTGCTATATCATGCCCGGTGGACCGAGCGGCCCCGACGATCTCCGGGAAATGCACGACTGGTTCCTGAGAGATCATCCGGTGGCGGCGGACTTCGTCGCCGAGGGTGCCGAAATCGAATCGATGCGATCGGCGCCCCTGCGAATCGGCGGAGTTGCCAGGAGCTTTGCCGACGGCTTTTTGGCGGTGGGCGACGCCGCCGGACAGATCGATCCCCTGAGCGGCGAAGGCATTCAGTTCGCCATGGACGCCGCGGAAATGGCGGCGGCGACCCTGCACGAGGGACTGAACCGAAACGACCTGAGCGAACACTTTCTCGAGAGATATCAGGAAGCTTGGATGGACTCTTTCGGTCGCGACTTCCGATGGTCGTCCCGGATCGCAGCCCTGCTGACGAAACATCCCCGCCTGCTCGACCTGTCCGCTGCCGCGGCGAAACGAAAGGGCGGGCTCTTTTTCCAGGCATGGGGCCAGATCATGACCGCGGAGAAGCCGAAGTCGCAGTTGTTCCGACCCGGCATCCTGCTTCCCGTGGTCGAGGAAATCCTGCGAGACTCCTGGCGACGTGTCTTTCGAGGTGGAAGCCTGGCGGGACCGGTCGATCGGTAAGGAAGCTGTCCCGTCGCCGACACCTCCGACAGACTCCATCGAACGCCCTTCATTTTCCTTTGCCGCCCCCTTTTGTCGAAGCCTTGAAATCCGGGTTCACCTCGGGCATCTGCGCATCCACGCTAGCCCGCCACTCCCTCAACGTGGCGAGCAGCTCATCGCGCTTCTCCCGTTCCTCGTCGGCGAGGTTGCGGGATTCGCCCGGATCTGAAGCCAGGTTGTAGAGTTCGGGCGCCGGTCCGTCTCCGAGATATTCGACCACTTTCCAGTCCCCCTCCCGAATGGCGCTCACCGGAGAAGTGGTGGGATAATAGTGCGGATAATGAAAGCAGAGCGGACCGCGCTCCAGCGTCATCCCGGGATCGCGCAACAGGGGCGAGAGATCGACCCCATCGACGGCCGTGCCCGCCTTGTCCCCGAGTCCGCACTGCCCCAACAAGGTCGGAAAGAGATCACAGGACCACACCGGCGCTGAACAGGTGGCCCCGCCCTTCTCCTTCGTGCCGGGCGCACGGACGATGAGGGGCACGCGTATGCCGCCCTCGTAGCAGGAACCTTTTCCGGAGCGCAGCGGCGAATTGTCCGCCACCGGAATTCCCGGATGGAGCTTGCAGGTATTGATGAAGCCCCCGTTGTCGGAAGTGAAGACGACGAGGGTTCGGCCCGCGACGCCGAGTTCGTCGATCCTCTGCAGAACCCGGCCGACGTTCTCGTCGAGGGACTCGACCATCGCGGCATAGTCGGGATTCCGGGGACTCGCGGGTTTTCCAGACTTCGCTTCCATCGCGGCAATCTTGTCACGGTACTTGGCCACCAGCGCGGGTTTGCCTTCGATGGGAGTGTGGACGGAATGGTACCAGAGATTGAGAAAGAGCGGGCGCCCTCGCTTCACTTCCCGTTCGAGGATTTCCAGCGCTTTCCCGGTAAGCGCGTCGGTGAGGTAATCGCCTGCCTCCCCGGGTTCGAGATCGGGAACGTAGCGCCAGTCGGAGAAATACCGGTCACCGCTGTAGGGGTAGAAAAAGGTCTGCGGCGCACCCCACAGGGTACCGCCGATGTTCTCGTGAAATCCGTGGGCCTGCGGGTAGGCTTCGGCACGACCGAGGTGCCACTTCCCGACATGGGCCGTGTAATAGCCCGCTCCCCGGAAGACCCCCGCCAGAGTCGTCTCCTCGAGAGGGAGGGAATCGAGACAAACCGGCTCAAGGAGCTTTCGCCGACCGCGTTCCAGCGCCGCCTCCCGCCAGATCGTCATGTGCAGTCGCGCCGGGTGTTTGCCGGTCAGGATCGAGGCCCGCGTCGGAGTGCAGACGGGAGAAGCCGCGTAATAGTCGGTGAAACGCATGCCCTCGGCAGCGAACCGGTCGAGGTGCGGCGTTTCGTGGAGGGCGTTGCCGTAACACGCGAGATCGGACCAACCCAGGTCGTCGGCAACGATGAAGACGACGTTGGGTTGATCGGTAGCGGGAGACGTGCCCGCGGCGTGGAGCACGAGGAGAATGAGCAGGAGGCATCGCATCCTTCCAGCACTAGCGGAAATGCCGTCCTCAAGCCAAGGAAAAGGCGCAAAAACGGAACCAGATACAACACCAGAGGCCTGCGACGCTCCGCCGGCCCACCGCAACCCGCAA
>JAGRPC010000116.1:0-32111 GCA_020439925.1 Verrucomicrobiia bacterium | reverse complement strand
CGGCTGAGGGATGCGGGTCAAGGTGGGATCGTACTGCCCGGTCTTGCCACCAAGTTTGTAGATGACGAGATCCAGCGAAGGCACGACATAGAGGCAGAAGCCGCCGGCACCGCTCTTCCAGAAGGCGTCCCGGGGCGCGCCGGCCACGTGCCCGTCGGCGTTGTGCTCCCATTGGAGGCTGAAGGGTGTGTGTGGATTGTCGGGACTCCAGGTCTGGCACTTGTGGATATAGTCCGGGGGGACGAGTTGTCGGTCCCGCCACTTCCCGTCGCGAGCGAGGCAATAGCCGAAGCGAAGGACGTCGGTGGCATGCAGGGCCGTGCTGCCGGCGCCGTTCGCGTGGGGCATGACAAAATCACCACGGTGCAGGCAGTAATCCCAGGCACCCCAGCCCTGCGGTTTGGCCAGCCGCTCGTCGATAAAATCCTTCAACTCCATCCCGGTGACATTGCGAAGGACGATGCTCGCGATGTGCGGCGAAGGGGACGAGTAGGAATAGCCGGTCCCGGGATCGCACCACAGGGGAACACGAAGGGAGGATTCGTCGAGATTGCGGATGTCCTGACCTTTGACGGGCTTGAGCGGCTTGGGGAGGTCCTGACCCTTGACGTAGCCGGTGGGCGACTGCCCTTCGCCCCAGTATCCGGCGGTCATACAGAGGAGCTGGCCCAGCGTGATGTTCGCCTTGCGCGGATCGTCGAGCGGAAAGGCCTGGGGCAGATAGGTTTCGGTGAAAACCCTGGTGTTCAGTCCATCGGGGAGCTTGTCATGAAACTCCTCCAGCATGATGCCGCAGGCAATGCTGCAGAAGGCCTTGCCGGTGGAAGCCATGTCCGGATTGCAGTTGCGGCTGGCCCGGCCGAAATAACGCTCGAGACAGAGATGGCCTTTGCGAACGACCAGCAGTCCACCGTGGGCCGTGGAGCGTTCTGTCAGGATATAGGCCGGCTCCAGTTGGGAGAGGTCCATTCCGGCGAGATCGCGGCAGGCTTCGACCGTTTTCGCCTCCCGCCAGCCACCCTCGGCATCGGACGGCGGAAAGTAGTCGTCGGCATGAATGATGAGGGGAAGCAGACACAAGGGCAGTATCAGGGAGAGGCGCATGATCGCATGTTGGCGCATCCGCCGTCACAGGGCAACTACGCGACCCGGGATGAAAAGGAAGAGGAAGAGTGGAAACCTCGGAAACGCGGCCTTATAACGGGAAGGTCCTTACTTCCCAACTCCATGCATCGCCTCATGCTTCCCATCCTCGTCGCTTCCATTCCGGCACTCTCCTCCCGGATCAGCGCCGCCGACTCCATGCATGACCTCGTCATTTTCGGAGCGACACCCGCCGGGATCGTCGCGGGCGTCGCCGCCGCCCGCGAAGGAGCCAGCGTCCTTCTCCTTGAGCCCACCCCCTGGATCGGAGGGATGGTGACCGGCGGCCTCACCCGCACCGACAAGGGCAACGAATCGACTATCGGCGGCCTCACCCGCGAGTTTTTCGAGCTCGCCTCGGAACGCTACGAAGGAAAAGTTCAGTGGTATGCCGAACCGAAGGCCAACCTGGATGTCTGCAACCGGTGGGTGCGCGAGTTTGGCCTCGATGTTCGCGTCAGTCGGCATCTCGCCTCGGTTCAGAAAGACGGCAACCGGATTGTGTCCGTCACCACCAGCGAGGGAGAGACCCACCGCGGTTCCCAGTTTATCGATGCCAGCTACGAAGGCGACCTCATGGCCCTCGCCAAGGTCAGCTACCTGGTCGGACGGGAAAGCCGGGATCAATACGGCGAGCCACTGGCGGGTTACCACCCGATGCCGATCAGGGAGCGAAGCCCCGAGGTCATGGGATCCGATGCCTACCTTCGCAACGAGGGCGGCCCGAGCTACGTCCACGGCACGCCCGCTCCGATCCGCGCCCGGGGCGATGACGGCGAACTGCTGCCCGGCGTCCTTCCCGCACCCGATCTGCAGCCAGGCGATGCCGATGGTGCGACGCAGTCCTACAACTTCCGCCTCGTGGTGACCCAACGTGAGGATCTCAAGGTTCCCTTCCCCAAACCCGACCATTACGATCCGGACAACTATGAGCTGCTCCTGCGCCTGATCAGGAGCTTTCCCGAGGTGCCTTTCGGACGGCTCGTTCATCTCGGTGAAGTGGCCAACGGCAAGTACGACCTCAACGCCCAGGGTTTCTTTTCCACCGACGTGCCGGGACTGTCCTTCGACTACCCCGACGGCGACACCTCCACCCGTGCCCGCATCTACCGGGAGCACAGGGACTTCATCCAGGGAATGCTGTGGTTCCTCGGACACGACGAGCGAGTTCCCACCGCGCTGCGCGAGGACGTGAATTCATGGGGCCTCTGCCGGGACGAATTCACCGACAACGACCACTGGCCATACGCTCTCTACGTGCGGGAAGGCCGGCGTATGATCGGCGACTACGTGATGACCCAGGCCGACTGCCAGAGCCGTATCTTCAAACCCGACAGCGTGGGGATGGGATCGTTCGTGCTCGACTGCCACATCGTGCGCCGCATCGAGACCCCCGACGGGCATGTCGTCGACGAAGGTTCCTTCGCGGACGCACCCACCCGGCCCTACCAGATTCCCTATCGCAGCATCACGCCGCAGTCGTCGGAATGCGCGAACCTGCTCGTTCCAGTCTGCCTCTCGGCCTCGCACATCGCCTGCTGCTCCCTGAGGATGGAGCCGGTTTACATGGCACTGGGTCAAGCCAGTGGACTCGCCGCGGTCCAGGCCATGAGGAACGGCCACTCCGTCCAGCAGATCGACGTGGCAAAGCTGCAGTCCAGGTTGCTCGAGCAGAAGGCGGTCCTGGGACTCGACCATGGCGACATGATCCTTTCCTCGGAACTCGAAGGAGTGGTGGTCGACGATCTGGAGGCGGAATACGTGGGGGAATGGAAGAGTTCACCCTACGGCAAGCCGGTCGACGGTTTCAGCCGACACGACAACAACTCCGACAAGGGCCGACTGATCGCCACTTTCCGCGCCGCCCTGCCCAGGGCGGGACGCTACGAAGTTCGCTTCGCTTACGCCCAGGCCCCGAACCGGGCCAAAACCGTACCCGTCACCATCATGCACGCCAGTGGAGAAACCCGCGTGACGGTCGACGAAACACAAAAGCCGACCCACGACGGGGCGTTTGTCAGTCTCGGTGAATTCGAGTTCGCGGAGGGCCGGCCCGCCACCGTGCTTATCACCAACGAGAACACCGACAACTACGTGTCCGTGGATGCCGTGCAGTTTCTGGCGAAGTGACATCCGGACCGACGAGAACTGCGTGACCGCGGTGGAAGGAGCCCAAGTCCCCTTTCACGGTTCCGCGACTTCCCCTTGCCGCGCCGCGGTCTGCGAACCGGGAGGCGGAGGTGTCGGTCGGTCGGCGGGCAACCTGGACACGATGGCCTCGCTCATGCCGAAATCCTCCACGAGAATGCGCCTCCGCTCCTCGTCGTCGACGGGGTGTTCCACGACGACACCATCTTCCCCTAGGGTGACGGCTTTTCCAAAGCTCGCCCCGATCACTTCTTCGCCTCGATTTCGTCGCGCGGTGAGCTGATAGTTGAACGGACTCCAGCCCCGGGTTTCCTCATAGCGATCGCGGTAGACCTCCGGTGTGACACCGAAATCGTCGAACCGACAGTCGAACCCTTCCGTCTGGTGCAGGGGTCGCCAGCGCAGGGTCCAGGTGCCCTCAAGGCGGATGCCGGTGACCCCCCACGCCGGATGGGAAACGCGGGTTTCGCCGTCTCTCTCAAGAAGGAGCGGATCACCGAAGAGGATGGAACTGTCCACGAGGTAGTGGCGGCCCTCGATCAGGACACGCACCGATCCGTGGTTCGGGGGCAGGTTGGGAGCCGCCATCATCGTGGCGAGGGCCCTCTCGACCGTGAAGCCCAATTCGGAAAGCAGGGCGAGGAGGGCGGTCGATCCCGCCCAGCAAGTGCCTCCGGTGCCATCCTCCAACCAGGTTTTGAAGAATCCGGTCGCGTCCGACCCGGGGAGAGGAGCGGAACTCCCCTCGCTGAGATGAACGAGCTTCTGGACATTGTCGAAGGGAACCCGCTGGCACCAGGAACGATAAAGTTCGGTCAGGTTCTCGAGAGTCGGTTCGGGAGAACAGGAAAAACCGAGCCGGGTCAGCACCTGCTCGACAAGATCACGGGACAAGGACATGGCAAAGGTTGGAGAAAAAATGGAGAGCGTCACCGGAAGTTCGGAGACGAGACTGGCATCGTTCCTCGCTCGATCCCTCTCCGCAAGTAGCATCGATCGGCCCTGACAAGAAGTCACGCTGCGCCGACCTTATCCCAACTCGAAGGTCGTCACTCCGTAGATCTGGTTCCACGGCAAGGCAGGAGGCGGCCCAAGATACATCCGGGCGCAGCCGAAGGACTCCGTGAGTTGATGGCGCTCCCCAAGTTCGAGGGCGGCCGCATGATTTTCCGGGGTGTCGAGAAAAACGGGTTGTCCTTCGGCGTGAGCGGAAAGGGCGCTGAAAAGGGCATCGGCGACTTCAGGCGTTTCGGCGAAAAGCGGACCGACCTTGAACCCGGTACGGCAGGGGCGGATCACGCCGAAACCGTCAAGACGATCGCCATCGAGATAACCGAGACCGAGGCCTCCGGTGGGTCGGATCCACCGGCGGAGGAATACCTCTCGTGAAAAACCGAAGTGACGACGGTCGAAGGTGGCAACGCGGTCGAAGGGAAGGGAGGCCAGTTCGACGATGGCGGGATCGGGAGATCCGCCGCTCCTTCCGGTGCCGGCAAGGCGAAGGTTCCTGTGGGAAAAGACAAATCCACCGCGGGCATAGAAAGGCTGCATCGTAAAGACTCCGTCCATGCCGATGGCCGCGTCCGGGTGTAGCCGGGCTCGAAGCGTGTCTCGACGCCAGGTCCAGAAGTCCCGTCCGATGCCCTGCCCGCGGAGATCGGGCCGAACGATGAAGAACCCCATGAATCCAAACTCTCGCCCGTAGGCAACGATGGAGCCGGTGCCGATGACCTCGCCATCCCTCACGGCGCAAACAAAACCGTCGGGGTCGGTCTCCCAGAAAATCTCTACATCCTCGAGCCCGGGATTCCAACCCTCGGCCGCCGCCCAAGCCACCGCAGTGTCGAGTTCTTCGCGGGTCGCTTCACGGAAGGTGATCATCGCGGAAAGGTGGAGCCGGTTGAAGGCATTGGCGAACGGAAAGCGATGGCGAAACGCGGTACGCCATCGATCTCCCGTGGGTCCACATGCCTCCGCGCAAAACCGACACCATCCGCTTCTGCCGAACGGCATTGACGCCGAAGACCAATCCGGTTCATGCTTTTCCAGGACGTGACTGCACAGCAATTCAGGAGCGGGAATCGTTCCGGTCGAGCAACGATGTAAATGCCCAAGAAAAAGCATATGGATGATCGACCGACCGACCTCAATCCCGAAGAGCGCGGAACCCCCATCCGAGCCGTTCTGGTATACAATCCCGGCAGCGGAAAGGGGATGGGTGCAACGCGCGCCGAGGATTTCGCGCGCCACTGGAAGGAGAGAGTCGGGCCCGGCCTCCGGCTCAGGGCGACACGATCCCGCGAGGACATCCGCGTCGCCGCCCGGGACTTTGAAGGAGGAGAGGACGAGATCCGGATCTTCATGGGAGGAGACGGAACGCTGTCGGAAGGCTTGCAGGGCGTGGCCGAATATCGTGACTTCGACCTTTCCGGCTTCCCCCCGGTTGGATTTCTCCCCGGGGGGACCGGAAACAGTTTCCTGAGGGACTTCGGAATCGAAAGCTACGAAGACGGTCGGGATGCGCTGCTCGCAGCGCTCGCCCGTCCGGAGTTCGTGGAGGTTGATGCGGCGATCGTATCCTATCGCTCCTGTGAAGCGGATCGGTCCGTCGCCTCCGGGCAGGAATGTCGTCGTCTCATGTTCAACATATTCGGTGTCGGACTGATCTCCGACATCACCGGTCTCGCCACTCGAATGCGTTACCTGGGACCGGCGAACTACCACGTGGCGACACTTTGGAAAATCCTCTCGCACCGCCCCCACCGCTGGAAGCTTGCCGTCGATGGAGAACCTGCGGAGATCTCCTGCGACCTCGTCACCGTCTCCAATTCACGCTATACGGGCGGCGCCATGGAGATCGCCCCCGAGATCCGGGTCAACGATGGGAAGCTTTTTCTCGTCATCGTGGAGACTTCCTTCCGCCTCGATCTCTTCCGGGTCTTCCCGCGAATCCTGAAAGGCGACTATGAAGGCGAGACCCGGGTGAGAACCCGTTTCATCCGAAGCCTCTCGCTGGAGGATGAACGTCCCTTCCTCATGAACATCGACGGCGAACTCGAAACCGGGTTTTCCCCCGCGATGGAGATCAAACCATCGTTCTTCCGCCTCTATCTCCCGAAGTCGAGGCTGGACTCCGCTTTCTGACCCCGGGCCCGGAAACGACCGCAGGGTCCCTGCATCGGCCATTGCGGCAGGTCGTTCGATCCGGGATGATTCTCCCGATGAGCCTGTATCGTGCCCCCCTTTTCACCCACGGAACGCAGCCTGCCTCACGCACCTATGGCGTGGGTCGGCGCGAGTTTCTCCGCTACCTCTCGGCGGTCTCGTCCATTCCCTTTTTGCCGGTGATCGCTTCCGGCCAGGTCGAAACGAGACCGCGCTTCGCGGGAAACCCCTTCACCCTCGGAGTGGCCTCGGGCGATCCGGAGCCGGACGGAGTCGTGATCTGGACCCGTCTAGCGCCAAAACCTCTGGAACCCGGCGGCGGGATGACATCGTCGGCCGTACAGGTGCGATGGGAAGTGGCCGAGGACGAGGCCTTTGCGAAAGTGATCCGCCAGGGTGAAGCCGTCGCCGTTCCCCAGCTGGGTCACTCCGTGCATGTCGAGGTCGACGGACTGGATGCCTACCGATGGTACTACTACCGCTTCCATGCCGGAGAGGAGAGCAGCGTCACGGGGCGCACCCGCACCGCGCCCGCACCCGAGGCGACGCCGGAACTCCTGCGATTCGCTTTCACTTCCTGCCAGCACTACGAGACGGGTTATTTCAACGGCTACCCGCACATGCAGCAGGAGGATCTCGACCTCGTCGTCCATCTTGGCGACTACATCTACGAGTACGGCTCCCAGGACGGAAAACCGCGACGGCATATCGGGAGGGAAGTCGAATCCCTAGACGATTACCGGATCCGCTACTCGCAGTACCGGCTCGATCCCGCGCTCCAGGACACTCACCGGATCTTCCCCTGGCTGGTGACCTGGGATGATCACGAGTTCGACAACAACTATGCAAGCCTCGTCTCGGAGGAGGAAGGCGTTTCTCCGGAGGAATTCCTGATCCGACGCGCCAATGCCTATCAGGCCTACTACGAGTTCATGCCGCTGCGTCGGCGCTCCTTTCCTCAGGGCCCGGACATGACCCTCTACCGTGAATGCCGCTATGGTCGCCTCGCGAACTTCCAGGTGCTCGACACCCGCCAATATCGCACCGACCAGCCCAACGGAGATCACCAGAAACCGATGGAGGGCAAGGTCTTCGATCCACGGGCGACGATGCTGGGGGAAAGCCAGGAAAAGTGGCTCATGGGCAACCTGCTGCGAACCGAGTCGACCTGGAACGTGCTCGCCCAGCAGGTCATGATGGCGCCGCTGAACCGCGGCGAGGGCGAAAACAAGCGCTACAGCATGGACCAGTGGCCGGGATACGAGGTGAGCCGTCGCCGCCTCCTCCGTTTCTTCCACGAACGCCGCGTTCCAAATCCAGTGGTGCTCACCGGCGACATCCACCTCAACTGGGTCAACGACCTGCAACTCGACTTCGAGAATCCGGATTCGCCCCTCGTTGGCACCGAACTGGTCGGCACTTCGATGACCTCCTCGGGGAACGGCGGCAATGTCATCCCCGAATACGAACGCGCCGTCGCGCAAAATCCCTTCGTGCGCTTCTACAACTCGAATCGTGGTTATGTCACCTGTGAGCTCACTCCCGACGCCTGGCTCACCCATTTCCGGACGACCCCCTACGTCGACAAGCCGGGATCCCCGATCGAAACCAAGGCGAGCTTCGTGATCGAGGCCGGACGAGCCGGAGCCCAGAAGACCTGAGGGTTCTCCCAACGCCAGATTGCCCTTGACCATCGGGTTGCACCCGGTGGATTCTCGGAATCGACGGTCTTTCTGTCAGGATCCCCCGTCGTTATACCTCCCTCCCTTTTCCCCGTTTGTGAAGGGAGAGGAATCCAGTGCCCAAAGAACCCTCTGCCAGCGGACTCGGCCTCTTGTCGCGAGTCACGATCCCCATGGAAGACTCCCCCAGCTTCCTCACCATCGGAACCGGTCTCTTCGGAGGTCTCGCCCTTTTCCTCTACGGCATGCACACGATGTCCGAGGGGCTCAAGCTGGCCGCCGGAGATGGAATGAGGGCTCTTCTCGGGCGCCTCACCACGAACCGGTTCACTGCGGCGGCCTCCGGCGCGCTCGTGACCGCCGTGATCCAGTCTTCATCGGTCACGACCGTTCTTGTCGTCGGTTTCGTCAGCGCCGGTCTCATGACCCTGGGCCAGTCGGTCGGGGTGATCATGGGGGCCAATATAGGCACCACGATCACCGCGCAGATCGTCGCCTTCAAGATCACCGCCTTTTCCTGGGTCCTCGTGGCGGCCGGATTCGCCGTCTGGACCTTCCCCCGACGCCAGGTGGTCAAGGAATACGGCGCCATGATTCTGGGGCTCGGTCTCCTCTTCATCGGCATGGATCAGATGAGCGAGGCGACCGATCCCCTCCGCACCTACCCGCCCTTCATCCAACTGATGTCGAAGATGGATTCCCCGCTCTTCGGCATCTTTCTCGGGGCAGCCTTCACCGCCCTTGTGCAGAGTTCCTCCGCCACCACGGGCATCGTGATCATGCTCGCCTCCCAGGGTTTCCTTACCCTCGAGGCGGGAATCACGCTCGCCCTCGGCTCAAACATCGGGACCTGCATCACCGCCATCCTCTCGGCCCTCGGCAAGCCTCCCGTCGCGATGAGGACGGCGGTCGTCCACGTCCTCTTCAACGTGATCGGTGCCCTGCTCTGGGTGGGGTTCATCGATCAGCTAGGAGGACTCGCGAGAGAGATTTCCCCCTCCCGACCGGATCTTGATGGCATGGCCCGCCTCGTCGCCGAGACTCCCCGCCAGGTCGCCAACGCCAACACGCTTTTCAACGTGACCAACACCCTGATCCTGATCTGGTTCGTGAATCCGATCGCCCACCTCGCCTCGAAGATCGTGCCGGAAAAAAAGGTCACAATGCCGGCGATCATCGAGCCGAAGTTCCTCGACAAGGTCTACCTCGCCACCCCTTCACTCGCCCTCGACCGGGCCAGGATGGAACTGGTGCACATGGGGGAATGCGTTACCCGCATGATCGTGGCGACTCCCGATGCGTGGAGGGCTCGCGACCGCTGGAAACTACAGCGACTCGCGGAGATGGACGAGGATGTCGACCGGCTCCACCTCGCCATCCTCGACTATCTCAACGCGCTCGGTCGGGGAGATCTTTCCACCTCCGAGTCCTCCAGGCTTGAGCAATTGCTCTCGATCGCCAACTACATGGAAAGCACCGGGGACCTCATCGGCACCGATTTTGTCGCGCAGGGAATGCACACGGTGGACCATTCCATCGCCACCGACTCCGCGACCACTCCCCTCCGCCCCGCCTGGTCGGCGGTGGCTGCCTCCGCGGCGGATGTGCTGAGCGCCATTGAGAGCGGAGACGTGGAGATCGCCCGCGAGGTGATCCACCGGAAGGCCGAAATCCACTCGCAGATCGATCAGGCCCTGAAGTCGCTGGGACTGCTCATGAAAGAGGGGAAAATGGATCTCGAGGGATTCCGCATCACGGTCGACCTCGTCGGACTCATCAAGCGCCTTTACTACAATGTCAGGAAAGTCGCACAGGTTCTCGTGCGCGGTGCCGAAGGCTCCCCCGATTCCCCGGTAACGGGGGAAGAAGGAGCCTGAACGAATCCAGGAATCGATCCCGCCATATTGGATCCCAGGCCGCCCGCCTTCCTTTTCCAAAAAAAAACCCGCACGGCGACTGGCGCGGTGCGGGGAGATAAAAAGAAAAGGGTTTCGAAGAAGAGAAACGGTCAGTTGATATCGCCGCTGAGCCCGGCCTTCTGGAGAGCGGCCGCAAGAGCTGCGGTGCTGAAGTCACCCTCCACCGTGAAGGTCTTGGCACCCTTTTCGGCGTTGTGCGAAGTGACCCCGGAAACACTCATCACGGCTTCCTCGACCGCCTTGACACACTTGCCGCAGCAGAGGTGAACTCCGCCGACCTTGGCCGACTTCACCTTGCTGTCGCTGACCTTGGGAGCCGGGGCACCCTCGCCGAAGTATCCGGCGGCAACCAGCTTCTCCGCGGCCTTCTGGGCGGCGTCATCGCTCTTGGCCGTGATCGTCACGGTGGTGCCGTCGATCGCGGCGGTGGCGCCGGCCTTGGTGATGGCTTCCTCGATGCCCTTCGCACATCCCTTGCAGCAGTTGTGCACGCCGGAAACGGTGAGGGTCGAATCCGCGGAAGCGGTGAGAGGGAGGGCCGCGAGAGCGGTTCCGAAAAACAGGAAAGCGATTGTTTTCATCAGGGGAAGAATACCACCGGATTCAAAAAATGGCGCCTGTCCCTGAGGCGTCATCGCGCGGGTCGCGCCTACTTCCGCATCCTCGGCGGCGTCCGCGATTCCGTGACTCGATCCGCCCCGCTTCCCGGAGCATGGTTGACGAACAGTGAATGCGATCCGACAGCGCCTTGGCCTGCTGGGTTCCGTGGCAAGCGGGGCCCTCCTGCTTCCCTTGGCTGCACTGTCCGAGGAACCGGTTCCCACCCCCACCGCAGAAGGACTGAGGGAAACACCCAGCTTCGCCCTTCCGGATCAGGTCACGGAAGATCATTTCGCCGCCCTGAAGCAGCACTCGCCCTTTCAGCGCACCCTCGATCTCTCCAAGTCGCTCATCATCACCGGCGTCGCGCGCATCGCCGACGCGCCCGTCGCCACGCTCCTCGATCTGGAGACCAGCAAGACATCGGTCGTCTCGACAGATACGGTGAGCCCGGAAGGCTGGCAGCTCGTTGAGGTGAACGGCAACCTCTCCGACATCGAAACCCTCACCGCAAAGATCAAGATGTCGGGGGGGGGCGAAATCTTTTCCATCCGCTATGAGAAGGCACCCGCCCAGACAAAGGGGCCGAACGGGGTCATGGTCTCAAACCGCATCGGCAACGGCACTCCCGGCGGAGGCACGGGTCCCCACGGAGGACCCGACCCGCGGGTCCTGACTCCGGATCAGCTCAACGATGCCCGTAACGCCGCACGGAATATCAAGGAGGGCTTCAAGGCCGACGGATACGGAGACAACCAGGTCATCCCGTCCGAGGTGGTCTCGAAAATCTCGCGTCTTTCCATCGAGCAGCGCGAGAGCATCAATGTGAAGATGTACGAGTATCGCAATCGCGGTCTCGGCATGCCTGAGCGTCAGCAGATCTACAACCGGCTCCTCGACGAGGCCGTGAGGCGGCGGTAAGTGGATCCGGCCCGATCTCCGACCCAAGCGGGTATGGAGACACCCCTGACCCTGATAGGCGCCCCTTCCGCATAAACCTCCTTGTCAGAGCGGAGGTTTTTCGGAAGCCTCCCGAAACGGGCCGTCGTTGATTTCGCAGCGCGAGGTCAACGAAAACAGACCGTTCGGCCACGAAACGATTCGCAAAGATTTCATCGTGGCTTCATGCTCATTTCATTTTCGGATGTGACCATCTTTCGATGGAACAAGACACTTCGCCGCCAATCAACGGGAGGGCAGACATCACCCCTCTGGAGTCCGCGTCGCCGCGCCGTGGACTTGTTTTCAAGGTAATCATTGCCATTCTCGCCCTGCCAATGGTGGGTGCCCTGATTCTGTTCCGAATCTATGGAACCAATACCCACCATGCCAACAGAAGTACGATCTGGTGGGAGGAGAGGGGCCGGAACCTGATCCCTCCCGCCGCTACCGACATCACACTGCGGCAGGACTTTCTCGATCACTACGCCATCTACACGATATCGGAGAGAGACCTCAACACATTCCTCGACAAGAGATTCGCCAGCCCCGGGGAGACCCTCGATTCTTTCAGCGAACGATCGCCGGCGCGCCCTGATACGATTGGAAACGCAATCGGTCCGCTTGGCTGGATCGTGACAAAGAACACCGTTTTGTATCGCTACTTTGCGAGTAACGGAGGCGCTCACGAATACTATCATGACACCAAGACCGGACTGACTTACCAGCGTTCGGCTTACTGGTAGATTCACTCTTCCCCCGAAACCGGAACGCGGAACAAGCGGCCGGACACCAAAACCCGACCAGCCACACGTCGAATGCTCGTAAAAACGCGAACGATCAGCCTTGATTCAAAGCTCGCCCTCTGGTCAGGCGCGGCTCAACCTTGACCTTCACTTCAAGAATGAATGCAGTGATCCCAGTAATCTCCTTTCTCGCACGGCATTTTCTTTTCGTTGGATTCGCGATGTTTACCGGGTGCGTCCTCTGGGTCGTCGTGTATTTCCTGCTGCTCGCCATTGCGGTCGTCGGTGATCTAGGCGTCGGAGGACCACTCGCACTTCCGGCAGGTCTCATAGCCGTAATTGCCGCGTGCCTCTTTCTCGGTTGGGGAGTCTTTGCACCTGCATCCGGCATTGGAGCGATCTTCTGCAGACTGCTGAACCTACCGCGACTGGCAGCGATACCGATCGTGACGGTTGCTGCCTTTCTTCTGACTTACGCGGTCTATTCGGGATACATTGAGTTGGTCACGACCCATTCCAGGCCTTCAGCGTGGCCCGTTCTGATGAATTTCGCCATCTATCTGAGCGTGCCCTTGGGCGTCTACTGGTGGTTGACCGAAGGCCCCGGAGCGCTCTTCGATTCGTTCCGGTGGTGGATTCGCAGTCGCCGCCTACCCAAAACCACAAGGGAACTATCTGAATCGCAGAACGCCTGACCCGGTGCCATTTCGATCGATCATGGCCATTCCACCCCAACTCGCAATCGAAGCCGCGCCCTCGGTCAGGCGCAGGAGAATCTCGACATTCCCCCAAACATGATCACCCCCGAAATCATCGACTCAATCGACCAGAGTGTGCTGTGCTGGCTTGCAACCGTTTCAGGTGATGGCTTCCCTAACGTCTCTCCCAAGGAGGCATTCCTTTATGATGGCAAAGGCAAGATTTTGATCGGGAACATTGCTTCACCCGTGACGGTCCGAAACATTGAAAGGGACGAGCGAGTTTGTGTCAGTTTCGTGAACGTTTTCGTCCAGAAGGGATACAAGATTACCGGACGAGCCAAGGTCTTGAGGCCGGATGATGTGTCTTACGAAGACAAGCATCGCAAGTTGACCCTGGCAATCGGAAGCGCGTTTCCGATTATTTCCATCATCGAGATCGATCCGGTAAAAGTAGATGAAATCATTGCCCCAAGTTATCGACTGTTTCCCGACTCTGGTCCGGCGGAGCGGATCAAAGAGGCCCTGGCCACCTATCGGGTGGATGAATACAAAAGGCAGGCCGAACCGTCCGATGCTGGCATCATCGTTTCGCCACGCAGCTGACCGCAAACGCTCGCGAACGGCGGGAATGGTGCGATCCTGTCTCCGATGATCCGACGTGCACTCTTGCTCCTCCTTCTCGCCCCCGTCGCGGCCTTCACCCACTGCCGCACCTCGGTCGAGCCGGGCGCCTCCTCGACATCGACGCCTGCAACCTCCGGAGGAATGCTGCAGATCGTCAACGTCTCGGCCTACGATCCGAAAGAAAAGCAGCGGGAGGGCAGATCCTACTCCGAAAACGACGTCTCGGCCCTGAAGGAAAACGGTGCCGTCGCCCTCATCGCCCGTGCCGGCAAGGGCGGCAACCTCGACACGAAATGCGCCGCCTTTCTTGCCGCCGCGGACCGCTCCGGGATGTTTCCCGGTGTTTATTACCGGCTCCAGACCCACGTCGATGCGGTGGCGCAGGCAGACCAGCTCGTCGACCGCGCCCGCTCCCTCGCTTCAAGCCGCGACTGGAACGCCGTGTCCCTGCTCCTCGTCGGCGACTTCGATGCCCAGTCGCGAATGGACGACATCCTCCGATTCATGGACCGTGTCGAGAGCCGCACCGGAGTGGTCCCCGTCGCCTACCTGGAAAACAGCGGCCACCTCAAGACGCTCCTGAGCCAGGCCGACGAGGCCACGAAGGCGAAACTGCGCCGCATGCCCTACTGGATCGCCCTTTACTCCCACGACAAGGGGTTCGATCCTAACTTCCCCCAGTTCCCCATTCCCGTCCATCCCGAGGTCCTGACAAAACAATACAACGTGTGGTCCGACTGGACGATCTGGCAATACGGCGGCGTCGAGTGGAGCGGCGGACGTTCGCAGCCAAAAGTCTACAGCCACGGCGCCCGCCGCTTCCCCGCCTATTTCGGCGACCTCGACCGCCCGGTGGAACGGAACGTCTTCAAGGGATCGGCCGCCGATCTCGAGGCCCTCTGGCAACGGCACGGCATCGCCCTGCCTTGAGCGTCGCGTCACACCACGGTTTGTTCTACCTCGAGCATCCGGAGCACCTCGGGGGGAGGACCGTCGAAGGTGACGGTCGGAAGATTGCCCACGAAACCGATTGCCTTCCATCCGGGCTGGGTGCTGTAGTATCCGCCCGCCGCGAGGGTCTTGAACTTCTCGAAAAAGCGCGCCGCCTTGGAAAACTCCGGGGTGGCTTTGTCAGGATCGCAGATGTCGTCGGCAATGGCGACCTTTCCCGCGGCATCAAGGCCGGCAAATGATTTCCCGAAACGCTTTGTCGCCTCGGCATCGATCCAGGCAAGGCCCTCGAGGATCGCGGGCCGGTCGCGCTGCTGGGCGGGATAGGGTGCGCTGACCCATTCGTCGATGAACTCGGGCACTCCCACGGCACTGGCGGCGGGGCCAAGATCGTCCTCCGGAATGATGAGATCGCAGAGGGCGGCCGCGGCTTTCCGCTCCCCTTCCGAGAGGGTCAGCGGCCAGATGTCGCCGGGTGCGTAGACTTTTGTAAGGACGGGATCGGTGCCGTATCCGTTGGCGGCAACGGTTTCCGCTCCGAAGAGACGCGAATCCAGGCTGCCTCCCGCCGCAGCGGTGGCGGCGGCGAACATCTGGAGGACTTTGCGGCGAGGGAGACGCGGCGGCTGTTCGTCGAGGGGAGTCATGATCTTCCGTGAGGGTTCAGAGATTTCCTTTGCGGGATTCTTCAACGAGGTGGTCGGCGGCGCGCCAGGCCATCGCCATGATCGTCAGGGTGGGATTCTTGTCCGCGTTCGAAGCGAAGGGCGAGCCGTCGCAGACGAGGAGATTGGGGATGTCCCAGGTCTGGTTCCAGGAATTGGTCACCGAAGTCTTCGGGTCCGCTCCCATGATGGCACCACCGACCTCGTGAATGATCTTTCCGCCCGGGTCGATATAGTCGAGCGGTTTTGCGTCCTTGTCGACATGGGCGGTGCCACCCATCGACTCGATCAGCTCGACAAAAGTCTTGCGGGCGTGCGCGACCTGCTTGATCTCGTGCTCGCTCCACTTCCAGTGCCAGCGCACCACGGGAATGCCCCATTTGTCCTTCACCTTCGGGTCGAGTTCGCAGTAGCTGTCCTCGTTGGGGATCATCTCGCCGCGGCAGGAATAACTGACGAAGGAGCCGTAATAGCGACGCATCTCCTCCTTGAATTTCTTCCCGTAGGTCCCTCGGGTGTATTCCGCGGGAACCGGGCTGTTTCCAATCGGCATGGAACGAGAGCCGCCGAGTTCGATGTGGTAACCACGGGGGAAATCGAGCTTGCCCGAGGCCTGGTCCCGGTAGCCCCACCAGGGTGCATAAAAATGCGATCCGCCTGCGCCTTCCTCATTGTGGGGAGGCACGTTCTCGAGCAAGGGAACCTGGCCGCTCACCCTCGTCCCGACGGTGTCCATGATGTACTTCCCGACGAGACCGCTGCTGTTGGCGATGCCCTTGCCGCCGTTCGAGTTCATCAGGATCCTCACGGTCTCGCCGCTGCTGGCCGCAAGGACCACGGTCTTCGCCTTGATCCGCTCCTCTTTCCCCGTCGTCTTGTCGATGTAGAGCACGCCGGTCGCCTTGCCGGAGTCGGAAAGGATGACCTCTCGCACGTGCGCATTGGGGACGATGTCTAGGTTCCCCGAGGCGAGGGCGGGGGGAAGGTGGACCGTGGTCGACTGGTAGTTCGCTCCGATGGAGCAACCGCGCCCGCAGTCCGTCGCCCAGAAACAGGCGGCCCGCCGCAGCATCGATTCCGCGACGATCTTCTGGGCCCACTCGTTCCCTGGATGAAGTTTCTTCGGGATGTTCACCGAGTCCAGCGGACGCGTCAGGACCGCGCGATGGATCGGCATGAAGGGGATGCCGAGCTTCTTCCCATACTTCTGCGCGACGAGTTCCGCAAGGCGGCCCTTCGGCGGTGGGAGGAGGACACCTTCGGGCGAGTCGGGAGTATTCTCGAGACCGCAGTTCGTGCCGTAGACCCCGATGAGGCTTTCGACCATGGTGTAGTATGGATCGATCTCCTCGTAGGTGACCGGCCAGTCGAAACCGAGCCCGTCGTGCGATCGGGGTTTGAAATCGTAGGGACCGTTGCGTAGCGAAATGCGCCCCCAGTGGTTCGTCCGTCCACCCATCATGCGGGCGCGCCACCACCAGAACTGCTCCTCCTGTTTGTCCGAAGCCTGGGTGTAGGGCTCGCCCGGAACCTGCCAGCCCCCGTCAATGGTCGCATCGAAGAATCCGAAATCCTTGTCCGGCGTGCTGACGCCGCGCAGGGGGGCATGCTCACCGCTGTTGAACATGGGCGTTTCCGAAGCCGGGTCGTAGCTCCGGCCCGCCTCGAGCATGACACACTTCACCCCGGCCAGGGTGAGTGTGTAGGCCATCTGCCCTCCGCCCGCGCCCGATCCGACAATCGCGACGTCGTATTCCGGCTGGGTCGTGGAGGGAGTGACAACGGGCATGTCGGGTTCGTAGTCGAAACGCCGCCGGATGTCGAGGGCAAACGAATCTGAAGGAGGCGCAGGAGACCCGGTCCGCGCCCCGGGACCTGCGGCAGATGGCCACTCACAATCTCCCGGCAAACTTCTCCGGATTCTTCATGTAATCGAACCCGTCGATCGCCTCCCCGTCCTTGTCGACGATGGTGTAAGTGCCGCCGGTGCGACGGGCGATGGTGGAGAACCCCTCGGCGCCTTCCTTGGTCTGCATGGCCACCGAATTGATCTTCGGAGATCCGTTCTTCTTGCTGTCGCGGACGATGGCCGAAGTGTCCAAATCGCGGTCAAGCCCGTCGGACATGAAGAAGATCACGTCCGGCGGCGGTTTCATGAGATGAGCGAGACGAAGGGCGTTGTCCCAGTCGGTTCCCGAGAAGAGTTCCGAGCTTTCCACCTTCTCGATGGAACGCTCGATGTTGGCCGAATTTGCCGTTTTCCATTTCGGCACGGGAAACCCGGATTCTTCTCCGACGAGGGAGAACTTGAAGAGGCTCGTCGACGTGAAGGCATAATCGCCGCCGGGGCTGGTGAACTTCTCCGGACCGAATTTTCCAGCACCGCTCTTCGGCGCAATGCCCCAGCCCTTCTCGGCGAAATAGGCACCTCCGGCGAAGAGGAGCACCTGGTAATCGACGCCGCGGAGCGATTTGAGGGTGCGACTTAGTTCCTCGTTCCGCAACTTGACCTGATTGGGCTTCATCGACCTCGAGGCATCGAGCACGAAGAGGAAACGCTTTCCCGTCGCCCGCGTGCCGAAGAACATGGCCGAGGCGCCGCCTGCGGAGCCCAGGTTCATGCTGGAGCCGAAGGACATTCCCAAGGTCGCATCCCCGAGCCCGATTCCCGCCGAATCCACCGTCGTCATGGTCAAGTCCGACAGCGCGGTGGCGGCGATCACATCCATGGACATCGCCCCGGCGGGCGGGGTCGTCGGCAGGGGCGTTTTCTCGTACTTCTGCATCCGCAGGTCCTCGAGATTGTCCTCCGACACGATCGGCGCCGAAGCGAGGATTTGTGGCGGATTCGGACGGGGCACCGCGGTCACCACCAGCAGCATGAGGAGGCACAACCCCGCGGTGGCGGCGAGACCGGTGACGAGAGACTGGATTTTTTCCCTTCGCTCGGTCTCCGACAAATGTTTCCGTCCGGTTTCCCGGTGGTGCCGGATGATTTCCTCGAGCGCAGCGACCGGCTCGCCCGTCTCGGTCACGGGACGACCGACCAGGATCTCGTCCTCGGTGACGCGCCGGTCGAAAATGGAGTCGTCCGGATTCCGATAGTCATAGATAACCACGTCTTCGCGATTCGGCGGACGCAGGGCAACCGGTTGAAGCTGTTCGCGGAAAGTTTCCACGTCCGTGTAATTCGTCTCTCGATGAACCGTCGTCGTTTCGTAGGCCAGGGCAGGCCTTTGCGGAATCGTTCCGGGATCGACAAGGGGAGAACGCGAAGGCAATCCGAGGGCCTCCCTCAGGGTCATTACCGGAAGTTCACAGGGAGCCGGGTAGTAAACCCCGGCATGAGTTTCGCTTCCTCTTTGGGCCGGGGAAGGATCGGGTTCCTCGCGGGAGGTCGAAGCCAGTAGCCGATCCTCGCCAAACTCGAGCCGGAGGGAGTCTCCGTCGAGCGAGGGATAGAAGGCGAGTGCCGCAAAATAATGGCGCCGCCCACCCTCGCAGTCTCCTACTCGGCGACAGAGACGCGCCTTCTCGAGATGAGCGGGGGCAAAGGTGGGAACGTGGGCAATGATCGCATCCAGAATCTCAAATCCCGCCGTTGCCTCCAGGAGACCATAAGCGCGTCCCGCCATCACCTGCGACTCAAGGTCTTCGGGCAATTCACTGACCTGCTCAACCACGCTGCAGGCTTCCTCGGTGTGACCATCCGCGAGCAAAGCCTCGATCAGGGCAAGCCGGCATTGCCAACTGTCCGGTGCGGCCTGCAGCGTGGCGGTAAGTGTGTCGATGATCGCGGACATCCCTGAGTGGTCACAGATCCCTTGCCGAAATCGCGATCATGCCGTGACGGAAGAATGGGAGACAAGCCATATTTTCCGTCGGCAAGAAATCATAAAACATCATTGCCTTCCTGAACGTCTGTGGGTCCCGTCCTTCGAAAGAAAGAATCAAAGTGGAATCCGAAGGGGAGCAGAGCTCCTTGGGAGCCCTCACCAGATTAGCTGGCGTGGAGTTACGTGGCGACAGGCGATGGACTTTCGAATGCATGGAAGAACTCCCCGTTACGAACAATCCACCTTTCAGAAATATCACGAAGACTGGGCTTTCATGCACAAATGTCCAGATGCGCAAAGAAAAAATTTGACAATTGTAATACAAATAGTATTTTCCATAAAATGAATCCTACTCCCCATCGAAAGGATTCGGGTCTCTCATTCGTTGAAATGGTGATCCTTGTCTCGGTGATAGGCCTACTGGCTTCGCTGGGGATTTCCAGGGTTGGCATGGGTTCGCTGGAAGCGGCGAGGGAAGTCAAACTCGAGCAGGATCTACGGGTGCTGAATTCGGCGGTCACCGCCTACCTCGCGTCCGGAGGTGATCTGTCCAAAACAAGTAGTCCGGGAGAAGTGCTTGTGAGGCTTAAGACGAGGGCCTCCGAAGAACAGCGCCGAAGACTCCCCGGACTTGGTGGAAGCTTTCTTGATGGGGAAGTGGAATTCGAGTTTCAGTCCGATGATGAAGCGAATTCAGATGCATTGCGGTTGACGTGGTCGGGGCAGCGGAAACGATTTGAACTCGTTCGGGGCGGCGCTGGCGGGATCCGAAAAGTCGTGATGAATCGATCCGGGGCGGCAGGAGGAGGAGAGTCGGAAGAAGTCCGGACCTCCGGAATGCAGTTTTCCTCCGAAAGCACATGGATCTGGGACTATCAGGATCTTCCCCTGCCTCTGCCTGGCGCACCCAGCGCTATTCCCACGGGGGAAACACCGTCATCCCTGCCGACACCGCCAGTGAAGGGATCGGTCCCCGTTGCACGAAGCCTGCTTCAACCCCCGGTCTTTTCGATTCCAGGAGGAAGGTTTCCCGAATTTGATTTCCCCCTTTCGCTCACTCTGACCGACCCCAACCCACCCGGTGCCGGGCAAATTTATTACTCAGTCAACTACGGCTCCTGGCAGAAGATATCGAGCGGTGATGCCATTCCCGTCGCTTCGGAATCCTCGATCAAGGCCCAGGTTGTCGCAGTGGATTCGACAATCTGGAACTCGAGTTCGGTTAACGAGGAACTTTACTACGCCTATTCCCAGAAACTGCGTCCCCCGGACATCGACTTTGATCATCCCTATTTCGATTCCAGCAGTTCCCCGCCCGTCGACACGATTACCGTGAGTCTGTTCGATTTGAACGATCCGGGACTATCCTCGATTCTCTACCAACTTGTCCCCGTTCCCGGAGGGAGCGGTACGACAAGCCCGATGGTTCCCTATAAAGGTCCTTTCACTGTGACTGCCTCGGACTATCCAGAAGGATTCGGCGTAAAAGCCTACGCCAGTGCCGCGAAGGTCGGCTACGAAGACAGCCGCATGAACACCCGCTTTGCGACCAGCCAGAAGGGCGTCTTCGGGGGGCACCTCGATCTCGACACCTCGACCACACTCGCTTCCATCGCAAACGGCAGTACCGACGCCCACACTCACGACATCACCGGGAAATACGGAATCCACACGCTCGATTTCTTCGCCATTCCCGAAAGCAGCCAGATCGAAATCAACGAGGCGATCACGGACCCCAGCCAGCCGTTCAAACTGACGGTGGTGAACGCCAATCTCTCCCCGGGAATGAGCCTGATCATTGATTACGAGGTGAATGGTTCCAGCCGGACCCTGGACACGACCGTTGGACGCTACGACGATACCGCCTTGAAGGACCTCACCGTCTTCTCGCTCGGGGGAACCTCCGGCACGGCGAGATTGAAACGTCTCCAGATGGTGATGGGCCAGGATGTCATCCACGAGGCCTCCGTCATCCCAACGGTCACTGGCGAGGTAAAAGCAAATACCCTCGGAAAGGCCAACGAATGGCGGAACGGGGCGTTGACGATCCAGGCAGTCTCGATCAACAGCGACGGCTCGGACGGGTTTACCACGGACACCGCCCTGAGCAACGGGGATCAAGGCGCCGCTCGCAGCGGCTTGTTGTGGGAGGCCGCCCTCTTCTGGCACTGGGGTGGAGATTCCTACGATGATGCCAAGAACACCTATGTTCCCGGACAACGGAACACGGTCGAAAGTCAAATCAAGTGATTCGAGGGAATTCTCCCGAACTGAAGTCCGAGCCCGGATCTGTTTCGGCACCCCATCCTGGAAGATTGCAGGGTCTCCGGGAATCGGTATCGATCGAGGTTTTGAACGGTTTGCAAAGTCAGTTCATTCAACGACTGCGGCGAAGTCTGGCCACGTTTTTGCCTGCTCTCCCGGAAGAAACACGCGCCCATTCGATTCGCTTCCATGATCAACAGGGGTTGACCGCGATCAAAGTTCAAAGATCCAGCCGGCTTATGAACCGTCCCGGAAGAGACTTCAAAGGACCGATCGCGCGGCAGAACCGGGACACTTAGAGCCCCCCCCGCAGTCACACCTTCACCGCGGCCGGCTCGGGATCCCCCTTCGGTTTCGCCGCGTCCGTGATTGCCCTTCGCAACTCGTAGAAAATGCGCTCGATGAGTCGAAGGTCCTCCGTGACAATGCTGGCCTCGGCCTGCATCGCCTGCTTGAAGGGAACCTCACGTCCAAAATTTGTCACCAGCGGAAACTCGAGGTCGACAACTACGAGATGGTTGCCCCCTTTCCTCGGAACGATGGAGGCGTTCCGGACCGAACCCGTCACGATTCCGAATTCCTTATAGTCGTAGTCGGAAAAACGAATCTGGACAGGTTGTCCGGGCTGGATCTTGCCGACGCCCTTCCCTTTCACCTCCATTCGTCCGACGAGAGAGGTGCTTTCGGGAGCAACAACGAAGACCTGGCTGGCACCGGCAACGAACTGCGTGTTGGCCCAGAAGTCGAGGAACGCAACCCGTCCCGCCACCGGAGCCTTGAGCACGTAGTCCTCCTCCCAGATGTCGATTCCGGAAAGGAGTTGCTTGAGACTTTCCTGAAGCTTGGTGATGCCCTCACGAACGACCACCTCCCGCTGGTGGCGGAGGTCGCTGATCTGTTTTTCAAGGTCGAGCGCAGACACTCGTTCCGCGTTCATCGCCCTCACCACCTCGGCCTTGGCGGCCTCGACGGAGAGCAGTTCGTTTTCCTGTTCCTCGTATTCGGCGATGCTGAGGGTGTCGCGCCTGAGGAGCTTCTCCATTCGCTCATATCGCTCCCGGGCGAGCTGTACCGTGCGATCGGCATTGGCAATCTGGCCCTCGAGATTGGAAATCCGCTTTTTCTGTTCTTCGGCCTGGAGAGAGAGAAGGCGCACCGTTCTCTCCGCATAATCATCCCCGAATATCTCGCGCAGTGCGATGTAGTCGCTGAGAAACTGGGAATAGCTGGTCTGCAGCTTCCCGAGCTGTTCTTCGGCCTCTATCTCGATCAATTCGAATTTGGAGGCGTCGCTCAGGAAAGGGGTCAGGGCGGAAAGCCGCTCCTTCAAAGAAAATACCCTCGCCGCGGGTATGGTCGATTCGATCACGGCGAGAACCTGGCCTTTCTCAACCAAGTCTCCCTCCTTCACATGCAGACTCTCGATATGACCGCTCTGGCGGGCCACGACATCCACGGCGGGATTGGCACCCGCGATTTCCATCGTGCCTGTGATGGAATCGGGATAGCGAATCATCCAGGTCAGGAATAGAACAATTGCAAGGACAGCGGCGATCACGGTGGTGCCGCTCCGCAGAAGCCAGTGCGGAGTCTTGGCCATGATCTCCTGCACGTCGTAGGAAAAGTCGGGAGGATCGACCGAATTGCCTCCGACCTTGGCGGGCACGATGGCGGAAGCGGCACGCGCGTGATGCACAGGGTCGACCTTTTGAGGAAATGCAGTTGATTCCGTGGAGGGATTTCCCGGTGAAGAGGCGGAGGGATCGGCTCCGTCGGGAATACGGGGAGTTTCCATCGTCGCTTCTCCCAGAAGGGGATACTCCGGCCTGCCGGAAAAGGCGGGGCGTCCCGAGAATCCGAACGCGGAGTTTTCCTGAGCCTGACGCGCGGGATGGAACGAGTCGGGTTGTTCGGGAGAAGGCATTTCAGAGATCTGGGTCTGGATTAAACGGCTTTCGCGGGAGCCTCCAAGTTTTCGAGCTGGAGCTGGTTCTTCACGAGTTCATAGTAGCGCCCGCGGTTGGCAATGAGCTGCTGATGGGGACCGCATTCGACGATCAATCCTCCATCCATCACGACGATCTGGTCCGCATTTCTCACCGTGCTGAGGCGGTGGGCGATCACGACGACGGTGCGCCCCTGGATGAAGCGGGACAGGTTCCAGAGGATGGTGTGCTCGTTGTTCGCGTCGAGCGCCGAGGTCGCCTCGTCGAAGAGGACGTACTCCGGGTCTTTATATATCGCACGGGCAATCAGAACACGTTGGGTCTGCCCTCCGCTGAGGCTGCGACCGTCCGCGCCAATCTTCGTGTCGAGGCCCTCGGGAAGCCCCCTGACAAACTCCTGAAGATTCGCGATCTCGATGGCGGCGCGAAGCCGCTGCTGATCGATGTGCCCCATGCCGCACGCGATGTTTCTCGCGAGGGTGTCTGAAAAGATGAATCCGTCCTGCATCACTACCCCGAACCGTGCCCGCCAGGCGTGGTTATCGAAGGTTTCGATCGGCATGTTGGAAACATAGATCCCGCCCTCCTGCGGCTGGTGCAGGCCAAGGAGAAGCTTCAGCAGAGTGGTTTTCCCGCTCCCACTGGCTCCTACGATAGCAGTGACTTTGCCTTCGGGAATGTGAAGGCTCAAGCTGTCCAGCACCTTGACGGGCTTCGGCCCCGGGTAATGGAAACTGATGCGATTCAAGGTGATGGACCGGTTTGGCGGGAAATGCTGAAGCTTGAGCTGCGAGCCGATTTCCTCGTCTTGCTCATGGTAGATCTGCTGCATCCGCTCGAGGCTGATGCCGGCGTCCTGGGCCTGGTGGATGAAGGACATGAGATCACTGATGGGGCCACTCAGCTGACCCACCATGTACTGGGTCGACAGCATCATGCCGAGAGTCATATCTCCGTTGATGACGGCCCTGGCTGCGAGGAAGGAGATCAGCACGTCACGCATTTTCCGAAGGAAAAACGAGCCGGTTCCCTCGACCTGCTTCAGCGTCAACCATTTGACATCCAGTTTGAAGAGGCGGGCGGCCAGTTCCTCCCATTCCCAACGCTTTTGCTTCTCGAGTCCGTGCACCTTGATCTCCTGGGCCCCATGGACAAGCTGGACGAGGCGGTCCTGCTCTTTCGAATTCAGTTCAAACTGGAACTGGTCGTACGATCTCCTCCGCTTCAGGAAAACCGTCATCCAGATCACGGAGAGGACGGTAACACCAAGGAAAACCGCGAGGATGGACCACTGGTAAACGGCGAGAATCGTGGCGAAGGCAAAAAAGGAAAAAATCGAAAAGATGGCGTTGAGAGAATTCGAAGTGAGGAATCGCCGCACACGGTCGTGGTCCTTGATCCGCTGCATGATGTCGCCCGCCGTTCGCGTCTCAAAGAAAGAGAGGGGCAGGCGCATGAGTTTCTGGAGGAAGTTCGCGACCAGCGAAATACCGATCCGAGACCCGACGTGCAGGAAGATCCAACTGCGGATCATGGACGTGGCTGTCTGGCTCACCGAAAGCATCACCTGGGCGGCGAGGAACACATAGATGAGAGACATGTCCATGTTCCCGATACCGTGGTCGACAACCGCCTGGGTAATGAAGGGGAACATCAGTTCGAGGAGTAGCCCGACGAACATCCCGAGGAACAGTTGCGCAACGAGTTTCCGGTGCGGACTGAGATAGCGGGCGAAGAACCAGAGGCTCCTCAGTGGCTTTTCCGGCGCAGCCCCCGCCTCCAGTGGGCTTTCGTGAAACTCCGGGGTAACCTCGAGAAGCAGGACGATGCCCTTGATGTCCGCGTCGCCGTCGCCGCGCTTTGGCTCCCTGCCCGTCCAACCTGCGATGAACTGGTCGCGGGAGTAGACCATGAGCCCGCGTTCCGGGTCGGCGACCCAGACCTTTTTTGGAGTGATTTTGTGAACCACGACAAAGTGGTCGCCACGCCAGTGAACGATGCAGGGAAGGATGGCTTCCCGATGGAGCCTCTCATAACCGATCCTGACGGCCATGGAGCGGAGGCCAATGCGTTCGGCGGCATTGGAAATCCCGAGGAGCGAAACCCCGCCCTTTCCGATCGAACAGAGGCCCCTGAGGTAGTCACGGGAAAAGCGTCGCCCGTAATACTCGGCGACCATAAGGAGGCAGGTAGGACCACAATCGTGTCCGTCGAGTTGACGATGGACGGGGAACTTCATTCGGCCGGGATACAGGGACACTGAGAATCGGATGCTCCTCCCCTGGGCTGCGGCGCCCTTCCTATAGCTCTCCCACGACTGGCGGGCAGAAATCGACATTCAAAGGAAAAGACTGGGAGGCGCATCGGTTAAAAGCCTCTCAACATAATCAAATTTTCTATATTTTCAATAAAAAACACAAAAGGGAGGCAGCATACCTGCCTCCCTTTCAAAGGAATTCACTTTTGAGTGAGATTACCAGCAGTAGCAATCGCAGCAGCCTCCGCGAGATCCCGAACGGCTCCGGCTCTTGCTCTTGGACTTCGACTTGCTGGAAGAACCGCACTTGGTCTTTCCGCCGCCAGTGACTTGTTCAAGACCGAGGATTTCAGCGTCAGCGAACTTCGTGAAGATGCTTTGTTTCATGATTCTAGTTCCGTTTGTGTTTTTGGTTCTATCAACCAGGTCGTGAAATTGTTCCTGCTTGAATGAAGATGACTTTATCTATTTTTTGCAAAATTACAACAAAATTTTTATAAACATCTCAATTTTGATAATTATAGTCAAATGCGCCTGCCATAGCTTTATCTCCCGAATGCCCGGAACTGGCAGACACGGAGTGGAATTGCCCACTGGAAAAACCCAAATCGAGCGAAGGTCGCCGCGTGATCCCCTTTGGAAGTTCTTTCGGCTGTTCCGCTTCTACCGAGACCCTTCAAGCCCCTGACAACCACGAATGGGCGAGGCACTGTTCGGCCGTGGCCCGTTTCCTTGGCTCATACCGCAACATGGCGAGAAGAAGCGATTCGATCTGCGTGGCTTCCTCTTTCGCAATACCCGACTTAACCAGTCTGGCTGAGATCGTTTTTTCCGCTGCGACCGGCTCCGGCGAAGGATCGAATTTCAGGACTCCGTCCGGGCGGAAGTAGATCTGGTGGAAGATCCCGTCCTTCGCCATTTCCGAAGGACAGGGGCCAAGCAGGTTCTGCATCAGGAGAAGGTGCTCGTAGTTCAAGGCCAGGTCATAGGTGTCGGTGACACCGAATCGCTTCCTGTTGTTACGACGAGCCTCTCGTGCCCGGTCGGGCAGTGAAACCGGTGCTTCGACTCCGGACGTTTGGGGAACCGCTGGCGCCGACGAAACCCCCGCCGAGACCTCGGAGCCCGCAGGTCGACTCAGCGGCTCGAGATGACGATCTGGATGAACAACCTTCGCCCGCCACACCCTGGCAAAATGTCCGCTTCCGAGTTCTTCGAGAATCCGGTATTTGCCGGCGACCAGCCTCCCCTTGGCATACGGGCCCTCTTCTTCGGACGGATCTTCTCCCGAAGAGGAGGCTTCCTCCTCCGCTTCGTCTTCATCCCCGTCATCTGAAAACTCGACGTATTTCTCGGCAGCCGCCTCATGCGGATCAAAAAGAAACTCCCGCGTCAGGAGTTCGAAGATCGTGCAGGCGAAAGACCACAGATCCACCGCCGGACCCAGTTCTCCACCGATGATCCCCTCTGGCGGAGTGTACTCACGAGTCGCAACGGGGGTACCTCGCTTGAAACGTCGCTCCGAATTGCCGAAGTCGATCAGGCGAATCTCTCCGGTGCCGGGATCATAAAGGAAATTGTCCGGCTTGATATCCGTGTGCGCCGCGCCGCTTTCGTGGAAGGCGTCAAGGAATACAAGGGTCTTCTTCGCAATCCTCCGCGTTTCTTCGACGGAAAAAGGACGCCCGCGGTCCTGGTTCCATCCGTTCAAGTCCTTGCCAAGAAGGGGGTAGGCCAGACAAACATGGCCTTCTGCCGCTTCAAACCCTTCAAAGGGAACGGAAACCGCATCAAGAGGAAGCCCTTGCTCCACGATGTATCGGGTGACGAAGAATTCCCTCCTTCCGTCATTGCCATACCGACGACGGTGGATTTTCAGGGCCACTTCCGGGAATTTCTCAGACATCAGATTTCGAAAGGCGCGGGTGAAACTTTGATTTATGAAAATAATATTATTTTTTTATAAATCAAACTTCTGCATCCTATCAGGCCCTTGGATTGGGAAAGAGAGGTGGGATCTTGGGGTTCCTTCGAAAAGGCAGGAATGTTCCCAGATGCTCCTCAACTCACGGTCTGTTAGCGAGCTTCCGTGCCAAAGCCCGGGAATCCTCGGAGAGCTTGCCCAGCGGATAACGAACCGTCTGTCCACTTTCCAGCTTCAGCAGCACCTCTTCCCCGTCCGACCCGCTAAAGTAGGCCCGGATGGTCCGCCCCTCCGTGTTCGTCCAGTCCTGCAGGCCACCGATATTTCCACCCGAAACCGGATCTGCCACGCCGAGGCGCAAGGCCAATTGGGCAGCGTGCAAGTCCGCTGGCTCGAGGCTTCCCGGCCGAATCGATTCAATCCAGAGTCCCTCCGGATCCGGTCGCCCCCCTCCTCGCATCTTTACCCCGACAAAATTGAGGCGCGAGGGACCGAAGCCCTCGGGCATCTCCACGCTGCCCTTGGATTCCAGGTTCCAGTAGGTATTGCCTGCGGCCGAATGACGGCCGATGCCGTCGTGGCCACCACTCAGAAACATCCGTTCGCCCTTTCCCAAATCGAGGTTGGAGAAAAGGTTCTCGTAGGGCGCGAGCTTGTGGTGATCGAGCGAGAGGTCCGGCCCCTTTCCCTTTGAGAATACGCAGCCCACGGAACCCCCGCTTACTGTGAGGTCGTGGATGAATTTGGTCCGGAACTCGAAAGCCGTGCAAAGGCAGTCAAGGCTTTCGAGAGAGATACCATGGTGTCCGGTGGCATCGTGCGGGTTTGGTGCCTTCCTTCCGGATTCCAACACGATGCCGGTGACAGTGCTGAAGACCGACCCGCCCAGCTTGATGCCGGAATCGGCGTTGCGGATGACCACGTCCCGCACCCAGCTGTGCGCCACCCCGTTCATCTGGATCGCGTTGAATCCCTTCTCCGTGAAATGCCCCAGATAGGGATCCTCTGGGAACTCGAAAGCCAGGTGCTCGATGCCGACTTCCTGCAAGCGAGGCTGAAAGGAACGGACTTCCGGCCTCCACTCTGGACGGAGTTCGATCCGCAAGGGTCGCTCCAGGACCAAGGTCCCGCCTTCCACGGATTTCACTCGACTGACATGACGGAAACTCCGGTCCTTCTCCGCCTTCGAGAGATCCGTCACATCCTCCCGATAGAGATAACGCAGCAGGGTCAATTCACTCTCGTCCGTGGACACGACCACCACTTCGTCGCCTGCCTCGAAGGAATGGCCGGGAGCAAGTTGCACGACGGAGTCGCCTCGCGTAGCCGGAGCGATCACCGGACGGGCATCGTTCGAAAAGTAGCCGGTCGATCCGGCCGCGCTGAAGAACGCGCCCGAATAGGCGTAGGCCGTGCCCCCGGTTTCAGGATAGCTGATCGGCAAGGGATGGATCTCCTGCAGTGGCACGGGAGCGACGATCACCGATCGGTCCGGCCCTTCTCCTTGCAGCACGGTGCCCGAGGTTTTGATCGTCACCACGTCGGAGAGGAGGTAGCGCCCCTCGGGCAGGGCGATGGTCTTGCCGGGATTCTCGTCGATGGCTTTCTGGATAGCGGCGGTGTCATCGGTCGTCCCGTCCCCGACAGCCCCGTAGTCCTTGACCGACACTTCCGGCTGTCGTTCGGGAAGCGGCTTTTCACCGCGCTGATACCCGGCATAGGAAAAATCCGGAAGCGGTCCGCCCGCCACCTGCCAGCTCTCCCCGTTGACGCCGAATATCTTCGAAGGCTCCGCATGGAGCAGGGAGGAGAGTATCAGTATTGCCCAGGCGAATCCCTTCAGAAGTCGGACGGTTTTCATGGACATCACGGGGCTCAACCAAGGGGCGGAATCTCCGGCGAAACCCCTTCCCTCGTGGGCCGACTCAAGGCCTTTCAATGGTCACTGCGTAGAACGTTTCCGGGTAAACAGCCAATCGTAAAAGGCGGGGTCCTTCGCCACCTTGAAATGGAATCCGACGTGATCGGCCCCGGGGTATTCGGTAGATTGGAAGGCGGGATTCTTCTCCTTGAGCTGCCGGGCAAGACTGCGGAACTCTTCCCCCCGGTCCAGTTCCCCGAAGTGCAGCCAGATCGGAATCCGGGGCACCGCCTCGACCGTGGTGGAACCAAGCGGTCCTCCGATGGGTCCGGCAGCGGCGAAGAGCTCGGGACGGGCCGCGATCAGGGCCCAGGTGCCCATGCTTCCCATCGAGTAACCCGTCACGTAAATGCGATCGCGATCCACCGGCAGATGGGCGGCCAGGTCGTCGATGAGCGCAAAAAGGCGCGGGGCGATTTCCTTGAAGGCCTTCGTGCCCGCAGGAGCCTCGGGTGCGACGACAAAACTCGGGTATTTGTCGTAGATCGCCTCGCTGGCGAATCCGTTGGCTCCGGGCTCGCGCTTTTCAAGTCCGGAACCGGTGTTGCTGGATCCGTGCAGGTAGATGCAGAGCGGATATACGCGGTCCGCCTTCAGGTTCCTGCCGGCAAAGAAGTGAAACTGCAGTCCGTCCCCCGCAGTCATCTTCTCCCATTCCCCGGTGAGATGCGACGCATAAGGCCCCGTTTTCAATCCTTCCTTCCTTTGCTCTTCCATCCCGCTCCGCGAAGTCAAATCGCGGGCAAACTTCGCATCCGCTTCCGAAAGGCGCTCCAGAGGCACCTCCACCTCCCGCCCATCAGCGAGCTTGATGGTCACCGTGGAGTCCGATCCCTTGACGAAACGCCCCTCGAGCTTGCGGCCATCGCTGGAAGTCCAGAGTCTCGAGGATTCCTCGGCCTGGAGCAGGGTAATCAGAAGAATCGGGAGGAGCAGGCGTTTCATGTGACGAGGACGATGCTAGCCTGTCGGCGGGAGTCTTGGCAACTCATCAAAACGGGAAGGAGGTCTACCCGTCCCTCAATCCGGACTTGTCCGCACAATTCATTTCCTCCACCATCGCCCGCGTCACCCCTGCCATGAATACGAGCCCCACTCGCCACCAGCTTCCCATCCTCTTTGCCATCGCTGTCCTGAGCCTCGGAGGAAGCGCGATCAAGATCCGCGCCGCCGATGCCTCGGCCCTTCCACGGAGCACCCCCGAAGCCCAAGGCATCTCCTCATCGGCGATCCGATCCTTCATCGAGGCGGCAGACCAGCGTATCGACACCCTGCACAGCTTCATGCTCGTTCGCCACGGACAGGTCATCGCGGAGGCGTGGTGGAGCCCGGAATCCGCCGACCAACGGCACGTCCTCTGGTCGCTGAGCAAGAGCTTCACCTCGACGGCCGTCGGGCTGGCGGTGGAGGAGGGCAAGCTGAGCCTCGACGACCCGGTCCTGAAATTCTTCCCCGACGAAGCCCCCTCCGATCCTGACAAAAACCTAAAGACCATGCAGGTCCGCCATCTCCTCTCCATGAGCGGCGGGCACGACGTGGAACCGAAGTTCGATATCGAGGCCGGACCCACGGTGAAGGGTTTTCTCGCCCACCCCGTGTCCCATGAGCCGGGAACCTGGTTCCGCTACAACACGCCGGGCAGCTACCTGCTCTCGGCCATCGTCACCAAGGCGACGGGCCAGACCGTGCTCGACTACCTGAAACCCCGCCTCTTCGAGCCGCTCGGCATCGCGGATCCCGAGTGGGGCTCCTCCGCCGAGGGTTACAACTTCGGAGGCTACGGACTGTTCGTCCGCACCGAAGACATCGCCAAGTTCGGCCAGCTCTACCTTCAGAAAGGACAGTGGAAGGGGAAGGCGATCCTCTCCGGGTCATGGGTCGACGCCGCCACCTCGAAGCAGGTGGACAACGCGCAGGGTCCCCACGGAAAGAATCCCGATTGGAGAGAGGGCTATGGATTCCAGTTCTGGCGCTGCCGGCACAACTGCTTTCGCGGCGACGGGCGGGACGGACAGATCTGTCTCGTCATCCCCGACCACGACGCCGTGATCGCCATCACCGCCAAGACCAGCCAGATGCAGACGGAGCTGGACCTCGTGTGGGAGATTCTCCTGCCCGCCTTCCGAGAGGAGGCCCTGCCCGAGGATGCGGACGGGCACAATGCTCTCCTGGAAGCGACCGCGAAACTCACGGCACACCCGGTGGAGAAAAAGTGAACGGTCTTGGCTCGAACGCGTCCGCATTTTTGGGGCGGAAGTCGCGCGACCCTCGGCTAGGTTGCGTGGTTTCATTGAGAGCATCCGTTGAATCCCGATATGGCACCACGTCGCACCCCTCTCACCCGACGCCGATTTTTCCTGAAATCGGCCGGAGCCACCCTGGCCTTGCCGGCCCTGGACTCGCTCCTGCCAGGAGTTCTTGGTTCCGGCCTGGCGATCGGGGCGGATTCCGCCCCCTCGGAGGACCGTCCCACCCGAATGGTGGCGATCGGGAACCTGCTCGGCTTTTATCAACCCGAGTTTTTTCCGAAGGATCCCGGTCCCGACTACGAGATGCCGCGGCTGCTCAAGCCCCTGGAGCCGCACCGGAACAACTTCACGCTCTACTCGGGGCTGGACCACGATGTGAAAGGCGGCCACTTCGCGGTGCATTCTTTCCTGACCGGAGTGTTGTCGATGG